>NZ_JAICZA010000074.1 GCF_025933915.1 Mycobacterium sp.
CCTCGCTGATATCGGCACGAGTTCGCAGGTGTTTGGTGCTCTCCGGCCACTCGCCGTCCCAGTGCGGGTAGTCGCTGGCGAACATGATGAAATCGGCGCCCAGCACGTCGATCACCCCGGGCAGGATCGGCTCCTCCGGCTCACACGTCACCCAGATGTTGCCCGCGGCCAGATAGTCGTGCGGATCGCGACGCCAGCCGCGCTCCACCCAATCGCCGCGCTTCTCGTAATGCTCGTGCAGCCGGTCCATGAAGAACGGAACCCAGCCGGCGCCGGCTTCGAGGAAGGCGACCCGTAACTCCGGGTGGCGCTCGAAGACGCCGCCGGAGACCAAGGCGGTCATCGCGGTCATCTGGTCAAACGGAAAACTGATGCAGTGCACCTGAATGTAATTCGTGAAGCGGTCCACCCCGATCTTGGGCAGATGGATGCCCGGCGCGCCATGCACGCCCAGCGGCATCCCGAGTTCGACGGCCGCGGCATAGAACGGGTCGAGGTCGGGGTGGTCGAGGTTGCGGGTCTTGAGCGCCGGCGGGACCAAAGTCGCCACCAGCCCAAGGTCTTTGGCCTCGGTCATGACGTCGATCGCCAGCTGTCCATGCTCGACCGGAGTTACCGCGACGCCTCGTAGCCGCCCTCCCGACGAGGCGCAGTAATCGGCGATCCACTCGTTGTAGAGGCGGGCGAATCCGGCGGCGAATTCGGGATCCTCGAGGCTCGGCGCGCACAGGCCGAGGCTCGGATACAGCACCATGGTGTCGATGTGATCACGATCGGCGTCGCCCAGCACGCCTTCGGCCGACCGGCAGTTGATATCGGGTGCCGTACTGATCCCATGTTCGGGCGGGCAGCCGGCGCCCGGGCCATGGTCCTCGGGATAGTTGCGGCCTTCGAGCGTCAACCCGAGCCGCCCGTTCGTGCTGGGCCTGACGTGTTCCGGCCATCGTTTGATCGCTTCGACTGCCAGCGAAGAATTTTCGGCGACATGGCCGTCGGCGTCGATGATCCGCATGTATCCGGAACTTACTCTCGGATCGTGCGCGGCGAAACAGGTCGCGCCGACGGGCCCGGTGGGCCACGATGCTGACGTGACCACACAGAGTCCGCAAAAGAAGTTGACCGCCGATCAGCGAAACTCGTTCATCGCAGCGCTGTTGGGCTGGACGATGGACGCCTTCGACTACTTCATCGTGGTGCTCGTCTACGCCGACATCGCAAAGACGTTCCACCACAGCAAGGCCGAGGTCGCGTTCGTCACCACGGCCACCCTGATCATGCGTCCCGTCGGCGCGCTGCTGTTCGGTCTGTGGGCCGATCGCGTCGGTCGGCGGCTGCCGCTGATGGTCGACGTCATGTTCTATTCCGTCGTGGGCTTCCTGTGCGCCTTCGCGCCCAACTTCACCGTGTTGGTCATCCTGCGGCTGCTGTACGGCATTGGCATGGGCGGTGAATGGGGGCTTGGTGCCGCGCTCGCCATGGAGAAGGTTCCCGTGCAGCGGCGCGGATTTTTCTCCGGGCTGCTGCAAGAGGGCTACGCGTTCGGCTACCTGCTGGCGAGCGTCGCCTCCCTGGTGGTGATGGACTGGCTGGGACTGTCGTGGCGCTGGTTGTTCGGCCTGAGCATCGTCCCCGCCCTGATCAGCCTGATCATTCGCTACCGGGTGGAGGAGTCCGAGGTGTGGGAGGCCGCACAAGACCGGATGAAGCTCACCAGCACCAGAATCCGCGACGTGCTGCGCAGCGGCGCGATCGTCCGGCGCTTCATCTACCTGGCTTTGCTGATGACGGCCTTCAACTGGATGAGCCACGGTACACAGGATGTCTACCCCACGTTCTTGGGCGCGCACGCCGATCAAGGTGCCGGCCTGTCCAGCACGACGGTCAAGTGGATCGTGGTGGTCTACAACGTCGGCGCCATCATCGGAGGGCTCGTCTTCGGAACGCTGTCGCAGCGGTGGGGTCGCCGCTACACGGTCGTCTTCTGTGCGATGTTGGCGCTACCGATCGTGCCGCTGTTCGCATACTCACGCAGCGCGGCCATGCTATGCCTGGGTTCGTTTGTGATGCAGCTGTCCGTGCAGGGCGCGTGGGGCGTGATCCCCGCCCACCTCACCGAGATGTCGCCGGATGCCATCCATGGCCTCTACCCCGGGGTGACCTACCAACTCGGAAACCTGTTGGCGGCATTCAATTTACCGATCCAGGAACGTCTCGCCGAATCCCACGGCTACCCGTTCGCGTTGGCGGCGACGATCGTGCCGGTGTTGATCGCGGTCACGGTGCTGACGCTGATCGGCAAAGACGCGACGGGGATCCGCTTCGGCACGACGGAAAGTGCTTTCCCTGCAACCGAAGTGAGGTGAACTAGCCGGTGCCGCTCAGCAGACGAAGCAGCAGGTGCATGGCCACCGTTGTCGACCGTTCCCTGATATCCGACCGGTTGCCGGGAAGACGCAGTGTGCGGGTATCCGTGCGGCCCGTTGAACCGGGCGGCCCCACCGTCACGCTGAAACAGACCGTGCCCACCGGCTTTTCCTCCGTGCCCCCACCCGGCCCGGCGATGCCGGTGATCGCGACCGCGGTGTCGGCACCGAAGCGTTGCAGCGCGCCTGCCGCCATCGCCTCGGCCACCGGCTCGGACACCGCGCCATGCGACTCGATCAACGCCCGGTCGACACCCAGCAACTCCGCTTTCGCCTCGTTCGAGTACGAGACCACGCCGCCGGCCACATAGTCCGACGATCCGGGCCGGTCGGTCAGCCGTGCCGCCAGCAGTCCCGCGGTGCAGGACTCCGCCGTCGCAATCCGGTGGCCGGCCAGCAGTTGCGCAACTAGATCGTCGACGCGCGAGCCGTCCTCGGAGTAGAGCTGCTGCCCATGTCTTTCGCGCAGCAGCTTGGTGAGCTGGGCGTACGCGTCGGCCGCGTCCGGCTCGTAGCGGGTGACCATTTCGATCTCACCGCGCCGCAGGCAGGTGGTGATCTCGAGTTGCCCGAAGCCGGGCACCGCATTTTCGGCATCGCGCAGCGTTTCGGCCAGACCCGACTCGGGCAGCCCGAACATCCGCAGCATCTCCTGCCGATAGATGGTCCGGCCGGCGATCGCGTCCCGCGCCGCCGGCGTCTCGATGGCCGTGTGCCACATCGGCTGCAGCTCGCGCGGCGGCCCCGGGAGAACGATCACGGTGGGCTTGCCGGGCACGACCACGCCGGGCGCGGTGCCGACCGGGTCGAGCACCTGCGCCCCGGCCGGAACCATCGCCTGTTTGCGATTGGCGGCCCGCAGCGACTCGAAAGTGCCGGGATCCAAGGCGGATTGGAATGCGGGATTGCGCGCCATCAGCCTTTTGAGGATGTTCGCGATCTTCTCCTCGACCTCGGCGTCCAGCACCAGCTCGCGTTCGCAGAACCGCGCCACCACCTCGACGGTCATATCGTCGGCCGTGGGCCCCAGGCCGCCGCTGGTGACGATCAGGTCCACACCCTGATCGGCGAGGAACCGCAGCTGGGCTTCGATGTCGGCGGGGCGGTCGCCGCAGATCGTGATGTGCGCCAGCTCGACGCCCAGCTCCAGGAGGCGATCGGCGATCCAGGGACCGTTTGCGTCTTGGACGCGTCCGGTGAGGACCTCGGTACCGGTGACAACGATGCCTGCGCGTGCGCTCACCGGGATGAGCCTACGCATGGACTGCGGGGCGCTTCTGGGAGACCAAGCGCCGATGATCGAGTCAGAGGTACTTCAGGCCGACGTGACCAAACTCGACGTCGACACGATCACCAACGCGGCCGAGCGAGCGTTTCGGACCGCGGCACCACGCTAGCCGTCAGAGAGGTGACGCTCGACCGAGGCGACCTTCTGCGTCATCGCGTCGCTGGCGCCGGTCCGCCAGTCGGCCTTGATCACCGTGCTGACCCTGGGCGCGCGGGCGGCCACAGCTTCGACCGCGCGCTGCACGACGGCCATGACTTCGTCCCACGTTTCGCCCTCGATCACGGTGAACATCGAATCGGTCTTGTTGGGCAAACCGGAGTCACGAACCACCCGGACCGCATCGGCGACGATCTCGCCGACACCCTCGCCGACCCCCATCGGGGTAACGGAAAACGCGACGAGCACCGACACTCAACGAGCGTACCCAACCCCGTGCCGGCCGGTCTGGCAGCATCGACGCCCATGCGGGTGTTGGTGCAACGGGTCTCGTCGGCAACGGTGTCGGTCGGGGGCGCGGTGGTCGGCGCCATCCGGCCGGATGGGCAGGGCCTGTTGGCATTCGTCGGCGTCACCCATACCGATGATCGCGACAAGGCACGGCGGCTCGCCGAGAAGCTGTGGAACCTGAGGATTCTCGCCGACGAGCGGTCCGCGTCCGACGCCAACGCCCCCATCCTGGTCGTCAGCCAGTTCACCCTCTACGCCGACACCGCCAAGGGCCGCCGCCCGTCATGGAATGCGGCCGCGCCCGGGGCGCTCGCCGAGCCGTTGGTGGCGGACTTCGCGGCGGCGTTGCGGGAACTGGGCGCCGACGTACAGACCGGGCTGTTCGGCGCGAATATGCAGGTCGAGCTGGTGAACGACGGACCCGTCACGGTGTTCCTGGAACTCTGAGACCGGCCCGCGGGTACGTTGGGGAAAGCCGGCTTTTACTGGCCGCGGTGACGGGAAGGCGACCGTGGGCACGACACCTGAATTCGGATCGCTCCGCTCCGACGATGACAACTGGGACATCGTCAGCAGCGTCGGTTACACCGCGCTGCTCGTGGCGGGTTGGCGTGCGCTGCATGCCGTGAGCCCGCAGCCATTGGTGCGCGACGACTACGCGAAAGTCTTCATCGCCGCCTCGCGGGACCCGTATCTGGCGGGGGTGCTGGCGAACCCGGGTAGCTCCGAGGATGAGATGGCTTTCCCGCGCCTTTACGGCGTGCAGACCCGGTTCTTCGACGACTTTTTCGCCGCCTCCGGGGAGGCAGGCATAGGACAGGCGGTGATCGTCGCCGCCGGGCTGGATTCACGCGCCTTCCGCCTCGAATGGCCGGAGGGCACAAGGGTTTTCGAAGTCGATCTGCCGAAGGTGCTCGAATTCAAGGCACGCGTGCTCGGCGAGCAGGGCGCGGCGCCGAAGGCGCACAGAATCGAGGTCGCCGCCGATCTGCGCACCGACTGGTCGCGGCCCCTGGAGGAGGCCGGATTTGACGTCGAGAGCCCGAGCGCCTGGTCGGTGGAGGGGGTGCTCCCCTACCTGACCGACGAGGCGCAGCACGCGCTCGTCACCCGGATCAGCGGGCTCAGCGCGCCGGGCAGCCGCATTGCGATCGGCGCGCTGGGGTCGCGCCTGGACCACGACCAGCTCCACGCCTTGGAGACAACTCACCCAGGGGTCAATGTGTCCGGCAATGTTGACTTTTCGGCTCTGACGTACGAACCGCAGTCGGACCCCGCGGAGTGGCTCACCGCGCACGGATGGGCCGTCGAACCCGTCCGCAACACGCTCGACTTACAGGCCGGCTACGGAATGACCCCGCCGGATGTCGACGTGAAGATCGACGGTTTCATGCGGTCCCAATACATCACGGCCACCCGGTGACCACTCAGGCCGCGGCGCGCGCGACGTGGCGACGGTAATAGCGCCGGCCGTGCACGCGTTGGTAGTGCCATGTCATCGCGGCCAGCGCGCCGCGCCGGTGCAGCCAGAAACCCTTGGGCGCGTGGGTGGTCGGGGCGCGTCGTCCAACCTCGACGTCGGCGACGACGATGCCTTCGCCGTCGGCCTGGTCTCGGCAGGCCAACACCGTGCCGTCGGCGGCGACGATCATCGTGCCGCCCTCGAACCGGCCGTCGTAGTCCAACGGCAGCCACGGCATGCGGCAGTGCAGCCCGCCCACGTGCGCCGCGTGCAGCACCGGTGCCCCGACGTAGCCCGCGAATGAGGCCGCGGCTCGCATGGCGGTCGCCGCGTTGCGCGCCTCCATCTGGCGGAAGCTGGTCCTGGGCCACCAGTCGGGGATCGACCACCAGCCCGAACCGGTCATCGCCAGATCGATACGTCCACGCAGTCGGCGCACCGTTTGGGTACGCATCAACTCCCAACAGACCGCCGCACCCACGGTCAAAGCGCCCGTCTCGATGACCCCGTCGTCGTGGCCGCCCACGTAGAACGCGTTCTCCCACATCGTCGGTAGATCTTTGTCGTGGCGGCCGGCAAGGCCCTCCGCCGTAACGAGAAGGTAAGCATTGCGCACGTTTCCGTCGGTATCTCGGATCAGCAGCGAACCGCCGATCATGACGCCGTGGCGCTGCGCAAGGCCCAGCAGAAGTTCGGTCGCTTTGCCGTCAGGCGGGAGGGCGGCATCGGCGAGTTCGGGCCAGAAGCCGACTCCGGTGGTGAAGAACTCCGGCAACGCGATGGTATCCGCACCCGCGGCGACGGCGCGTTCGACGAGACGTTCGGTGCTGGACAGGTTGGCGTCGACGTCTGCGGGCACGGCTTCGAGCTGAATTGCGGCACAGCGCATGATGATCATGCTGCCATAAAAAGTTAAGGCTTCAACAAGATCTTCACATCGGCACCCGATCTCGACTCCGCGGTCGCATAGCCCTTGGCCGCTTCGTCCAGGGGCATTGTCGTGGTGAAGATGCCGTCGACATCCAGGCGGCCGGACTGCAGCAACGGGATCAATTCCGGCCAGGTCCGCTGCACCGGCGCCGTGGTCATCCGTAGCGTGATGCTGCGAATCAGGCAGCCCAGGGCGTTGAGGGGAAACGGATTCATGTCGTGCACGCCGACGACCGAGACGGTTCCGCCCGGCCGTACGGCGTTGAGCGCCTCGGTCAGGGACGTGTCCGTGGCGACGGCGTCGATCACCGCGTCGGCGCCGCGGCCGCCGGTGGCGCTCAGGATCGCCTCGAGCGCCGGCGCTTTGACGGGTGTTGCCCCCCACTGGGCGGCGCGCTGCAACCGGCCGTCGACCTGATCTACCGCGAAAACGGTTGCGGCACCTTGAAAAATCGCGCTGCGCAGTGAGCACAGGCCGACCGCTCCCAGGCCGATGACCGCCACGGTGCCGCCGAAGGGAATGTCGGCGCGCTGCGCCGCGGCCCAGCCGGTGGCGAGGTTGTCGGTGAGCAGCAACGCCTGCTCGGTGCTGATTCCCTCGGGCACCTTCAGTAGCTGGAAATCGGCGGCGGGCACTGCCAGCAGATCGGCCTGCGCGCCGCCGAGTACACCGCCGCCGAAGATCTGAAAGCCGGAGTGGCACATGACCGGATCGCGGGTGGCGCACCCCGCGCAGACGCCGCAGCCGGCGACCGACGACACCATGACCTGATCGCCGACCTTGACGTTGCGCACCTGGGGTCCGGCGTCCACGACCGTGCCGATGGCTTCGTGGCCGAGGGCGATCGGGTCGGGCATCGGAAAGTCGGCCTCGTAGAAGTGCAGGTCGGATCCGCAGATTCCGGCGGCACTCACCTCGACGATCGCTCCGTCGGGACCCGGAAGCCCGGGATCGGGGCGGGTGTCGACCCGGATGCTGCGGGGCCCATCGACCACTACCGTGCGCATATGTGCGTGCTCACTTCCCTTGTCGCGCTTGATCGTTCTGTCGCACCACGAATTGTGACCAATCGGGTTCGCGCACCGCCGACCAGTACTCGTTAAGACGCCACGGGCTGACGGTGTGGATCTCGCCGTCGGCGTTCTTGAAATACGAGTGCCTGACCGCGGGATGCGACCACACCATCTTCTTGATCTGGGTCTGCGTCCGTCGGTGCCATTCCGTGGCGGCGTCGGGTTTCGGTTCGATGGAATGCACGTCGGTCTCGGCCAGGCGCGCCAGGCACTGATCGATGTAGCGCATCTGCAGTTCGGACTGGAAGATCAGGCTGCCGCCGTGGGCGAGGTGGGTCCCGGGCCCGTAGACGATGAAGAAGTTCGGGAATTCGGGAACGGTGATCCCGAGGTAGGCATAGGGCCTGCTCCCCCACATGTCGTGCAGGTCGACTCCGTTTCGGCCGGTGACCTTCAGCGGCCACAGCACATCGGTGTGCCGGAATCCGGTGGCGTAGACGATGACGTCGACGTCGTGTGCCACACCGTCATCGGTGACGACGCCGCGCGGTGTGATCCTCTCGATGGTGGTGCGCACCAATTCGACGTTGTCGCGCTGCAGCGTTCGCAGCCAGCTGCCGTTGTCCTGCAGGGTTCGTTTCCCGCAGGCGGGATAGTCCGGCATCACCTTGGCCAACAACTCCGAGTCGTCGCTGACCTGGCTGGTGATCCACTGGGAGAACATCATGTGCGCGGCGGCATTGATGTCGCTGACGGCGTGGTCCTGATCGGCGTAGTCCGGGTCGCCTTCGGCGGCGTCGAGACCCTTGTCCGAGCCGGGCCACAGCACCAGGAAGCGGTACCACCTCCCGTAGAACGGCAGGTGGCGCATCGCCCAGCGCACACCGTCGCCGACCTCGTCGTGATAGGTCGGATTGGGGAACATCCACTGCGCGGTCCGCTGGAACACGGTGAGGTGCTCGACGTCCTCCGCGATCGCGGGGGCGATCTGGAAGCCGCTGGCACCGGCGCCGATGAGGGCGACCCGCTTGCCTTTCAGATCGACCGAGTGATCCCAGGCCGCCGAGTGAAACGCAGGGCCCCCGAAGGTTCGCGCTCCGGCGAAGTCGGGAACGTTGGGCCTGTTCAACTGGCCCACCGCGGTGATGAGCGCCCGTGCGCGCATCGTGGTGGTGTGGCCGTCGGCCGGTCGCAGCGAAACGTTCCACGAGCCGTCATCGTCGTTCCATTGGGCCGCGAGAACCTCGGTCTGCCAACGCACCTGGCCGGCCAGGTCGTGGTGGTCGAGGACCTTGGTGAAATAGTCCTGCAGCTCGTATTGCTCGGCGAAGAAATGGGTCCAGTCGTTGTTGGGTTCGAAGCTGTAGCAATAGAAATGGTTCGCCACATCCACCCGGGCGCCGGGATAGCTGTTCTCCCACCATGTTCCGCCGGGGCCGGCGTTCTTCTCGACGATGGTGAACGGAATGTTGGCTTGCTTGAGGCGCACGCCGGCGAGGATGCCGGATTCGCCGCAGCCGACCACGAGCACCGGAAGCTGCGCCGTGCGCTCGGCCGGCAGGGCGGCGGGCCGGCGGGGGTCGACGCCGTCGAGATCGAGCTCCTCGGACACCAGGGAGAGATAGTCGTCGGGGACGTGCTCACACGCCGCCCAGTCCAGCATCTCCCGGATGAGCTCCGGGCTCAGCGGCTCCGGTTCGGGGCAACCGCGGTCCCGATACTCGGTGATCACCGACAACGCCTCGGCGCGGGCGCGCGCCTTGTCCTCCTCCGACATGAAGCCCTGGACCTCGTTGAGGAAGATGCCCATCTGCGTGAAGTCCCGGATGAAGCGGGGATCCCCGGTGATGTGGACGAGCGAGAGCAACAGCGTGGGGATGCTGACATCTTCTAGCGCGGTGGCGATCTCGGGGGTGGATGTGGTGAAGGGATCGCCGGCGTAGCGGCTGCGCATCAAGGGAGATCCTCTCGGTGGCCTGGAAGCCAATTACGCTACGCACGGTTTCGTAATTGGCAGCACTACGCTACCCGGTTGCTCGGCGCGGGATCAAGGCGTTCGACGCTACGGCCCGTCGGCCTCGCCGTCCGTATCCGCGAGGCGTTTCAGTGGCAGGCGTCGGTACGCGGTGGGCACCGATTTACTCGAGCCCGTATCCGCCGCGCAAGTCCTTGTGCGCGGCCTCCAGGGTGCGGTCGCATAGGTCCACGAGTGCGCCGAGATCGAGATCCGATTCCCTGCCCAACCTCTCCAGCCAGACCGTCTCCACCTTCCTCAGCTCGGACCACTTGAGTTCGCCCTCGTAATACACGGTCACGTCCTCACGTGGGGCAGGGCAGGCCGTGGTCTGCGCCAATTCGCGCTTGCACGAATCCAATTGGGTTAGTGAGTAGCCGTGCTCGCGGAACTGACGATCCCACTGGTCGAGTAGCAGACTCACCATGTCGCGCACCGGCGGCGCGGCGTAGACCAACAGCTCGGCTACCCCGTCGTCCAGGCCCAGGCGCATGCGGAAGTCGTAGAGCTCCCGGAGGGCCTCGGCGCGGCGCTGGCTCGCGATCTCCTCGGCGGTGCCGACGCCTTCGTATTGGGCCGCGCGTTTGACGTATACGGTCGCGGAGATAAGCGACTTCAATACTGCCTTCTTGTCATCGGCCGCCCGCTTCTCGAAGTCGAGCGCGCGTTCGTGGCGGCGGTCTTCCGCCTTGTTCTTGGCGTCGATGCGCTTCGTCCAGATCGCGACGGTTGCGCTCGAAATCACGGATGCCAGCGGTACGACGGCGTTGAGCACCAGCGTCATCCAGTTCATTCGTCGACCCTAGGCTCACGTTTGTCGGTCCGCACGCGAATCGCGACGAGCGACCCCCGGCTTTGCCGGCGCCCCGATGCCTCTTGCGCCGCCGAGAACAATGGGTCCAAGTGGCGACTGCGCTGCGGCGCTGCGCCGGGGATGGATCGGAGGGGTGAGTGCCATGGCGTCGTTGCTCATGGCCTGCGGCGGGTTCCTGCTCGCCGTGTTGTGGATGGACTTGATCTTTGACGTGCAGGTTTTCCGCTACCGAAAGGCAACCGAACTGCCCGAGTCCGTGCTGGCGTCCATCGCGGGTTATTACCACCGCGCGACGACGTCATCGCGACCGATGAGCCATGTGATCGCTCTCGTCATGGCCACGTTGCTGGGAACGCTCGTGCTGCAGGCCGCGCGCGGACACGACTCCGGGTGGTTGCTGGTGGCGTCGGCCGCGCTTGCCGGCATTCCGGTCATGCTGGCAATGACGTACACGGTGCCCAACGCGGTGCGACTCGGCCACCGCGAGGACGGCCCGTCCGAGCAGACGCGATTGGCTCGATCGGTGTGCCGGGACCATCTGGTGTGCGCCGCCTGCATATTCGCGTTTCTCATCCTGTGGGCCGCGAACAGCACCGCAATCTGAGCTCAGCGACGGGTCGTAGTAGCGGGGCGCAGGTCAGGACCGGCTGGCCACGTCAGTGCACTCCGTATTAAACTAGAACACGTTCCAATTCGGCGAGCATCCCAGGAGTTGTAATGCACACCCCTATTTGCGACGAACTCGGTATCGAGTTCCCGATCTTCGCCTTCACCCACTGCCGCGACGTCGTCGTGGCAGTCAGCAAGGCCGGGGGGTTCGGCGTGCTCGGCGCCGTCGGCTTCACGCCGGAGCAGCTGGAGATCGAGCTCAACTGGATAGACGAGAACATCGGCGACCACCCCTACGGTGTCGACATCGTCATCCCGAACAAGTACGAGGGCATGGACTCGCACCTGTCGGCGGACGAGTTGGCCGACACGCTGCGCAAGATGGTGCCGCAGGAGCACCTTGACTTCGGAAAGAAGATCCTCGCCGATCACGGTGTGCCGGTCGAGGACAGCGACGGCGACAGCCTGCAGCTCCTTGGCTGGACCGAGGCGACGGCGACGCCCCAGGTCGAGGTGGCGCTCAAGCACCCGAAGGTGAAGATGATCGCCAACGCGCTCGGCACGCCGCCGGCCGACATGATCAAGCACATTCACGATGCGGGACTCAAGGTCGCCGCGCTGTGCGGCTCCCCCTCGCAGGCCCGCAAGCATGCCGACGCGGGCGTCGACATCATCATCGCCCAGGGCGGCGAGGCCGGCGGCCACTGCGGCGAGGTCGGTTCGATCGTGCTGTGGCCGCAGGTCGTCAAGGAGGTCGCCCCGGTCCCGGTGCTGGCCGCCGGTGGCATCGGCAGCGGCGAGCAGATCGCGGCGGCGCTGGCTCTCGGCGCGCAGGGCGCATGGACGGGATCGCAGTGGTTGATGGTCGAGGAATCCTCGAACACCCCGGTCCAGCAGGAGGCCTACGTCAAGGCGGGCAGCCGCGACACCGTCCGCAGCCGGTCGTTCACCGGCAAGCCGGCCCGCATGCTGCGCAACGACTGGACCGAGGCGTGGGAGCAGCCGGACAACCCGAAGCCCCTCGGTATGCCATTGCAGTACATGGTGTCCGGCATGGCGGTTCGGGCCACGAACAGGTACCCCAACGAATCCGTCGACGTGGCGTTCAACCCAGTCGGCCAGGTCGTCGGCCAGTTCACCAAGGTGGAGAAGACGTCGACGGTCATCGAGCGCTGGGTGCAGGAGTACCTCGAAGCCACCAACCGGCTCGACGAGCTCAACGAGGCCGCCTCCGTCTGACGACGCGGGCGCCCGGGGTCAAACGTCGTCGACGTCCTCGACGTCGTCCCGGTCGGTGAACATTTCCCTCGTGCGGTCCACCGCGTACGTGCCGATGTCGATGGAATTCCGAACGATGCCGCTGGCGCCGCCGGCGATGTCGCCCCGGATGATGTCGCTGGCGTGCTCGACGATGTCGGAGGCTTTCTCCACGGCGTTGGTCGCGATGTCCCTCGCCGCGTCGGCCGCATCTTTGGGGGTGAAGGCCATCTCGAGTCTCCTTTTGTCGCAGGTCCGTTGGTTCGACTCTAGACGGGATACGGCATCATTTCTCGCCGGTACCGCGTCGTACGCTGCGACCTAGTAGTGCACCAGGGAGCGCCAGTAGTCGTCGGGAATTTCGGTCCCGGAGCGCATTATTCGGGCCAGCCCGATGGCCATCGCGATGCCCAGCAGCCCCAGCCAAAGCCCGGCCAGCGCGATGATGCCCCACAGCACGGCGGTGACTGCGGGCCACGGCGAAACCACGGCCAGCACCGGCGCGAAGAAAAATCCGGTGCCGATGTACCACGCCGACCCGGCACGATCCGAGGCGAGCACGAAACGTAGCCAGCGGGGCACGGGCGGTGTGCCGGGCTCACTACGGTCCATCGTCGTACCGGTCAGTCGGAGGGCGGGAAAAATCCTGCCCCGGTAAACCATCCGGGCTGCCACCCCTGCTCTCCCAGACACAACATGGGAAGCCCGTCCGGAGTCTGCGCGGCCGCCTGCGAGCCCGGACATTTCGCGCCGGTCTGCTGGACTCCATACAGCGGGTACGAAATCACCCAGTACCCGGTGTCGGCAGCCGGGAACTGATTGGGCGGCGGGAAATGACAGGCCTCGGCCTGGCCGCTGGGCCCTCGTCCGAAGATGAAGCGCTCGTAGTTGTCGCACGGAGCGCCCAGCGACGCTTGGAAATTCATGCCCGGAACGTCGCCCTCATAGTGCGGGTCCGCGGCCGCGCACGGCGCCATGCCGATCGTGATGCCCGCTATGGAAGCGGCACTCAGCAATTCCCGAATCATCTTTCACCCCGCCTGTCGTCGCCGGTGACCTGCACCAAGAGCATATCGGTCGGGCGGCCGGCCACAAGATGGTTTCGGCGTGCGACCGCGATCTCGTCGCGAATGAGAAGGCCGAGGTGAGGAACACGTTCCAATTTGTGCCCGACAAACTTGCCTCAACGCTTCCCAACCGTGGTCCAGCAGTGGTTTCCTTGCACAAGGACGCCTAGACGACTTCGTATCAAGGAGTGCGCCATGTCAACCGCCGAGCACACGGCCAAGCCCGTCCCCAATCTGCCCCCCGGCTTCGACTTCACCGACCCGGACATCTATGCCGAGCGGCTGCCCGTGGAAGAGCTGGCCGAAATGCGCCGGATCGCACCGATCTGGTGGAACGAGCAACCGATCGGCGTCGGCGGGTTCGACGACGGTGGGTTCTGGGTGGTGACCAAGCACAAGGACGTCAAAGAGATCTCCCTGCGCAGCGACGTGTTCTCCAGCCTGCAGAAGACGGCCCTGCCGCGCTACAAGGACGGCACGGTGGGCGAGCAGATCGAGCGCGGCAAGTTCGTCCTGCTCAACATGGATGCGCCGCAACACACCCGGCTGCGCAAGATCATCTCGCGGGCCTTCACGCCCCGCGCCATCGAACGCCTGCGCGGCGATCTCGCCGAACGCGCGCGGCGGATCGTCGAAGAGGCGGCCGCCGAGGGGCGCGGCGACTTCGTCGAGCAGGTGTCGTGCGAGCTGCCGCTGCAGGCCATCGCCGGACTGATGGGCGTGCCGCAGGAAGACCGCAAGAAACTCTTCCACTGGTCCAACGAGATGGTCGGCGACCAGGACCCCGAGTTCGCCAGCAATGACGCGATCACGGCGTCGGTCGAACTGATCATGTACGGCATGCAGATGGCCGCCGAGCGGACGAAGAATCCGGGGGACGATCTGGTCACCAAGCTGGTCGAGGCCGATATCGACGGCCACAAGCTGTCCGACGACGAGTTCGGCTTTTTCGTGATCCTGTTGGCGGTGGCCGGTAACGAGACCACCCGCAACTCCATCACCCAGGGCATGATGGCCTTCACCGACTTTCCGGATCAGTGGGAGCTGTTCAAGAGGGCGCGTCCCCGCACCGCGGCCGACGAGATCGTTCGGTGGGCCACCCCGGTCACATCGTTCCAGCGGACCGCGCTGGAGGACTACGAGCTGTCCGGCGTTCAGATCAAAAAGGGCCAGCGCGTCGTGATGGTCTATCGCTCGGCCAATTTCGACGAGGACGTGTTCGACGACCCGTTCACCTTCAACATCCTGCGCGATCCCAACCCCCACGTGGGATTCGGCGGCACGGGCGCGCACTACTGCATCGGAACCAACCTGGCGCGCATGACGATCGACCTGATGTTCAACGCGATCGCCGACGGCATCCCGGACCTGGAATCGATCGGCAGGCCCGAACGGCTACGGTCGGGCTGGCTCAACGGGATCAAGCACTGGCAGGTCGACTACCACAGCGACGGCGCGGCGAAATCCCCTGGCGCGCCCTAAGCTAATCCGGTGCCCACGCATCGCGCTGTCCGTATACAGTCCGCCGGCGGCCCCTTAGAGCTGGCCGAGGTCGAGACTCAACCACCTGGTCGTGACGAGGTGCGCCTCGCCGTCACCGCGTGCGGCATCTGCGGCACCGACGCGCACTTCGTCAACGGCGGATTCCCAGGCATTTCGTGGCCCCTGACGCCCGGGCATGAAATCGCCGGCGCGATCGCCGAAATCGGCGACGGCGTCACGGATTTCGCGATCGGTGATCGTGTCGCGGTCGGCTGGTTCGGCGGGTGCTGTTATCGCTGCGATCAATGCCGCAAAGGCCTGTTCATCCACTGCGAGAACGGCAAGGTACCGAGTTGGCAATATCCCGGCGGATACGCGGAATCGGTGACCGTGCCGGTCAGCGCGCTGGCCCGGATACCGGACGAACTTTCCGACGCCGAAGCCGCCCCGATGGGGTGTGCCGGCGTGACAACCTACAACGCCCTGCGTCACACCAAGGCGCTGCCCGGCGATCGCGTGGCGATCCTCGGTGTCGGCGGACTGGGCCACTTCGGCGTGCAATTCGCGCGGGCGATGGGTTTCGAGACCATCGCGATCAACCGCGGCACCGGCAAGGCCGAGGACGCCCGGAAACTGGGCGCCCATCACTACATCGACTCGACGGCCAACGATCCCGCCGAAGCGCTGAAGGCCTTGGGCGGCGCGACGGTCGTCCTGGCCACGGCGGGCAATTCGAAAGCCATGGCCGCCACGGTCGGCGGCATCCTCCCCCAAGGGGAACTGGTCACCATCGGGGTCACACCCGAGCCGCTGCCGATCAGCCCCGTACAGCTGATCACCCCGGGACTCAGCATCGTCGGCCATCCCTCCGGCACGGCCAAAGAGGTCGAAGACACCATGCATTTCGCGGTCCTGTCCGGTGTTCGGGCGTGGATCGAGGAGCTGCCGTTGTCGCAGGCGGCCGACGGCTATGCGGCATTGGAGCAGGGGCGAGCGCATTACCGCACCGTTTTGACCGTGTGACACAGTCGGTTCGTGACTTCTGACTACGGCGCGGTGTGGACGATCGGCCCCGCCGACGGCGAATTGTTGCTCCACACCGGCGTTGCCGGCAGAGCGGCACGGATGGGCCATCGTCTCGTCATCGCGATGTCGCGCTGGCGTGCCACGGTGGGCTGGGACGGCCCCCAACCCGTCAGCGCGGAGCTTGCGGTCGAGGTCGATTCGTTCGAAGTGCTGCGCGGTGACGGCGGTGTCAAAGGACTGTCCGGGACCGAGAAGGCCCAGGTGCGATCCAACGCATTGAAGTCGTTGAACGCCAGCCGATTCCCCGAGATCCGCTACACCGCGGACGCTATCGAGCGGGCCGACCACGGATACCGCCTCACCGGCACCCTGGAGATCCGGGGTACCTCGCGTGATCACGTGATCGACTTGCACACAGAGGATCTCGCGAACTCATGGCGGATGTCGAGTGAATCCACGGTCCGTCAAACCGATTACGGCGTCAAGCCCTACTCGGTGCTGATGGGCTCGGTCCAGGTCGCAGACGTCGTCTCGTTGACCTTTTCCGCGGTTCACGCCAAGGACGGCTGATTTTCCGCTCGGGAGGAATCAGGGCCGCGGCTCAGCCGCTGCATGCGGCGTGGAATCAACCGCCGGGTCGCCGGTGTCACCGGGAATGTGCTCGAGCACCCGGGTCAAGTAAGGCTGTCGGTTACCGGAATCCGATTGCCGGTCGCCACCAGCGCCCGGTTGGTCTTCTGGAGCGGCCGCCTCGGCAGCCGGTTCGCCGGCCTGCGGCCCGGCCTGTGCCGCGGGCCGCGTGATCGGTGGGGCCGCCGGAAGCGGCGCGACGGCCTTGACGGCCTCGGCCGCCTGCGGCGTGGGCGAATGGGTGACGTGCTTGGGTCCGGTCGCGCTGGCCGGACCCACGTGAATTCCCACCGCAAGTGATGCCGAGCCGACGAAGGTGATCGCGCCGGCGGCCAGCGCGGTGAGGGCGCCGGCATACGACAAGTGCCGTTGCCGAGCGGGCGCTGATCCAATGGGTTCGCTGTGACGCGCCACCAGCCGTTCGTCGGTGAATTCGGTGCTGCGGGCCGCGGACAGCGCCGCGCCCCGCGCGATCGTCACCTGGGCCATCGACTGCACGAAAACCGGTACTGGCAAGGCCTTTTCGAGTTGCCACGAGAAGCCGTCGATGTCGTTGTGTGCGCCGACGACGACAACGCCGCCCGGCTGCCATCCGTTGCGGTCGAACATGCCGGTCAGCCAGCGGGTCAGGCCGTCGAGGCCGCCGCGGACGTGCTTGGTCGCCGTCTGGGTCTCCCCATCGTGGGTGTCGACCATGACGACGGTCGTGACGTCGTGGTCGAAGATGCAGACCGCGGTCTGCTCGTAACCGATGACGGGTGCGATGGCCTGCGCCAAAGTCTCGATGGCCTCGAGGAACCGGACCGGCACGACGTTGTCGAAACCCGCGTCGGTCAACGCCTCCAATACGAGCGCAGCCTGTGCCGATGCTTCGTCGTTCCAGGTCACTCCGATGACACGCAGGCGACGATCGTCGGCGGTCGCCGCCGTGTCGACCCGCAATACCTCGTCCACCACTTGCTCCGCGGTACTGACGGCGCGGACGCCCCCGCCGGCGCGCAGCGCCAACTCCTGGTGATCCAGGATGGTGCCGTCTGCGCCGTGTCCTTCAGCGAGGACCCACCCAACGGCGGTCGGCGTCACTGACAGGCCAAGTACCGTGTCCAAATCTATGCCCCAATCGGTCCCGCGCCTCGGCTCTCAGACATACCGACGCGCACCATGAAACCGCTGGTGCGGAGGTTCGTGAGAGCCGGAACAGACCCGGGATAGCGTGGTCTTCATCGGCTTGCTTCGACAGAGCCTACGCGGTCTGCGCAAGCCAGGCTGCCCCGGTCGGCATCAGCCCCGTGACACGCGGGGGATGCGCGTTCGTGGTTGAACGGTGTTGGGCACCGCGCCGTTTTATCGGTGACGCAAACAATGGCCGGTGTCGGGGTGCACCGACGGCGCACCGTCACACGGTCAAGACGCGACGAGTTGTTCGTCGCTTACCGTTGCGCCGAAATCCGGTCTGGTTCATTTGGCGCGCTTTCTCCATGTGCTGTATCACGTGCGCTTTGGGCGCGCCCTCGGTCGGACGGCGCTGCTGGCGGTCAGTTTTCGCAGCGGACCGGTTAGGCGGACGCGGAGTGGGTACTCGCCGGTCGTCGCCGCCCGGATGCCCGGGTGGCGAAATTGCGAGATGGAAAGCGATGCGAAACCGAGACGCGTTCGCGTCCTAATCGACATTTGACGGACTTACACGGTAAATTCCTGTGAGACCGCGATCACACCGACCACATCCGACAAGGGGCAGGTATGACAGATCTGAGCGAGATGGTCCGGAGCTGGGGGCGCCGACTGCTGGTCGGTGCGGCGGCGGCTGTAACCCTGCCCGGCCTGATCGGTATTGCCGGCGGCGCGGCCACCGCGAATGCTTTTTCGCGTCCGGGCCTGCCCGTGGAGTACCTGCAGGTGCCGTCCGCGGGAATGGGCCGCGACATCAAGGTCCAGTTCCAAAGCGGCGGCAACGGCTCCCCCGCGGTCTATCTGCTGGATGGGTTGCGGGCTCAAGACGACTACAACGGCTGGGACATCAACACCCCGGCGTTCGAGTGGTACTACCAGTCGGGCCTGTCGGTCATCATGCCGGTCGGCGGTCAATCCAGCTTCTACGCCGACTGGTATCAGCCGGCGTGTGGAAAGGCCGGCTGCTCGACCTACAAGTGGGAGACCTTCGTCACGAGTGAACTGCCGCAGTACCTGGCCTCTAACAAGGGCGTCAAGTCCACCGGCAGCGCCGCGATCGGCATCTCGATGTCCGGCTCCTCGGCGATGATCCTGGCCGTCAATCACCCCAACCAGTTCGTCTACGCCGGATCGCTGTCGGCACTGCTGGATCCGTCCCAGGGCATGGGCCCCTCGCTGATCGGCTTGGCGATGGGAGATGCCGGCGGTTACAAGGCGGACGCCATGTGGGGCCCTTCGAGCGACCCGGCCTGGCAGCGCAACGACCCCAGCCTGCAGATTCCGGCGCTGGTCGGCAACAACACCCGGCTCTGGGTGTACTGCGGTAACGGGACACCGTCGGAGCTGGGCGGGGCGAACATGCCGGCCGAGTTCCTGGAGAACTTCGTGCGCAGCAGCAACCTGAAGTTCCAGGACGCTTACAACGCGGCCGGCGGCCACAACGCCGTGTTCAACTTCAATGCCAACGGAACACACAGCTGGGAGTACTGGGGAGCTCAGCTCAACGCCATGAAGCCCGACCTGCAAAGCGCGCTGGGCGCTTCCCCGGGCGGCGGCGGCGGATAACCGATCGCCCGCCCGCGGTTACTACTGCGCCTGACGACAACACCGTCAGGCGCAGTAGTGCGTTAAGGGACGGGAATCGCGTCAGAATCGTCGTCATGCCCCGCAGCACGCGCGCGCGCCGCGTCAACCTCGTTTCGATTTGTGGGTCGGTGGCCGGCAGCCTGGCGATCTTGGCGGCGCCGGCTCGGGCCGACAGCGTGAGTCCGCTGGCTCAGTTGGTTGACGCCGCCGCCCAACGGTTACACGTTGCCGAGCCGGTGGCCACGTACAAGTGGAATACGCACGCGCCCATTGAAGACCCGGTACGCGTCCGGCAGGAGTTGGCCGAACTGGGCGACCAAGCCGTCGCCGAACACCTCGACCGCGAATACGTCACCCGGGTCTTCGGTGACCAGATCAGCGCTACCGAGGCCATCGAGTACAGCCGGTTCGCGGACTGGAAGCTGAATCCGGGTGACGCTCCGGTCGACTCGCCGGACCTGTCGGCGTCACGGTCGGCGATCGATGGCCTCAACCAGGCGATGCTGACTCAGCTGTCGGCCAACTGGGGCCTGCTGCACTCGCCGGCGTGCGTGCCACAGCTCGAGGCCGCGAGGATCGGCATCATCGCGGGCCGTCGACTCGACGGCCTTTTTCAAAGGGCCCTGCGGTCAGCGACTCAGTCGTATTGCCAGCAATAATTTAATTTTTCCTCACCAATTTCTAACCGTTTCTTTCGGCGTCGCGATATGGCGATTTCCGCAGATAGAAGGCATATCTCGCGCTATTTTCGAATAGGTAACGCTTTGGCCACACGCGCCGAAAAGCTTGACATGAAGAATCTCTGCAAGCTTCTCGTCAAGTCCGTAGCGGTCGGCGGGTTCGTTGCAGCATCGATGGCTTCGTCCGCAGGTGTGGTGAGCGCGGACTCCGCTCCCAACTGGGACGCGATCGCTCAATGCGAATCGGGTGGCAACTGGCACGCCAACACCGGAAACGGGAATTACGGTGGACTGCAATTCAAACCAGGCACCTGGGCCCGCTACGGCGGTGTCGGAAACCCGGCGACCGCATCCAGGGAGCAGCAAATCGCTGTGGCCAACCGGGTTTTCGCTGAGGAGGGCGTGGAGCCCTGGCCAAAGTGCGGTGCGCAGTCAGGCCTTCCGATCGGTTGGTACTCGCACCCCGCCCAGGGCATCAAGCAGATCATCAACGGGCTTATCCAGGCGGCCGTCCCGCGCTGATGAAACGCCCGTGCGGTCTATGACCTAGCGCGAAGCTGTGTTTGGATCAGCCCATGGAAGGTTCGGCGACTGTTCACATGGTGGCGCCCGCGGCCAAGGTCTGGGATCTCATCGCGGACGTGCGCAACATCGGGCGGTTTTCCCCGGAAGTTTTCGAAGCCGAGTGGCTGGGCGATGCGACCGGCCCGGCCCTCGGCGCGAAATTCCGCGGCCACGTCCGGCGTAATGAAATGGGACCGGTGTATTGGACGACCTGCAAGGTCACCGCGTGCGAACCGGGTCGCGAATTCGGCTTTACGGTTCTGCTCGGTGATCGGGAGGTCAACAACTGGCACTACCGACTGGCGCCCAGCGGTGGCGGGACGGACGTCACCGAGTCGTTTCGGCTCAACCCGGCGCCGTGGCTCGGTGTGTACTGGTTGTTCGGCGGCTTTCTGCGCAAGCGCCGCAACATCCGCGATATGACCAAGACGCTGAACCGCATCAAAGACGTGGTCGAGGCTGACGCGTCGTGAAGTCGGTCTTCATCACCGGCGCGGGCAGTGGCATGGGTCGCGAGGGCGCAAAGCTGTTCCACGCCAAGGGTTGGCGTGTCGGCGCGGTGGACCGCAACGACGACGGCCTGGTCACGCTGAAGGAAGAACTGGGTGACGATCGGCTGTGGACCCGCGCCGTCGACGTGACGGACAAGGCGGCCCTCGATGGCGCCCTCGCCGACTTCTGCGCCGGCAATACCGGTGGCGCGCTCGACATGATGTGGAACAACGCCGGGATCGGCGAATCCGGTTGGTTCGAGGATGTGCCCTATGACGCCGCGATGCGCGTCGTGGACGTGAATTACAAAGCCGTGCTGACCGGTGCGTACGGCGCGCTGCCGTACCTGAAGAAGGCCCCCGGCAGCCTGATGTTCTCGACGTCGTCCTCGTCGGGGACCTACGGCATGCCCCGCCTCGCGGTCTACTCGTCGACCAAGCACGCCGTCAAGGGGCTGACCGAGGCCCTGAGCGTGGAGTGGCAGCGACACGGGGTGCGTGTCGCCGACGTGCTGCCCGGTCTGATCGACACCGCCATCCTCACCACGACGACCAACCACTCCGAGGACGGCGGCGCGCCGAGAACGGCCGAAGAGTTGCGCGCCATCGCGCCCAAAAAGGGCATGCTCCGGTTGATGCCGGCAAGCAGCGTGGCTGAGACGGCGTGGCGGGCTTACCACAATCAGAGGCGGTTGCATTGGTACGTGCCCAAGAGCATTCGCTTGATTGATCTGTTCAAGGGTCTGAGCCCGGAATTCGTGCGACGCAGTATCGTCAAGTCCCTACCCGCGCTGATGCCAAAGCAACAGTAAGGAGTCGGCTGGTGCAAAACCGCTTGTGCACAGTGGCTTTGGTGATGGCGGCGGTCGTCGTCAGCCTCGCGGGGTGTAGCGCGGCGCAGACGACACCGCGTCGGGCCGCCCGTCTGACCATCGATGGCGCCACGCACACGACGCGTCCCCCGGCGTGCCGGCAGGACCAGATGTATCGGACCATCAACATCGGCGACCACGATGGCGGTGTCGAAGCGGTGGTGCTGCTCAGCGGCTACCGGGTCATGCCGCAGTGGATCAAGATCCGCAATGTCGACGGCTTCACCGGCAGCTTCTGGCAAGGGGGGGTGGGAGATGCGCATGTCGACCTCACCAACAACGCGTACACCATCACGGGCAGCGCGTACGGCATCAACAGCAGCAACCCCAATAAAGTCGTGACCACCGACTTCAAAATCGTCGCGGAGTGCTGATTCTCTCGACGCTCGAGGCCTACGCTCGTACCGACACCTGAGCGAAGGAGGGGCCGGTGAGGGAGCGACTGCACTGGTTCGCGATGCACGGCTTCATCCGGGGCGCCGCGGCGTTCGGCGCCCGCCGCGGCGACGTCCAGGCCAGGTTGATCGCCGATCCGGCGGTGGCCGCCGATCCGGTGCGCTTCTACGACGAAGTGCGGGCCCGGGGCAAGCTGGTGAAGGGCCGCGTCGCCTATTTGACCGCCGACCACGCACTCGCCCACGAGCTGTTGCGGTCCGACGACTTCCGGGTGCTGATCTTCGGATCAAATCTGCCGGCACCGTTGCGATGGCTGGAGCGCCGCACCCGCGACGACCTTCTGCATCCGCTTCGGGCGCCGTCCCTGCTGGCCGTCGAGCCCCCCGACCACACCCGCTACCGCAAGACCGTGTCAGCCGTGTTCACGCCCCGGGCGGTCGCCGCGCTCCGAGACCGGGTCGAGCAGACGGCCGCCGACCTGCTGGACCAGTTGACCGGCGAGTCCGGTGTGGTCGACATCGTCGGACGCTATTGCTCGCAACTTCCGGTGTCGATCATCAGCGAGATCCTCGGCGTGCCCGAGTCGGACCGGCCCCGCGTCCTGGAATTCGGTGAGCTGGCCGCGCCGAGCCTCGACATCGGATTGCCGTGGCGGCAGTACCGCAGCGTGCAGGACGGGATCGCCGGCTTCAGCTCCTGGCTCACCGAGCATCTGCGGCGGCTGCGCCTGGACCCCAGCGACAATTTGATGAGCCAGGTGATCCAGACCGCCGAAAGCGGCTCTGCGGAAACCTGTCTCGATGAGAACGAGCTTCAGGCGATCGCCGGACTGGTGTTCGCGGCCGGCTTCGAGACGACGGTGAACCTGCTCGGCAACGGGATTCGGATGCTGCTGGATGCGCCCCAGCATCTCGAAGCGCTGCGGCGACGTCCTGAGTTGTGGCCCAACGCCGTCGAAGAGATCCTGCGGCTGGAATCGCCGGTGCAATTGACCGCGCGGATGGCGCGGGGCGATGTCGAGATCGCGGGACGGCAGCTCGCCCGCGGCGACCTGGTGCTGGTGTATCTGGCTGCCGCCAACAGGGATCCGGCCGTGTTCGACGACCCGCACCGCTTCGACATCGAACGGCCAAACGCTGGAAGGCATCTCGCTTTCTCCGGGGGCCGGCAC
>NZ_JAICZA010000242.1 GCF_025933915.1 Mycobacterium sp.
CCAACTTGAACGGTGACCTGTCACCCATCGCGATACCCGCGATCGTGGGTCGGGGCCCGCTGCAATTCATCCCGCCGATCGCATTCGGACGAGGCCTTCGCCCCGAACACGTACGCACTCCAGACGTGCACACGGCCTAAGGCTTTCCGGCGACGGTGTCGATATTCGGGTTCTCGGCCCGCACGTCGCGCTGTGACGGCACAATGCAACGAAGGCTACGAAGGAGATTGCACATGAATCGCCGCCGCGGGCTTGCCGCATTGCTGGTGTTCTCGGGCGTGACGGCCGTTCCCGCAATACTTACCGCCGTGCCGTCTGCCGATCGGGTGGAGGCGAGCGTGTGCGTCAGCGCCGGACGGCGCGTCTCGGTGAGCGGGTGCACCAACATCGCCGACAACATCGCACGCTATGCTCCGCCGCCGGCCGTCTATGCGCCGCTGCCGGAGGACGAGGTCCCCCCTCCACCGCCGCCGCCATAACCTGGTCATCGCGGTATGGCAGGCTATGGGTCTCATCCCCACCGTCCATCACGTTCAAGGCCGCGGCGACGCGCCGTCAACGGAGCCGAAGATGCCTGCAAAAACGCCGCAGACCTCGCGTCATCTGGAGGTAGAGCGCAAGTTCGATGTTGGCGAGTTCACGGTTTCGCCTTCGTTCGAAGGGATTGCCGCGGTTGCCCACGTCGAGAAGTCACCGGCGCAAACCCTGGATGCGACGTACTTCGACACGTCCGCGCATGACCTCGCGCGCAACAAGATCACCCTGCGCCGCCGTACCGGTGGCTCCGACGCGGGATGGCATCTGAAGCTGCCGGCCGGGCCCGACGCGCGAACCGAGGTCCGCACACCGCTGGACGCATCCGGACCGGGCGGGACCAACACCGTCCCCAACGAGTTGGCGGATGTCGTGCTGGCGATCGTGCGTGACCGTCCACTGCAACCGGTCGCGCGCATCACCACCGAGCGCGAGAGCCAGGTGTTGTACGACGCGGCGGGCACCGCGCTGGCCGAGTTCAGCAACGACCGCGTCACCGCGTGGTCGACGCGGGGCCCCGACGACAGCTCCGAAGCCACCTCCGATGACACCGACGATGGCACCGACGCGCCGCCCATTCAGCAGGAGTGGCGGGAGTGGGAATTGGAGCTGCTCGATGCGGGCGGTCAATCCAATGGCGCGGCCGGCACCGAGCTGCTGAACCGGTTGAGCAACCGGCTGCTGGACGCCGGCGCCGTGCCGGCCGGACACGGCTCCAAGCTGGCGCGGGTGCTCGGCACCACGCCACCGCCCAACGGTGCGCAGCCGTCCGGGGATCCGTTGCAGCGCGCCATAGCCGAGCAGGTCCGCGAGCTTCTGGTGTGGGATCGCGCCGTGCGCGCCGACGCCTACGATTCCATCCACCAGATGCGGGTGACCACCCGCAAGCTGCGCAGCCTGCTGCGTGATTACCAGGATTCGTTCGGGTTGCCCGAGGAAGTGTGGGTGCTGGACGAGCTGCGTGAGCTCGCCGCGATTTTGGGCACGGCGCGCGACGCCGAGGTGCTGGCCGAGCGATACGAGCGTGACTTGGACCGGCTCGCACCGGAATTGGTGCGTGGTCAGGTGCGCGAACGTCTGGTGGGGGGCGCCCAGCGTCGCTACCAGACCGGGCTGCGCCGGTCATTGGTCGCCATGCGGTCGCAGCGGTACTTCCGTCTGCTCGACTCCCTTGACGTGATTGCGGCTCAAGCCCCCGGCGCGGCCTCGGCCGAGGAACAGGCGTCGGTAACCATCGACACCGCCTACCAGAAAGTCCGCAAGGCCGCCAAGGCGGCCGCCCAGGTCGACAGGGAGCAGCCCGACGACCACCACCATCGCGACGAATCGATACACCGAATCCGCAAGCGCGCCAAGCGGCTTCGGTACACCGCGGCCGCTACCGGAGCGGACAAGGTGTCCGAGCGGGCCAAGGCCGTCCAGTCGCTGCTCGGTGATCATCAAGACAGCGTGGTCAGCCGAGAACACCTGCGCCAGGAGGCGGACATCGCCCACGCCGCCGGCGAAGACACCTTCACCTACGGGCTGCTGTATCAGCGGGAGGCCGACTTGGCGCAGCGGTGCCGCCGCGAGCTGGACGGCACCCTGCGCAAACTCGCCAAAGCTGTGCGCAAGGCGCGGCACTAACAGCCGAGCGGCGCCAGGGCGAGGCCGGGGCGGACGAGTTGGCCTGTAAGCCGGATTCTGTTCCCCACCGCCGCGCCTGAGCAACGGCGGTGCGGCGGCGACCATCCATCTGGACACACCGTCACCGGGTGCCTCGAGCGGCCTACCCGCAGGCTCGGGCGAGCAGCCCTCGAACGCCTGCGCGGCCGCACCAGCGGTGCGGCCTTCTTGGCCTTGCTTCGGGTGGGGTTTGCCTAGCCACCCCGGTCACCCGGGATGCTGGTGCGCTCTTACCGCACCGTTTCACCCTTACCACCGCGAGGGTGGCGGTCTGCTTTCTGTGGCACTTTCCCGCGAGTCACCTCGGATTGCCGTTAGCAATCACCCCGCTCTGTGAAGTCCGGACTTTCCTCGAACCGCCTTGCGACGGCCCGCGGCCGCCCGGCCAACTCGTCCGCGACGATAAACGGTACCCGCTGCGCCGTGCCGGGGCCAGCAACGCATTCCGGCGGCCCGGCCGGCGCTATCTATGGTGGAGTGGCACCCAAGACACGGAGGCCGTGATGTCCCAGTGGAAAAGGCGTGTCGACTCGGGCGACTGGGATGCCATCGCCGCCGCGGTCGACGAATACGGCGGGGCGCTGTTGCCGCGGCTGGTCACGTCGGCCGAAGCGGCGCGGCTGCGCAAGCTCTACGCCGACGACGCTCTGTTCCGTTCCACCATCGACATGGCGCCCAAACGCTATGGCGCCGGGCAGTACCGCTACTTCCACGCGCCCTACCCTCAACCGATCGAGGAACTCAAACAGGCGCTGTATCCCCGGCTGCTGCCGATAGCCCGCGACTGGTGGGGCAGGCTCGGCCGGGAGACGCCGTGGCCGGACCGCCTCGACGATTGGCTGGCGACCTGCCACGCCGCCGGCCAGACCCGGTCCACCGCCCTGATGCTGAAATACGGTGCGGGCGACTGGAATGCGCTGCACCGGGACCTCTACGGGGACTTGGTTTTCCCCCTGCAGGTGGTGATCAACCTCAGCGACTCAGAGGCCGATTACACCGGCGGTGAATTCCTGCTTGTCGAGCAGCGACCGCGGGCGCAATCACGGGGCACTGCAACACAATTGCCGCAGGGGCACGGCTACGTCTTCACCACGCGGGAGCGGCCGGTGCGGTCGGCCCGCGGTTGGTCCGCGGCACCGGTACGCCACGGTGTGTCCGTGGTTCGCTCCGGAGCGCGCTACGCCATGGGACTGATCTTTCACGACGCGGCCTGAACCCGGCTATTGCGCTCGCCGCAAGACCATCACATTGTCGACCATCGTCCCGACTTCCCCGTTCGGCCCGACCATTTCGCGGTCGACGGTCTCGGTCCGCGGCGGTGCCCACCGCGGTGTGTGCAACCGCAACGACGCGAGGACCTCGGCGACGCCGGGAAAGTGGTGACCGTCATGCTGGGCCCATGGCGGGGCCGCTCCGTGGTCGACGATCAACAGCACGCCACCGGGATTGACCTGACCGGCCGCGCGCCGCAGCACGGTTTCCCGGTCGAGGTGAGCGGGCGAGTGGAGATACTGGGCCGAGATCAGGTCGAACATCCCGTGCGGGAAGGTCTCGTTGAGATCGTGTCGCTGAAAGTCGATGCGGGCGATCAATTTCCGTGCCAATGCGGCCTCGCTGGCCCGCCGCAGCGCGGTGGCCGAGACGTCGACGGCCACGACGTCCCAGCCGCGCTCCGCCAGCCACAGCGCATCGGCGCCCTCGCCGCACCCCAGATCGAGAGCCCGTCCCGGCGGCAACTCGGCGGCCAATTCGGCCAGCCGCGGATTGACCCGTCCACTCCACACTCGCTCCGCGGAGCGGTAGCGATCTTCCCAGAACTGCTGGGCATCTTCGGGTTTGCAAGAACTGTCCACACCGCGAGCTTGCCCATTCCGAATTGGTTTGCCAAGCTGAATTGCCATGCAGGCAAACACTGCGGAAGATTCGATTGACCTCTTGGTGCGGCGGCGACTCCGGGAACTGCGCGTGCAGCGGGGCATGACGCTGCAGCAGGTCGGCGAGCGCGCCGGCATCGACATCTCGACGCTGAGCCGCCTCGAGTCCGGCAAACGCCGGCTGGCACTGGATCATCTACCGCGTCTGGCCAGGGCCCTCTCGGTGAGCACCGACGAGTTGTTGCAGGCCTCGCAAGCGCCCGACCCCCGGGTGCGCGGCGCGGCACACACCCACCACGGTGTCACCTATTGGCCGCTGACCCGCCAGGGTCCCGCCGGTGGCCTGCACGCGTTCAAGGTTCGCGTCAGCGCCCGGCGCCGCAACCCACCCGCCGACCTGCCGGTGCACGAGGGGCAGGACTGGATGTATGTCCTTTCCGGCCGGATGCGGCTCATCCTCGGCGACCGCGACTTCACCATCGACCCAGGCCAGGCCGTCGAATTCTCGACGTGGACGCCGCACTGGTTCGGTGTGGTGGACGGGCCGGTGGAGGCCATCGTGATCTTCGGTCCGCACGGCGAGCGGCTGCACCTGCACGATTAGCGGCCGAGCCCTGATTGAGCGATCGCTCAGCATTCACCATTGCCCGGCGGGGACGTTGGTGTCAGGCTGACCAGATGACAGAAGCCGAAAGTTTCGTCGACCAGACGGTGACGGGGCTCGCGGAGCCGCAACCGATGTACAAGGCATTGCGCGAATCCAGCCCGGTGTTCCGGTCGCCGCAGGCGGTGGTTCTGAGTCGCCTCGCCGACATCGAGATGGCGCTCAAGCACACGGAGTTGTTCTCGTCGAACATGGACGCGGTCGATCTGGGCAACATCCGCCCGCTGATTCCGCTGCAAATCGACCCGCCCGAGCA
>NZ_JAICZA010000174.1 GCF_025933915.1 Mycobacterium sp.
GGGTGTGGTGACCACCAGGCTGCGGTCGTCCTCGAGCCTGTTGAAATCCTCGTCGGCGTACGGGTCTTCGGCCGTGGCGCGTTGGGTGATCGACCGGCGGGCCGAGGCCCCGATGATGGTGGCGATGGCCGTCAGCCCCGCGCCCCCCGCAAGCCAGGCCCTGCTCTTGTAGCGCCTGCGGGTTCTTTCAGGGCTCAACGGTTTGCGCCTCGCGGTAGGTCCTGGTGATCCGCCCGCGGGGGCTGGTCACCACTTCGTAATGAATGGTGCCGAGCAGATCGGCCCAGTCCTGCGCGGTGGACTCCCCGTTGCCGCCGGGCCCGAACAGGATCGCCTCGTCGCCCTCGGCCACATCGGTGCGCCCCGGGCCCAGGTCGACGACGAACTGGTCCATGCAGATCCGGCCGACGCCCGGTCGCCGCCTGCCGTTGATCAACACCTCCAGCCGGTTGCCCAGCGACCGGAAGATGCCGTCGGCGTAGCCGACCGGCAGCAGCGCGAGGTTGGTGTCGCGCCGCGCGGTCCAGGTGTGCCCGTATGACACGCTCTCCCCCGCGCGGATCGACTTCACCAATGCCACAGGGCATTTCACCGTCATCGCCGGGACCAGACCCATGTCGCCGAGCTCGGGCACCGGGCTCAGCCCGTAAACCGCGATGCCGGGGCGCACCATATCGAAGGCCAGGTCGGGACGCGACATTGTGGCCGACGAGTTCGACAGGTGCGCCACCTCGTACCGCACCCCCCGATCGCGCGCCTGGGCCAGCAGGTCGGTAAACCGTTGGGCCTGAAGGTCATTGACGGGGTTGGCGGGTTGGTCGGCGTACACCATGTGAGACATCAGTCCGCGCACGACGATGGTGTTCTCGGCAACGGCGCGGCGCAGCGCGGTCAGCATCGACGGGTATTGCGCCGGCGGTACGCCATTGCGATTCAGCCCGGTGTCGACCTTGACGGTGACTGGCGCGGTCCGGCCGGTGCGGCGCACCGCGTCCAGCAGCTCGTCGAGCTGGCGCTCCGAGGACACGGCGACCTGAACGTCGGCCAGCAGCGCGGGCCCGAAGTCGATGCCGGGCGGGTGCAGCCAGGCCAGCACCGGCGCGGTGATGCCGGCGGCGCGCAGCGCCAGTGCCTCCTCAACGGTGGCGACACCCAACTCGGCCGCCCCCGCGGCCAGCGCGGCGCGCGCCGTCTGGGGCGCTCCGTGGCCGTAGCCATCGGCCTTGACGACAGCCATCACCTGCGCGCCGGCCTGCTCGCGCAGCAGCCGTACGTTGTGCTCAATGGCGCCCAGGTCGACCAGGGCCTCGGCGAGGAGGCCCTGGGTCAGGGATATCGGGGTAACGGCCACGGCCGCCATTGTCCCAGAAGCCGCGAAAGTGCAGCTACCGACGCCGCTACTCGGTGAACACGTCGCTAGTTGCACTTTGGCGGCGAAATCCGTCAGTGCGCGAAGTGCTGCGCCCCGTAGTGCCCGCCCGGCCTGAGCTTGTCCAGCGAGCTCAGCGCGGACACGGCGTCGTCGTGCAGGGCGCGGGCCAGGTCGGCGGAGAGCCCCTCGCGCACCACGATGCGCAGCACCGAGACGTTGGTGGCGTTGTCGGGCATGGTGTAGGCCGGCACCTGCCAGCCGTAGGTCCGCAGCTCGTGGGAGACGTCGAACTCCGTGTAGCCGCGATCCTTGGCCAGCCGGAACGCGACCACCGGGATCGCCGAGCCGTCGGAGACCAGTTCGCAGTGGTCGCTGACCCGCAGCTGCTCACCCAGCCAGCGCGCCGTCCCCGACAGGGCCTGCATGACCTTGGTGTAGCCCTCGCGGCCCAGCCGCAAGAAGTTGTAGTACTGACCGACCACCTGGTTGCCGGGGCGGGAGAAGTTCAGCGTAAAGGTCGGCATGTCGCCACCGAGGTAGTTGACCCGGAACACCAGCTCGTCGGGCAGGTGCTCCTTGCTGCGCCACACCACGAACCCGACGCCGGGGTACGTCAGCCCGTACTTGTGGCCGCTGACGTTGATGGACACCACCCTGGGCAGCCGGAAGTCCCACTTGAGCTCCGGGTGCAAAAAGGGCACCACGAACCCGCCGCTGGCGGCGTCGACGTGCACCGGGACGTCCACGCCTCCACCGGCCGCCAGCCGATCCAGCGCGCCGCAGATCTCGGCGACCGGCTCCAATTCACCCGTGTAGGTGGTGCCCAGGATCGCCACCACGCCGATGGTGTCCTCGTCGACGGCGTCGACGACCTGTTCCGGCGTGATGACGTAGCGCCCCTCCTCCATCGGCAGGTAGCGGGGCTCGACGTCGAAGTAACGGCAGAACTTCTCCCAGACCACCTGGACGTTGGATCCCATCACCAGGTTCGGGGTGCGGCCCTTCCAGTCCTTCCCGATTTTCTGGCGCCACCGCCACTTCATCGCCAGGCCGCCCAGCATCACCGCCTCGCTGGAGCCGACGGTCGACACCCCGCACGCGCTGTAGGGGTCGGCGTCGTTCAGCCCGTCGGCGTGGAACAGGTCGGCCACCATGGACACGCAGCGCTGCTCGATGGCGGCGGTCGCCGGATACTCGTCCTTGTCAATCATGTTCTTGTCGAACGTCTCGGCCATCAGCTTGTCGGCCTCGGGGTCCATCCAGGTGGTGACGAAGGTGGCCAGGTTCAGCCGCGAACTCCCGTCGAGCATCAGCTCGTCGTGGATGAAGCGGTAGGCGGCTTCAGGGTCCATCGATTCATCGGGCAGCCGCAGCGCCGGTACCGGCGCGGTGAACAGCCGACTGGTGTAGGCGGGGGCGATGGCGTGCGCGGGCATTGAAGGATGTTGTGGCACTGGGGATCCTCTCTCTAGGTCTATAGGGCGGCCAGGGCGCCCCGGATGTGCGGGATGATCCGTGACGACGACGTCGGTGCCTCGCCAGGCCCCGGGTCGGCCGCCGACAGCGCCGCCGCGCGGGCGTGGACGAACGCCGCGGCCGCGGCCGCCTCGGCCGGTGGCAGGCCCGCCGCCAGCAGCGCGCCGATCATGCCGGACAACACGTCACCGGAGCCGGCGGTGGCCGCCCAGGACTGCCCGGCGGGATTGAGGTAGACCGGGCCGCCCGGATCGGCGACGACCGTGACGTTGCCCTTGAGCAACACCGTGGCGCCGAACGCGTCGGCCAGCTTGCGGCACGCACCCACCCGGTCATCCCCGGGGGGGTTACCCGCTAAACGGGCGAATTCACCGGCATGAGGAGTCAGCACCGTCGGCGCGCTGCGATTCTCCAGCAGCTCGGGGTGGGCCGCCAGGATCGTCAGGCCGTCGGCGTCGACGATCACCGGCAGGTCGGTTTCCAGCGCGAACCACAGCGCCGCGGCGCCGGCGTCGTCGGTGCCCAATCCGGGCCCGACGACCCAGGACTGCACCCGCCCGGCCGACGCGGGGGTGGGCGAGGCGATCACCTCGGGCCAGTGCGCGAGCACCTCGCGGTGCGCGCTGCCGGCGTAGCGGACCATGCCGGAGGTCGCCGCGACGGCGGCCCCGGTGCACAGCACGGCGGCGCCGGGATACGTCGACGAGCCGGCCATCACGCCGGTGACGCCCTGGGTGTACTTGTCGTCGTGGGGGCCGGGCACCGGCCAGCGCGCCGCCACGTCGGCGGCCTGCAAGCCCAGCACGTCGGTGTCCGGCAGGTCCAGCCCGATGTTGATCAACCTCACCCGCCCGCAGTCGGCCAGCGCGTGCACGGGTTTGAGCCCGCCGAAGGTGACGGTCAGCACAGCGCGCACCGCGGGGCCGGGGATGGCCCCGGTCGCCGCGTCGATGCCGCTGGGGATGTCGACGGCGACCACCGGGATCCTCGCGTCATCGACCTCGGCGAACACCTCGGCCGCGGCGGGCCGCAACGCCCCCGAGCCGGAGATGCCCACCACCCCGTCGATGACGAGATCGGTTGTCGGCGAGACCCTTTCGACGATCCGGCCGCCCGCCCTGCGGAACGCGGCCAGCCCCTTGCGGTGGGTGCGCTCGGGGTTGAGCAGGATCGCGTCCGCGGCCACGCCGCGACGTCGCACGAAGGTGGCCGCCCAGAGCGCGTCACCGCCGTTGTCTCCCGAGCCGACGACCGCGCACACACGCCGCCCGGCCACCCCGCCGGTGCGGCCCGCCAACTCGCCGATGATCTCGGTGGCCAACCCGAAGGCCGCCCGGCGCATCAGGGCGCCGTCGGGCAGGCTGGCCAGCAGCGGCGCTTCGGCCTGACGGATCGCATCTACGGAGTAGTAATGCCGCATCAGAGCCAGGTTACGTGTCGCCGTCGCGGGCGCTTGGCGCCCACCATCTTTCATTGCCGCCCGGTGCCGACATCAGCTCGGGTCCGTCGGGGGCACGCTTCGGCGCGCCATGTCCCGCAGCCGCGCCGGACTCAATTGCCGGCCGCCTTTGGAGCGGGTGCGAGTCATCGGGTAGAAGCACAGGCCGATGAGGATCGAGGCGAAATGCCCGATCGCGGTGAAGTTCAGTTCGGCGCGGTCCATCGTGATCAGCGGGAAGCCGAAGATGACGAACAGCACGCCGAGATAGCCCCAGCGCCAGGGCCGGGCGATGTGGTAAGCCAGCACGGCCATCACGCCGACGAGGAAATAGCTGACCCCGATGTCGCGGGCGTGCACGAGGCGCTGCGACGCCTCGCGTTCCTCGATCGCGAAGTAGAGGATGCTCTCGCTGATGTAGGTGGCAAGGATGTGAGAGCTCAATCCCACAGTGAGCCAGCGCAACTGACCGAGCCAGTGTTCGGCCGGCGCGAGAAACAGGGTGAACAGCAGCAGATAGGGCTCGAAGTTCTTGCCGTCGATCCACAGCAGGCTGGAGAACAGTACGTCGAGCGGATTCCTGCCCAGCTCGTGAATGTTGGTGGAGCGGTGCAGCAATACCGAGTGCAACTGCCTGCCGGTGAGATGGTTCTGGATGATCGTCGTGACCATCAGCACGAACAGCCAGCCGTAGGTCAGCGGGGCACTGCTGACGAAATGCCACACCGCCAGCGTCATGCTGCGCACTCGCCCCCGAACCGATGCATGCGCCACGACATCAACCTTCGCACGCGGGGCGTGCCGCCGTACGACTTCGGCGGCAAACACGCCGCGGCCGCTCAGCTACTCGACGGGCGCGGGGACCGGGGCAGACGCCGCGGCGGCGCGCCCCGGTGGCGTCAAATGTCGCCACCAGCAGCCGATGTAGAGCACCATCGAGACCGCCAACGCGACCAGGACCCAGATCACCACGGTGATGTCGACCCAGCTGCCGAACGGTGGTGAGCCGGGCAGCGCGTTTCTCAGCGGCACCACCGCGAACAGCATCGCCGCGTACCACGTCGTCATCGGCGGCTGGAACGGCCGCTTGTCGCGCGCGGTCTGAATCGCTACGAACAGAGCCAGACTGGCGATCGTGATGAGCACACCGAGGATGACGATGGCGAACGCCGCGGTGCCCAGCGACCGCCGCAGATGCAGCCGGTACGGTCCGTCCGCCTGCGACCTGGACGCGGTGATCTGCCACCCCGACAGGTGGTCGACGAAGGTGACGGGCACGTGGGCGGGCGCGCGGCCGGTATCGGGGCCGTAGAAGATCTCGACTTCCAGCGGCCCGGAGCGATATTGGTCGAACGGCCAGCGTTCGATCTGCCCGCCGATGGTCAGCGGGACCGCCATCAGGCCGGGGAGCATGCCCTTGGCCCAGGTGTGCCGGGACGGCATCGCCGAGGATCTGACGCGAAGGCTGAGATCCTCCTTGAGGTGGTGGGTTTTCGGATCCAGCAACGCCGATCCCGGATTGAAGGCGAGGTTGACGGCGAGCACGCTGTTGTTCGACTGGAGCTCTTCGACGTTGATCGTCGCCGAGGGCTCGTCGGCGCTCACGGCCGGGGTTAGGTCCTCCAGACGCCGGACGGCATCACCTTGGGCGTACAACGTGACCGAGGCGACGTATGCCGCGAGGACAAGCACGACGAGACCTACGACGCCGAATCTGATGCCGCCCGATCGCATACTTCCTCCCGCACGGACGCCGGCTTGACCACCTGGCCGAAATGCTTTCCCAGGGCAATGTAATGGATCGGTTGCGGGTCCGGCGCCCATACGGGCGAAGCGGCGCGAGCTATGCCCGCCTATACCCGCCTATACCCGCCTATTCAACGGTGACGGACTTGGCCAGGTTTCGCGGCTTGTCCACGTCATAACCCCGCGCCTGCGCGACCGACGCGGCGAACACCTGGAGCGGGATCGTCGACAGCAACGGCTGCAAAAGCGTTGATACAGAGGGGATTTCGATCAAGTGGTCAGCGTAGGGGCGCACGGTTTCATCGCCTTCTTCGGCGATCACGATCGTGATCGCCCCGCGGGCCTGGATTTCGCGGATGTTGGAGAGCAGCTTGGCGTGCAGCACGGCCGACCCCTTGGGGGACGGCATGACGACGATGACGGGCAGGCCGTCCTCGATCAGCGCGATGGGGCCGTGCTTGAGCTCGCCGGCGGCGAATCCCTCGGCGTGCATGTACGCCAATTCCTTGAGTTTGAGCGCACCTTCGAGCGCCACCGGGTATCCGACGTGGCGACCCAGGAACAGCACCGTCGGCGACTGGGCGAATTGATAGGCCAAGGCGGCCACCGGCTTGATCGTCGCGATCACCCGCGCGACGAGGTCCGGCATCGCTTCCAGTTCGTGGTACTCCCGCGCGACCTCGTCCGGGTACTTGGTGCCGCGGGCCTGCGCCAGCGACAGGCCGACCAGATAGTTGGCGGTGATCTGCGCCAGGAACGTCTTCGTCGAGGCCACCCCGATCTCCGGGCCGGCGCGGGTGTAGAGCACCGCGTCGCACTCGCGCGGAATCTGCGAGCCGTTGGTGTTGCAGATCGCCAAGACCTTGGCCTTCTGCTCCTTGGCGTGCCGCACCGCTTCCAGGGTGTCGGCGGTCTCGCCGGACTGCGAGATGGCGACCACCAGGGTGCTGCGGTCCAAAACCGGGTCGCGGTAACGGAATTCGCTGGCCAGCTCCACTTCTACCGGCAGCCTCGTCCAGTGCTCGATCGCGTATTTCGCCAGCAGCCCGGAGTGGTACGCGGTGCCGCAGGCCACCACGAACACCTTGTCGATCTCACGAAGTTCCTGATCGCTCAGACGCTGCTCGTCGAGCACGATCCGGCCGTCCACGAAATGCCCCAGCAGGGTGTCGGCCACGGCGGCGGGCTGCTCGGCGATCTCCTTGAGCATGAAGTACTCGTAACCGCCCTTTTCGGCGGCGGCCAGGTCCCAATCGATATGGAACTCGCGGTATTCGACATCTTCGTTGCCGTCGAAGTCGGTGATCCGGTAGCCGCCCGCGGTGATCACCACGGCCTGGTCCTGGCCGAGTTCGATCGCGTTGCGGGTGTGCGGGATGAAGGCCGCCACGTCGGAGCCGACGAACATCTCGCCGTCGCCGATTCCGAGCACCAGCGGGGTGGAGCGGCGGGCCGCGACGATGGTGCCGGGCTCGTCGGCGTTGGCGAACACCAACGTGAAGTGGCCGTCCAGGCGGCGCAGCACCGCGAGCACCGACGCGGCGAAATCGCCGGCGGTGTCGCCGTGACGGTAGGCCTGCGCCACCAGATGCACCGCGACCTCGGTGTCGGTGTCGCTGACGAACTCCACGCCGTGGGCCTCCAGCTCGTGGCGCAGGTTCGCGTAGTTCTCGATGATGCCGTTGTGGACGACGGCGATCTTGCCGGCGGCGTCGCAGTGCGGGTGTGCGTTGCGGTCGGTGGGGCGCCCGTGGGTGGCCCAGCGGGTGTGGCCCAGGCCGGTGGTGCCGGTCAGCGCCGACGCCGGCATCTGGGCGACCGCCTCTTCCAGGTTGGCCAGCCGGCCGGCGCGGCGGCTCACCGTCAGGGTGCCTGCCGAGGGGCCACTGCCATTCGCCAGTGCGATGCCCGACGAGTCGTAACCGCGGTACTCCATCCGGCGCAGCGCGGCCATGACGACGTCACAGGCGGGCCGCTGCCCGACATAGCCGACAATTCCGCACATTCTGACCAGGGTAGTGCAGGGGGCCCACCGAACCCGCAATCCGGCGTGATGGTCAGGCCGCCCACCTGCACGAAAGCGTGCTGTGACGGTCGGTCCGCCCGCCGGGCGGTATCGCGACCCTGGGACCCGATAAACGGCGGAGACGCTTTTCACCTGATGTGTTTGCGACGTTTTCGTCCGCTTCATCGCCCTCGCGATGAGTACCCCTAACATTCGAATTGTCAGCAAACATCGTTAACTACCGACGGGCGAGGTGTCCGCGCCCCTCTACCGGCCCTGGCTACCTCGAATTTCTTTTTGCCGAAGCGTGAATTCAGTTGTCAACGGTTGTTAACCGGGAATTGTGCGGCGGGCCGCATTGACATGCGTAACTTGCTCCGACCGCCCACCATGCACCATGAGGAGGCAAGCGTGACCGCAGTTCGGTACGACGACGTGGTGACCGCCACGGCGGCACCGGTGCCCAGCCTCGCCGCCAGGCCGCGCCGGCAGCCGTCGACCAGCTCCGGAAACCC
>NZ_JAICZA010000265.1 GCF_025933915.1 Mycobacterium sp.
GGAAACTTTGGTCTCACCCCGCCAGCATCAGCAAACCAATGCCGACCACTGGCCATCGACACGCCGACGGCCACGCCAGCCTCACCGGGTGACATTCCTTCCCTGATGCAATCCCAAAACCGACGGCCAAGCCATGACAACGCTGACGGACGCACAACAACTCCTCAACTAGAAGCTGTTGCACTCACCTCCTGAAACCGCCGAGTCTGTGAGCGCAACAAGTCGACGCTCGACCGCGGATGTCGGTGCGTCCGGGCACTGTGTCGGCATGCGACCGTTGGACTGGCCATTTAGAGGAACCGACGCACTGGCAGCTGGAGTCATCACTCGACATCGGTTGCGAACCGAATTCGAGATGGTTCATCGCAACGTCTACCTTCGCCGTGGACAACGGTTGACACCGGTGACCCGAGCCGTTGCCGCGTGGCTGTGGTCTGAACGGACCGCAACCGTGGCAGGCCTGTCCGCGGCGGCATTACATCGCACGGGGTGGATCGACGACTGGCTGCCCGCCGAGTTGAACCGGCTCAGCCGGAACAAGGCACGCGGCATCATCCTGCACAGCGACACCCTCGAAGACGATGAGACGACTGTGTGTGACGGGATGAGCCTGACCACGCCGGCACGCACGGCGTTCGACCTCGGGAGGCGAAAGGGGTTGACTACAGCGGTGATTCGGGTCGATGCGCTGATGCATGCAACCGACGTGAAGACAGCGGACGTCGAACTGCTGGCCGACCGCCATCGCGGAGCGCGCGGGTTGGTGCAGTTGCGGCGTGTCCTGACCATGGTCGACGGAGGCGCTGAATCACCGTACGAGACGAAGACCCGTTTGCTCCTCGTCGGCAGCAGATTGCCGCGTCCACAAACCCAGATCGAAGTGCTCAACGAATGGGGCGCGATGCTGGCGCGCATCGACATGGGCTGGGAGGAATGGAAGGTCGGCGTGGAATTCGACGGCGCACACCACTGGACCGACCCTGCGCGGCGCACCCGAGACATTGATCGGCTGGCCGAACTCGAGGCACGTGGTTGGACGATCGTCCGGGCCAGTGCCGACATGCTGCGGTACCGCCCATACGTTGTCGTGGCGCGGACCCGTAGTGCCCTGGTCGCGGCCGGCTGCCGACTCTGAGCGTCGAGCGTGGACTTGTTGGGCCGAAACGCCAAGATTCGCCCAACAACTCGACGTTCGGCGCCAAGGGTTAGGCCTCGACGTTCGGCGCCAAGGGTCAGGCCCCATGGCCGGCGGGGACCCGTTCCCCCGCGAGCGGCGGGCCCGGGGGCGTTCCCTCCCCGAACGGCTCGCCGCCCAGGCGTTCTCGTTCGTGCGGGGATAGCCAGCCGGACAGGTCGGGGCCCTTGGGGACGATGCGGGTGGGGTTGATGTCGGCGTGGACGATGTAGTAGTGCTGCTTGATCTGGACGAAGTCGACCGTGTCCCCGAAACCCGGTGTCTGAAACAGGTCGCGGGCGTAGGCCCACAGCACCGGCATCTCGCTCAGTTTGCTGCGATTGCACTTGAAATGCCCGTGATAAACCGGGTCGAAGCGGGCCAGGGTGGTGAACAGCCGCACGTCGGCCTCGGTGATGGTGTCGCCCACCAGGTAGCGCTGGTCGGTCAGCCGATCGCTCACCCAATCCAACGCGGTGAACAACCGGTCGTAGGCCGCTTCGTAAGCCTGCTGCGAGCCGGCGAAGCCGCACCGGTACACACCGTTGTTGATCTCGGTGTAGACCCGCTTGTTCACCTCATCGATTTCCGCGCGCAGGCGCTCGGGGTAGAGCGCGGGTGCGCCGTCGCGGTGGTACGCCGACCACTCCGTCGAGAGATCGAGGGTCATCTGCGCGAAGTCATTGGTGACCACCGCCCCGGTGCCGACGTCGACGATCGCCGGAACCGTGATGCCCTTGGGGTAGTCGGGGAATCGCTTGAAGTAGGCATCTTGCAGCCGCGGGATCTTCAGGACCGGGTCGACCCCCCCGGGATCGAGATCGAACGTCCAACTGCGCTCGTCATGGGTGGGACCGCAAAAACCAATGGAGAGAACGCTTTCGAGGCCCAACAATCGCCGGACGATGATGGCGCGGTTGGCCCACGGGCACGCGCGGGCGACGACGAGCCGATACCGGCCGGGCTCGACCGGGTAGCCGTCGCGCCCATCGGCAGTGATGCGGGTGTTGATGTAGTTCGTGTCACGGGTGAAATCGCCCGTCCCGGCGACGTAGGTGGCCATGACGACGATTCTGCCCCAATCCCCAACGTCGACTCGTTGGCGTCACTTCGCCGGATTGCAACCAACAGGTCGACGTTGGACGCCTTGACTAGCCCGATAGGAACCGACGGGCCAGATTGGTCTCGGTCGACGCGCCCTCTTCCCAATGGGCGATCCACGGCCCGGTGCCCTCGGACTGATCGATGATCCCATCCTCCAGCCAGCTGTAACGGCCCTGCAGCAGGTTGCGGGTGAGCTGCACATCGCTGCCGTCGGTGTTGTCCCACAAGGCGTGAAACAGCGTCTCCACCCGCAACGCCGCTTGGGCGCAGAACGTTTCGGCCAGCTCGTAGGCCTGCTGACCCACCACCGGATCGGCGGCGCGTTGCGACTCCGCCCGCACGCACGCCGCGGACATCGCGAACAACTCGGCACCGATATCGACCACACGCCCGAGGAACCCCTGCCGCTGCTCCAGCTTGGCTTGCCACCGCGCCATCCCGTAGAAGGTGTTTCGGGCGAGCTTGCGGCTGGAGCGCTCGATGAACCGTAGGTGTGACGCCAGCGGACCGAACTCGTGGAATGCCCGGGGCCGTTGTCCTTCACCGAAAACCAGCTGCGGCAACCACTTTGCGTAAAATCCGCTCGCTCCGACCGCTGCGGCGGCCTTCTGCCGCAACCCGGTGTCGGGCTTGGCGAGGTCGCCGGCCGCGGCGAGGTGGGCGTCGACCGCCTCACGAGCGATGAGCAGCCTCATGATCTCGCTGGAACCCTCGAAGATGCGATTGATCCGCAGATCGCGCAACACCTGCTCGACGGGCACCGCACGCTCCCCACGCGCGGCCAGCGACTCCGCGGTCTCGTAGCCTCGCCCACCCCGGATCTGCATGACCTCGTCGGCGATCACGCAGGCCATCTCGCTGGACCACAACTTGGCCAACGCCGCCTCGATCCGGATGTCGTTGCGCCCTTCGTCGGCCATCTGCGCGGAGAGTTCGAGGACGGCGTCGAGCGCATAGTTGGTGGCGGCGATGAACGAGAGCTTGCGGGCCACCGCTTCGTGCTCGGCCAGCGGTTTACCCCACTGCACACGCTCACCGGACCATTCGCGCGCTATCTTCAATGCCCACTTCGACGAGCCCGTCGCACTCGCGGGGATCGACAACCGTCCCGCGTTGAGCGTGGTCAACGCGATCTTCAAGCCGTCGCCTTCGGCGCCGATCAGGTTTTCGCGCGGGACCCGAACGCGATGCAGTCTGGTCACGCCGTTTTCGATGCCGCGCAGGCCCATGAATTGGTTGCGTCGCTCCACGGTGATTCCGGGTGAGTCGGCCTCGACGACGAAGGCACTGATGCCGCCGCGGTGCCC
>NZ_JAICZA010000180.1 GCF_025933915.1 Mycobacterium sp.
GGCCTGGGTGGCGGTCTGCTCGCAGAGGTCAGCTGTCATCGTCAGCCACGCCACGTAGGGCGCGGCGGCGGCCGTCATCGCAACCGACGCGGCGCCCAGCCATGCTGCGCCGGCCAGGCCCGAAATCACCGACCCGTAGGACACCGCCACGGAATGCAGGTCGGCGGCCAGCCCGCCCCAGGCCGCTGCGGCAACCAGCATCGATCCACAGCCGGGGCCGGCATACATGCGGCCCGAATTGATTTCTGGTGGCAACGCCCCGAAATCCATCGTCGAAAACCTCAGGGTCTCTTAGCTATCCGGTCGCTTCGCGGATGTAGCGGCCGATCTGGCGCAGTGAGCGGGTGGCTTCCGGGATCATCGGCGCGGCGAGTTGAAACACGTGGATTTGGCCCGGCCATACTTGCACTTCGACCGGCACACCGGCGGCCGCCAGTCGTCGGGCCGCGAGCTGCGCGTCGTGCAGCAACACCTCGCAACCGGACACATGGATCAACGTGGGTGGCAGGCCGGGTTCGATGTGATCGAGCGGCTCGTAGAGCGAGTCGGCGTGCCCGTCGGCGTTGCGGTGTGCTGCGGCGCGGGTGATCAAGCCGTGGACGGCGTCGAACGCCCTGGGCGGAAACATTGCGTCCGAGCCGATGTTGGGGTGGGTCCTTTTGGGTTGTGTGGCAAGTTGCAGCAGCGGTGACATGGCCACCAGCGCGGCGGGCCGCTCACCGCACTTAAGCAGGCGCTGAGCCAATGCCAGCGCCAGGTAGCCGCCCGCGGAATCGCCGGCCAGCACGATCTGGTCGGGCTCATAACCTTTTTGGCGCAGCCACGAGTAGCCGTCGTAGCAGTCGTCGATCGCGTCGCTGATCGAATGTTTGGGAATCTTGCGGTAATTCGGCACCAGCACGGGGCTGTCGGCGACACCCGACAGCATGCTCACCAGTCGGCCATGCGAGTAGGCACCGCAGGTGAGAAAGGCCCCGCCGTGCATATACAGCACGGCCCGGTGGGTGCCGTCGGCCGGTAACACTCCGGCGGCGCGGACAAGCTGCGCGGTGCAATGCGCCAGCCCGATTCCGGCGCGCACCGTGCCTGGAGCCGGCGCGATGCCACGGGCGGCAAACTCGACGACGCCCCATGGCCACGGTGCCGAGGGCAGGTAGCTGCCCACGCTCAACGTGGGCCGGATCATCAGCCGGGCACTCAGCCAGGCGATGCGCCCGGCCATGCTCGGACCGTCCTGGATGACGTCAACGACAGTGTCCGCGCGAAATCGCCGAGATTTTCGTGCCCTGGGTGCTGTTAGGCGGGGGCGCGACGAACGCGACGCGGTGGCGGGTGCGCTCATGTCAACTCCTCCACGCCGACGTCACCGGGCGCCCCACGCCACCGCAACCGGATTCACCTGACGTCAGGGCGAGGCTCGTCATGTCGGCCCTAAGTTGAGGACTGGCCCGCACGCCCGGCATAAGAGGCCGACCTGCCGGTCAACGAATCTGGGCGATTCGCTTGGTTGTTGGCGCGTACCCCCGCACGACGGGCACTGCCGATTCGCCACGGTCGTGGCCTGCTCATCACGGCGCTGCCAGACAGCCGCGCGTCCCCGCGCCACCGCTCGGCGGCGTCGGTTCTCGGCACGGGCGACCAGCCCCGCGGTGATCGCAGACCCCGCACAAACTGCGGCGGCGACGCCGAAATCGGTTAGTTGGCCATAGATCAACGTGAGGGCGGCGTAGTCTCCGGCCACGACAGCCAGAAACAGGGAGGCGATGCGTAGTCGGGTCATGGTGTCAGCCCCTCGGGCCCGAACGCGCGCACAGTGAAGACACTGCGCAGGCATCCAGTAGGACGCTGGCAGGTGACGCACACCGGGTGGGTGCCACGCCGAGACGCCATCTCGCGTTTGTCGGCAACGTAGGTCACCATCGCCCATCGCAACGTATCCAGGCAGGCCTGGCAGAGCGTCTCGACGAGGCCGCCGTCTGCGGTCAGCCCCATCTGGTCGCATCCATCGATGGCGTGTATCTCGGCGACCGCCACCGCTCGCGCACCGCAGGTAATGCCGGTCGACACCCGCTGGGCGCTACAGACGGGTTGCAGCGCGTGAAGTTGATCCTCGATCGCCGGGACGGCGTCCATCGCGCCATCTCCCTTCCGGCGCACCCATAGCAGGGCAGACACGGCGGCGTCCCGCACTCGAGGCAGCAGCCATGGTGTTCGTACGGCGCCGGAGGCGTATTCAGCGGACGATCGTTGAAATTGGTGAGGCTTCATCTGGTTTCTCCAATTCGCGGCGATGGCGTTTTGCGGCGGTCAACGGAGCTGGCTCGTCCACCGTCACCGCGACATTGCTCGCTTATGCGGCATCGAACGCAGATCCGAAAAACATGGTCGGTTCCGTGTACCGTCCGCTCTCCATCTGTTAAGGCAGCATTAACCGGTGTGGGATGAGTGGTCATCACCCGGCAAACTGATTCACCCGGGTGATTTGCCTAGAATTTCGAGAATCACAAGCCTGCCGGTCAAAATGTCGCTAGCGGCGGCTAATTCGGGCGGCATCGCGTGGCGGCGCGAGCGGCGATCCCCCGGTTTGGCTATCGGGAGCTTGTGGGGCTAACCGCCGCGGACCACGGCGATTCGCGATGATGATCGTGGGCCAATGCTTTTGGGACGAAAAGCGCGGGGGTGTTACGCGATGCCGTAGTCGTTGATCTTGCGGTAGATGGTTGCCCGCGACATTCCTAAGGTGCGAGCCGCCTCTTGTTTGTTGCCGCCGTTGTCTTGCAGGCTACGGACAATCGCGTCGCGCTCGAGGGCTTCCATTTGGGTCAGCTTCCGCCGCGTGACGGACCGGCACTCGGGGGGCAACTTGTCGGCGCCGATGATGCCCGATCGTTGACGGGCAACGGTCTCGGTCAGAACCAACCGCAGCTGCGAAACGTTGCCCGGCCACGGCAGTCTGCTGAGGTGGCGCATGGCGTCGGGCGCCAGCGCTACATCGGCCCCCCGGGTGAGCTCGCGGAGCAGGAGCGGCACCAACTCCTCGAGGTCGTCAATCCTGTGTCGCAGCGCCGGCACGGTGACGCTGTGGGTGAACAGCGGCAACAGCTGCTTGATCGGTGCCGAAGGAGCCGCGGAGCTTTTGGTCGCCGCGATCCAGCCTCGGCCTGCGCGCGTGGCGAGCATCGAGGTGATCGCCTCGAGCGTGTCCTTGTCGATGTCGTCCACGTCGGCGAGCACCACTGCGAAGTCCTCATCACCGGACAGTGTCGCCAGCTCTGCAACGAAAGACGCTGCGCTGGCAAATGTTTCGGTACGCATCACACGAACCGTTCGGCCCCGCTTCACTTCCTGCCCCACAGCTTGCGCCAGCTTTGCCCGACCGGACCCTTTCTCTCCCTCGAGCATCACCCATTCTCGGTCGCGACAGCATTGCCGCACCTGCTGACAGCAGCTCAGCCAGGCGCTGTTACGACCTGCCAGGCCTGGAATTCGAACGTGCACCGAGCGGTCGGTTTGAGACGGATGCAAGCCGGTCTCGGCGGAAACGTCGACGTGAAAAACGACGTTGGCGCGTCCCGCCGTCGTCGACCGGTCGGCGGCAGAGATCTTGGCGACGCGCCCCCGAGAAAGAACAGCCAGCACCGTGCCCGACAGCGTGGAGGTGAGCAGGTCCGAGGCGTGTTCGAGCACGGCGGCTTGCTCGTTTCCGTCGAGCGCGTGCCGCAGATACGGGTTCATCATCACCACATCGCCACCGATCGCGAGCACGCCGCTCGAAGATCGCCGTGCCTGCTGCAGATAAGCCTCCAAAAGCGCGGTCTCACTCTCATGAGCCACCGCCCGCAGGCGATCCTCGATGTGCCGACCAGTGCTGGCGGCCAGCGCGAGCAGCAGTGGATCGGATTGGTCGGCAAGGCAACTCAGATTCACGGCGCCGATCAGTCTGTGCGTTATGGGATCACGGATCGGCGAACCCGCGCACGCGAAACCGGTGAACATAGCGACGTAGTGCTCGCCGCCACCGATGAATGCGGGCCGTCCGGTTTCCAGTGCGGTGCCAATCCCGTTGGTGCCCGCCACCTCTTCAGCCAAGCTGTACCCCGGCGCGAGGCTCACCGTGTCCAACGCGTTGAGGATGGCCACTTCCGCGGCGGTCCTTTCAACCACTACGCCGTCAGTTGATGTCAGAACAACGCTGACGCCTTGCGCGGCCAGGTCATCGGTGACGCGCTGCAGCACCGGCGCGGCCGCGCGTGCCAACCGCGAGTCCCGATTGGGTTCGCGCACAAAGGGCAACTCGACCCGGTCGGGGTGAATGCGCAGGGCCTGCGAGCGACGCCAGGACTCCAGCACGCTCGGGGGCAAGGTCTTTGCCTCCAAGGAGCCCTCGCACAAGAACCGTTCCCTCACCCGGCGAACGTCGGTTTGGGCGTCGGCCCGCAAACTCATCGACGCATGGACCTCGCTCCTCGACTGAGCGGTGCAGCCGCCCCCAATACCGGCATCTCAAATTGAGACGCGCAAACCTACTCAGATTGAGACGTTCAGTGTACGCCCGCGGCGGTGTGATGGGTCACGTCAGCTAATACATCGGACGGGTCGGAAAAGTGACGATGAGGCAGCAACGGCACACAGCGTCGAACGCAACGGCGGCTGGCTATCAGGCGGTCCGACGCCGGCCATCCCGGTACGAGCCGCCCGATGCAGCGCGACAGCCACAACCTGACCCAGCGAAAGGCATGGAGAAATGACTATCTATCTGCTGACCGATCGCCTACATGACGGCCGTACCGTACGCGTCCAAGCAGATGACATCGCACCGACGGTGGCCTCATGGCTGGCCGAGTTGGGCGCCTGCAGTCCACTAGTTGAGTTGCTCAGCCAAGCGGTGCGCGATGGTGACTGGCCTGCAACGCACGGGATAGCCGACTATCTGTCGGTGGAAGTCCAGGTGGCGGCATGACATCGGGCGCGGAGTCGGAGCGATTTTCGGAGGCATACTCCGTCCACCCGCCGACACCGCCGCTGATTCAGACCGCCTTTGGCAATTTGAATCGCCGGATGGACAGCCGGAATCCCGATGGCGGTCCGCTGCTTTTGATCTCCTGTCAAAAAGACCACATCGTCCCAGACGTCGCTAGCCCTGCCGATTACAAGCTCTATGGCGAATCGACGGCCGTGACCGACCTGAAGCAGTTTGCCGATCGCGGCCATTCGCTCACGATCGATGGTCGCCGGCGCCAGGTTGCCGACTTTGCGTTGGGGTGGTTGACCAGGCGTGGGGTTAGCGCCACCGCGCTGTCTGAGAGCAGGCTTCGATGAGCGTCAAGCCCGCGGCTTCTGCCACGTATGTTCCCTTGGATCGTCCCCGTACACCCGGGCGCGGGAATGTGCCAGGTCCGTCGCGACAAATGGTCGAACACGATCCACAGCAAAGGGGGCTGAGGAACACGCCTACACTGGCTACCAGCGCTAAGGGTGGCGAGGACTGTGGACGGCACAACGGGGAAGTCTTGCGCCCGCCTACTTCACGTCGGGGGGCGGCGGTTCGCGTGAACACCGCGAGGACGTCGGGGAACGTGCGCATTCCGCCGATTCGTGGCCGGGCGGGCGAGCTGAAGGTGGTCGGCGCGCTGATCGCGGCGCTCGCTCAGGGGCGCGGGGGCGTACTGCTCATCGAGGGCCCGCCGGGCATCGGGAAGAGCCGCTTGCTGACCGAGGTCTTGACGCTCGCGGAGAAGGCCGGAGTTCGCGCACTATTCGGCGAAGCCTTCGAGTACCAACAGACGGTGCCATTTTTCTCGCTGTTCATGGCGACCCTGCGCGCGGATCCTCCTGTCGGTGATGCGGAGGCTTTGCGCCGCTTGGGCACGTCGGCCGATCTGCGCTACTGGGTGGTGCGCGATCTGCAAGCCGCCATCCATTCGGCCGCGTCCCGAACGCCCGTGGTGATCCTCCTCGAGGACATCCATTGGGCCGACAACGCCACCCTGCTCGCGCTTCGGTCGCTGGCCGCGACACGGCCCGATGCTCCGGTCCTGTGGGTGCTTACCGCCCGAACCGGCGCCGGCGGCCCGGTCGTTCGCGAGACGCTGACCGCCCTGGAACGCGAGGATGCCAAGTTTCTGCGGTTGACGGCCATGGCACCGAACGCGGTCGCCGACATCGTGCAAGATGCCGTGCGAGCCAACGCGGATGCGTCGCTCCTGAATCTGGCCGACAAGGCGCACGGCAACCCGTTCCTGCTCACGGAGCTGCTGAGAGGACTGGACGAGGAAGGCCGGCTCGATGTCAGCGGGGGCCGCGCGGGCGCCACCGGAGACTCGTTGCCGCGGCGGCTCAGCGACACCATGCAGCAACGCCTCGACCAGCTCTCCCCCGCTGCGAGCCAAGTCGTGCGAGTAGCCGCCGTGCTGCCTGACCGGTTCTCGGCCCGGCTGCTCGCCGCGATGCTGGAGCGCCGACCCACCGCCCTGGTGTCGGCGATAGAAGAGGCAATCCACGCCGACCTGCTCATCGAAGACGGTGAACAGATGAGGTTTCGTCACGACCTGCTGCGCGAAGCGACGCGGCAATCGTTGCCCCAGTCGCTGCGCCGAGCGATGGAGCGGCAATCAGCGAGCGTCATGCTGGACATGGGGGCGGCGCCCGAGGAGGTCGCAACCCAGCTCGCCCGCAGCGCGGAGGTGGGCGATCAGGCCGCGATCGCTGCACTCCGCGAAGCCGCTCACTCGGTGGCCAATGGCGATCCGGGCGCTGCGTCGGATTTGAGCAAGCGCGCGTTGGAGCTCCAGCCCCCCCAGGACCCAGGACGCGGGCCACTCGTGGCGGAAACGATCGTGCTGCTCAACCGGGCCACACGCTACGAAGAGGCGGAAAGGCTGGCCGGCGCCACCCTGTCTGCCGCGCTGGCGCCCGAAGAAGAGGCAGAGATTCTTCTCCGGCTCCGGACGCCGATCACTGATACGACAACGCAGCACATCGAAGACAACCGCCGCGCACTTCAGTTGCCCCACCTCAGTGACGTCACCCGGGCGCGACACCAGGCGTGGCTGGCGTACAACCTGGCGATGTACGGCCTGCACGGCCACGACAGCGCGGCAGCCGACGAGGCGGCGGCGGCCGCCGCAACCACAGGCGATCTCGAGTCGAGCATTCTGTCCGGAGTAGCACTTGCCTGCCTTGACTGCGCGAACGGATATCCGGGCCGCGCGCTGCACCGCGTTGAGGAACTGCAAGCCCTGCCCCCCGCGGGCGACATGACCGCTCATAACCTCGCCGCATGCCACCTGGCAAACCAGCTTGCCGTGGTCGGACGGTTGGAAGATGCCGCGACGGTGGTCGCGAACTGCACGGAGAAATCCCTGCAGGAACGCGACGGCATGGCGCTGCACATCTGGGACCTGACGGCGGGGGTTGTACAGGTGGCCGCGGGCCGGCTCTCGGCTGCCCGCGCCACCACCGAGCGGCTGCCCACGCCCGAGCGAACGGGATCGACCTTCGTCACCGCGATGCGCATGTTCACCCTGGCCGAGGTGGCGGCGCGCACCGACGACCGGACGTTGTTGATAGAGACGATGAGCGAGGCGCGCGATGCGTACATCAACGGTTCACCTGCCGTACGTCGCGGGGCGGCGTGCGCGCTAGGGCTGTCGGCGTGGCAGCGCGACGACGTTCATGAAGCGGTGCGCTGGCTCGGTGGCGACATCTCGCTGCTCGTGACCCCGTTCTTGCCGACCGTGTTGGATCAGCTGACCCTGACCGCACGGGTAGCCTCAGCGGCCGGTGATGCCGGCCTGCGCGCGCGTCTCCTGGACGCCGTTGACGTGCTCGAACGCGAGCGGCCCGCCGTTCGATTGTTCGCCACGGTCGCGCAACACACCCGCGGCATCCTGGAGCGGGACGCCGAGGTATTGGTGGCCGCCGCGGAGTCGCTTCACGCGTCGTCGCGGCCGCTTCTTTATGCCAGCGCTGCCGAGGATGCCGGCGGCGAGTTGAGTCGCGCACAGCGCAACTCCGAGGCACTCGACCAACTCAATGCCGCGTTCGACACCTACATCGAATGCGGGGCGATCGCCGATGCCCGCCGAGTCGGCCGCGCGCTGCGCCAATTAGGCGTGGAACGGCGCATCGTCA
>NZ_JAICZA010000169.1 GCF_025933915.1 Mycobacterium sp.
ACGGCATCACCCTGTCGTAGAATCGTCGTGGCTTATCGAGCCAGCCCCGGCCGCGTTAGCTCAGTTGGTAGAGCGTCGCTCTTGTAAAGCGGATGTCGAGAGTTCGAGTCTCTCACGCGGCTCCATTCCTGTCGGTACTCAGGGATAGCGTCGTCTTGTGTCAACGACCTGTCTCGGGTGCGGAGTCGATTTCGAAGGCCGTCGGCGAAAGGTGTTCTGCACCAACGCATGCCAACAGTCATACCGCCGACGCTTGCTCTTGGAGGCCTGGCTCGACACCGGAGTCTGTGGGCGCACGTCCTACCAGGGGCACTACGTCCGCGACTACCTCTATGAGCAGCAGGGCGGTTGTTGTGCGATCTGCGGCATCGAGGACAAATGGAACGGCGTGACCCTGGCGCTGATCGTCGACCACATCAACGGAGACGCAAGCAACGATCGTCGGGAGAATCTGCGGCTCATTTGCCCCAACTGTGACAGCCAGCTGCCGACGTACAAGGCAAGGAATCGCGGCAGCGGTCGCTACTACCGGCGACAGCGGTACGCCGACGGCCAGTCCTATTGACGCTCCGGCCGCCCGAGCATCCAACTAACGTTCTACCCGGCTCTACCACTGAGCTAAGGAGGCGGGGTAAAACCGGACCCAAGCCTAACCGGTCACTGGTCGCTGTCGATCACGCGCGCTGGGCGCACCGTCCGCGACGACGGCCGCCGGCGTCCCGGCAGCGGGATCCGGTCGGCGATGCTGCTCAGCGGGTTGACCACCATGGTGAGCGCGATGACGGCGTCCTGCAGGGTGGCGATGGCCGGCTCGAGCGCCTCCATCCCGGGCGTGAGCCGCGCCAGGGTGTCGGCAACGTCGGCGAGCTGGTCCAGCGGCCCATGCTTCGCCGTCAGCTTGTCGACCAGGCCGCCCTCGCTGAGCAGCCGGTCGGCCAGCCCGTCCTCGGCGAGCAGGCGCTCGATCAAACCCTCCTCGGCAACCAGCTGATCGGCCAGCCCGCCGGGCTGCAGCGTGCGCTGCAGGGCCCCGCCCTCGGCGGTCAGGCGGTCGAGCAGACCGCCCTCCGAGGTCAGCATGTCGACCACCCCGCCCGGGCGCAGCAAGCGATCGAGCGGCCCATCCGCGGCCACCGCCCGACCCAGCGGGGCGTCGTCGTCGAGCAGCCTGGCCAGCCGGTTAGCACGCACGAGCGCGTCGTCGATCCCCAGCATCGACGTCATCGCGTTCGTGCCGGCGGATCCGTTCTCACCCAAAGCTCGTTTCGCCACGCCCACGGCCGCGCTGGCCACGCCCAGACCCGCGTCCGCCGCCGCCAGCCCGACCCGCGCGGGAGCGGTCGCCGCCGTCACGATGCTTTTGGCGAGGTTCATCCTTCGAGTCTATTCACGACGCGGCCCGGGAAAGGCCGATCCGTCTCAAGGCACTGCGTCGATGCCTGGCAGACTACTAACAGACGGTTGACACTGAGCTTTCAGGAATCACACACTCTTTCCATAGGTAACTTCAAGTAAGGGACAGAAGCAGCTGATGACATCGCCAACTCCCAGTGACACCAAGCCGGAGGCTCGCGTCCTCGTGGTCGACGACGAAGCCAACATCGTCGAGCTGCTCTCGGTGAGTTTGAAGTTCCAGGGGTTCGAGGTCTACACGGCAACCAACGGCGCCCAGGCTTTGGACCGGGCGCGCGAAGCCCGTCCCGACGCGGTCATTCTCGACGTGATGATGCCGGGCATGGACGGGTTCGGGGTGCTGCGACGGTTGCGGGCCGACGGTATCGAGGCTCCCGCGTTGTTCTTGACGGCGCGGGATTCCTTGCAGGACAAGATCGCCGGTCTGACGCTGGGCGGCGACGACTATGTGACCAAGCCGTTCAGCCTCGAAGAGGTCGTCGCGCGGTTGCGGGTCATCCTGCGCCGCACCGGGAAGGGTGGAGCAGAACCACGCAGCGCCCGGCTGACTTTCGCCGATATCGAACTCGACGAGGAAACACATGAGGTGTGGAAGGCCGGTCAACCGGTGTCGCTGTCGCCGACCGAATTCACACTGCTGCGTTACTTTGTGATCAACGCGGGCACGGTGTTGAGCAAACCGAAGATCCTCGACCACGTGTGGCGATACGACTTCGGAGGTGACGTCAATGTCGTCGAGTCCTACGTGTCGTATCTGCGCCGCAAGATCGACACCGGGGAAAAGCGGCTGCTGCACACGCTGCGCGGCGTGGGTTATGTGTTACGGGAACCGCGCTGAGCACGCGCTCGGCCAACTGCGGTAGCGGAGAATTGGGCAGATGGTCACCAAACCTCGACGTGGATTGCCGCTGCGGGTAGGGCTCGTCGCCGCCACCCTGGTGCTGGTCGCGTGCGGCCTCGCCGTGTCCGGTGTCGCGGTGACGTCGATCCTGCGTCATAGTCAGATCAGCCGCATCGACCAGACACTGCTCGACGCATCGCACAGCTGGGCGCAGGCCCCGCGGCGGCAGTCCGCGCCGCCCTACGAAGGCCCGGACCCGGGCCGGCCACCGTCGAAGTTCTATGTGCGTGGCATCAGCACCGACGGGACCCCGTTCACCGCCATCAACGACCGCAACGCCGAACCGGCGCTACCGGCCAATAACGATGTGGGTCCCAATCCGACGACGCTGCCCTCGGTGAACGGTTCGAACATCCACTGGCGAGCGGTCTCGGTGCGCGGCCCGCACGGGCTGACCACCGTGGCCATCGACCTGTCCGACCTCCAGCACACGGTCGGCTCACTGGTCTGGCTGCAGTTCGGCATCGGCGTGGCGGTGCTGGTCTTGGTCGGGATCGCCGGCTTCGCGGTGGTGCAACGCAGCCTGCGGCCACTGGCAGAAGTCGAACGAACGGCCGCGGCGATCGCTTCCGGTCAGTTGGATCGCCGTGTCCCCGAACGTGATCCGCGAACCGAGGTGGGCCGGCTGTCGCTCGCGCTCAACGGGATGCTCGCCCAGATTCAGCAGGCACTGGCCTCCTCGGAGTCCTCGGCCGAGAAGGCCCGCGGCTCCGAGGACCGGATGCGACGCTTCATCACCGACGCCAGCCACGAGCTGCGTACCCCGCTGACCACCATCCGCGGCTTCGCGGAACTGTACCGCCAAGGCGCCGCCCGCGACGTCGCGATGCTGTTGTCGCGGATCGAAAGCGAGGCCTCCCGGATGGGCCTGCTCGTCGACGACCTGCTGTTGCTGGCCCGCCTCGATGTGCAACGACCTCTCGAGCGCAACCGGGTGGACCTGCTGGCACTCGCCAGCGATGCCGTGCACGACGCGCAGGCGATCGATCCCCGGCGAACCATCGCCATGAAGGTCCTCGACGGCCCCGGCACGCCGGAGGTGCTCGGTGATGAACCGCGAATACGGCAGGTGCTGAGCAACCTGATCGCCAACGCCTTGCAGCACACCCCGGAAAGCGCCGACGTCACGGTGCGGGTCGGCACCGACGGCGACGACGCGGTCCTCGAAGTGGCGGACAAAGGCCCCGGCATGAGCCAGCAGGACGCGTCGCGGGTGTTCGAACGGTTCTATCGCACCGACTCGTCGCGGGCGCGGGCCAGCGGCGGTACCGGTCTGGGTCTATCCATTGTCGAGTCGTTGGTGCGGGCGCACGGCGGCGTCGTCAGTGTGACCACCGCGCCCGGCGAGGGCTGCTGCTTCCGGGTGACGTTGCCGCGCATCAGTGACGTCCACGCGCAGCGCGCGGTTCACGCCAATTGAGCCAGGGCGGCCTTGATCTTGGCCTGGGCCTCGTCCAGCGATTCCGCTGAGGGGTTGCGGTCCACGTTGGCGAAGCCGAAGTCGCTGAGGCTGCGGGTGGGGAAGACATGCACGTGCAGGTGCGGCACCTCCAGTCCGGCGATGATCAGGCCGGACCGTTCGGTTCTGAAGGCCTTGCACACGGCCTTGCCGATCAATTGGCTCACGGTCATGACCCGGGCGAAGGCCGCGCCGTCGACGTCCTGCCAATTATCGATTTCTTTGCGCGGCACCACCAGGGTGTGCCCCTGCGTCATCGGTTCGATCGTCAGGAACGCGACGATGTCGTCGTCCTCGTAGACGAAGCGGCCGGGAAGTTCACGGTTGATGATTTTGGTGAAGATCGACGCCATGGGCGCTCATTCCCCCTTGCCGAACTGCATCATCTCGAGGTTCCAGTAGCCGCGCATGTTGGTGATCAGCCCGGCGTCGTTGACCTTGTAGGTGAACACCCCACGTACCGAGCTGGTGAGGCCGCCCTCGAACCTGCTGTTGAGCACCAAAATGTGGGCGATCTCGTCGGGCGAACTCGACGGGAAGGTCTCCTCACAGGTGATGGAGAGCTGATTGGCCGCGATGTTGGTGTCGAAGAAGGCGCCGACGGCCTCCTTGCCGCGGACACCCGTGCCGTCCGGGTTGGTGACGGACTTGCCGATCGGATCCTCGATGACGACGTCATCGGACATCAGCGCCAGCCAGCCCTCCCGGTCGTGCGCTTGCACGCACCGCCACGAGGATTGCGACGCGGCCAGGGCCGGGGATGCCTGGGATTTCTCGGTTTGGGTCAATTTTCTTCTCCTGTCACTAGGTTGCGCACGCGGCACCTCGGGACGCGTCGCCTCGATAGTCGTTGGCGCGCCGATTGCGTTGTGGCGCAAGGAAGGAGCCCAGCAGCATGTGGCCGTGCGGTCTGGCGGCAGCCCGCTCACCGCAGACATGGCCACGTGGTCGCGCACCGTCATGGCGCCGGTTCGTCCCGGCGCCATGACAGTGGCCGAAGCCGGTCACCGAAATAGACGCGGCTGATGACGATTGGTTTACCGGTCGGCGTCGGTGAACCGGATGACGCCGCGAATGTTCTTGCCGTCCAGCATGTCCTGGTAGCCGTCGTTGATCTGTTCCAGCTTGTACTGGCGGGTGATCATGTCGTCCAGGTTCAGCTTGCCGGCCTTGTACATCGACAGCAACTGTGGAATGTCGTACTGGGGGTTGCCGCCACCGAAGATGGTGCCCTGCAGGTTCTTTTGCATCAGGGTCAACATCGCCAGGTTCAGCGTCACGTTGGTGTCCAGCAGGCTGCCGATGGCGGTCGCCACGCAGGTGCCGCCCTTGGCGGTGATGTTCAGGTAGTTGTCGATGTCGGCGCCGTGCAGCTCGCCGACCGTGACGATCACCTTGTGGGCCATCAGGCCGTAGGTGACCTCAGCCATGCCCATGAGCGCGGCATCGATATCGGGGTAGACGTGGGTGGCGCCGAACTTCAGGGCCTGGTCGCGCTTCCACTCAACCGGGTCGATCGCGAAGACGTAGCGGGCGCCGGCGTTGACGGCACCCTGCAGCGCCGCCATGCCGACGCCGCCGACACCGACGATCGCGACGTCTTGGCCCGGCCGAATGTCGGCGGTACGCACCGCCGAACCGTAGCCGGTGGTGACGCCGCAGCCGACCAGCGCGGCGACCTCGAACGGAACGGACGGGTCGATCTTTACCACCGAGGCGCGGTGCACGACCATGTAGGGCGAGAACGTACCCAGCAGCGTCATCGGGAAGACATTCTGGCCGCGGGCCGTAACGCGGAACGTGCCATCGCTGACCGCCGCGCCGCCCAGCAACCCCGCGCCCAAATCACACAGGTTGCGCATGCCGGACTGACAGGTCGGACACTGCCCGCAGGAGGGGATGAACGACAGCACCACGTGGTCACCCGGGGCGATGTCCTCCACGCCGGGGCCGACCTCGGTGACGATGCCCGCTCCCTCGTGCCCGCCCAGGACCGGGAATCCGGCCATCGGGATACCCCCGGTGACCAGGTGATGGTCGGAGTGGCACATGCCCGCCGCTTCCATCTGGATCTTGACCTCGTGCGCTTGCGGGTCGCCGATCTCGATGTCCTCGATGGACCACGGCTGGTTGAACTCCCAGATCAGTGCGCCTTTTGTCTTCACGTTGGACCTGACCCCATTTCGCCATTGAATTGAGACTGCCCGGCCCCATCAGGCCTGACAGCGGTGGTGACGAGTGCCACAGGCACCCCTGTCGCGTCAGCATAGCGCGTGCAACAAATCAAATGCTTGGTTGGCTCCGCGGCGAGCGCGAGCGCGGATCCCCGCTCACCAAATCGGGACCGGTGCCTCGCCGAGCGGGTAGTAGCCCGGCAGCTTCTCGCCGGCGACGCTGCGCTCGATCCGCTTCTGCATGCCGGCGCTCAGATCGCCGGATTCGATGAGGGTGGCGAACATCTTCGCGACGTGTCCGAAGTCGAAGAAGTCGCGCTGCCACTCGATGAGGTTGCCGCCGTTGAGGCGAAACCAGCTGCCGCCGATGCCGTAGATCTCGCCCTGGGTGCCGTCGGTCTTGTTGACGATCTGCTTCCAGAAGCCGACGATCTCGCCCTGCTTCTCGTCGATGAGCACCTTCTGGTACTCGTACACCCAGTTCTCCAGGCCCTCCATCTCCAGACCGAGGGCGATGTCGCGGATCTCGTCGACGCCGACGCACATCACATCTTCCTTGGGACCGATGTTCCAGCCGTAGGTGGCGTCTTTGGCGTAGAAGTCCGCCAACGGCCGCCAGTCACCGGCCTTTTCGCAGTCCTTGTTGGCCTGCAGCCAGCGGTCGACCCATGCCTCGAGTTCGCCGCGGGAGTGTGCCGCCTGTGATGTCATGGGTCAGTCTTCTTTCTCTTTGATGGACAGTGCATGCGTTGGGCACATATCGACCGCGCGCTCGACTTCATCGCGGGCGTCTTCGGGCGGTTCGGGATCGAGGATCTCGACCTTGCCCCGCTTGGGGACCCGGAAGTAGTCGGGCGCCTCCAGTTCGCACATGGCGTGGCCCTGGCACAAATCCAGATCCGCTTCGATTCTGAATCCCTTTGAGCCCATTGGGACTTACTCCTTACGCATTGCGCTTGCGGTAGCGGACCTTCGCCGGCCGGGCAAGCTGCACAACCATCTTCGAGTGATCGTTGTGATAGCTGTCCGCCGGTTGTGCCATCTCAAATTCGTACTCACGCAACAGAACCGAGAAGATCGCTTTGATCTGCATCTGGGCGAACGCGGCGCCGACACACCGGTGGCGTCCCGCGCCGAACGGAATCCAGGTCCACCGGTTGACGATGTCGGCCTGCTCGGGCTTGTTGTAGCGATCGGGCTTGAACGCGTCGGGGTCGGGGAAGTCCTCGGGGATCCGGTTGCTGATCGCCGGGGATGCGGCGACGTAGTCGCCGTTGTGAATCGGGAAGCCCTCGACTTCGAACTCGCCCTTGGCGACCCGCATCAGGATGATCAGCGGCGGGTGCAGCCGCAGGGTCTCCTTGACCACGTTGTCCAGCTTCGGAATCGAGCGCAGCGCATGGAAGCTCACCTCCTGGCCGTCGGCGTAGAGCTCCTCGAGCTCGGCCAGCACCTCCGCGTACACCTCGGGGTGGCGGATCAGCTCGATCATTGTCCATGCCGAGGTCCCGGAACTGGTGTGGTGCCCGGCGAACATCAACGAGATGAACATCCCGGTGACCTCGTCGGCGGAGAATCGCGGAGTCCCGTCCTCGTCCTTGATCGACACCAGCACGTCGAGCATGTCGCGGTCGGCCTTGTCCTTCGGTGGATTGGCCAGCCGATGATCCATGATCTCCTGCACCACCGCAACGAGTTTGACGCGGGCCTCGTCGCGGCGCCGGAAGCTGTCGATCGGCAGATACGGGTCGACGTAGCACAGCGGGTCGGTGCCGCGTTCCAGCTCGTGGTAATACTCCGCGAACCGGTGATCGAGTTGTTCGCGGAACTTCAATCCGATCAGGCAGGCCGTCGAGGTGTAGATGGTCAGCTCGGCGAAGAAGTCGAGCAGCTCGATCTCGCCCTCGTCGCCCCAGTTCGCGATCATCTTCTTGACTTCGCCCTCGATGGTGCTGGCGTGTCCCTTCATCTGCTCGCCGCGCAGCGCCGAATTGTGCAGCATCTCCTTGCGCCGCTCCGGGCTGGCGTCGAATACCACGCCCTTGCCGAAGATCGGCGTCATGAACGGGTAGGCCTCGGCTTGATCCAGGTCTTCGTCGGCGGAGCGGAAGAAGAACTCGTTGGCCCCCGCACCGGACAGCAGGATGACGTGCTTGCCCGCCAGCTGGAACCAGCCGACGTCACCGCACTCGTCGCGGACCCGCTGCATCAAACCGATCGGGTCGGTGCGGAATTCCTCGAGGTGACCATGCTCCTCTTCGCCACCGGAAACCCGCGGCACGATAGCTGTCGTCATCTGCTCACTCCTCATCGGCGCTCATACCTCGCGCCGCATCGTCGTTTCGCGAAGTCATGAATCCAAGGCCTTTTCATCCAATGTGAGTTGCTGGCGTTCTTTCGTCACGGCCAACGGCGCCTCGGGCTGAAGCTCCATGTTGGCAACGAAGCCGCCCCGCGGCGTCTCCGCGACGAATGTGATCGCCCGGGCGAGGTCGGACGCCCGCAAGAAGTAGTCGTGGCGAGCCTGGCCCCACTTGGCCCAGTCTTCCAGTGCGGGGCCGATCTTTTCGGCCGGCAGGCTCCAGCCCATCGACGTCTTCGTCGGGCCGGGGTGCACGATCGAGGCCCGCACGCCGGTGCCCTCGAGCTCCATCTGGAAGTTGGTGACCATCGCGACGAGCGCGGCCTTGGCCGCGCCGTAGGCGCCCATGTGCGGCCGCTGGCGCAGGGCCACATCGGATCCGACGAAGATCAGGTCGCCACGCTGCCGGTCGAGCATGCCGGGCAGCACCGCGGCGGCCAGCCGGTTGGCGCCAACGAGGTGGATCTGCAGCTGGGACTCGAACTCATCGGTGGTGATCTCGGCGAGCTTGCCGAAGTAGGTGTCGCCCGCGCCGGCCACCAGCACCTCGATCTCGCCGAGCGCATCGACTGACTGTGCCACAAAGGATTTCACCGAAGTTGGGTCGGTGACGTCCAGGTGGAATCCGACCGCTTCGCCCCCGCCGGCGTTGATCTTGCCGACGATGTCCTCGAGCTTCTCGACGCGGCGGGCGCCCAGGGCGACGGGGAAGCCGTGGGCCGCGAGTTCGATAGCGGTGGCCTCTCCGATGCCGGAGGAGGCGCCGGCCACG
>NZ_JAICZA010000065.1 GCF_025933915.1 Mycobacterium sp.
GGCAGCCGGCCGATAACCTCCGCGGCGCCAAGGGCTTTCAGCCGGTCGCCGGCCTCGGCTTTGCCGGTCGAGGCAACCACCCGATACCCGGCGGCCGCCAGCAGGTCCACGCTGACGGAGCCGACACCGCCGGTGGCCCCGGTGACGACGATGGCGCCGGCGTCGGGCGCGATGCCCCAGTCGATCAGTGCCCGCACGCTCATCGCCGCGGTGAAGCCCGCGGTTCCGATCGCCGCGCCCTCGTGCGGACTCAACGCGCCAAGCGCCACCACCTGGTCGGCGGGTAACCGCGCGTATTCGGCGTAGCCGCCGTGGTGGCCGGTGCCGATCGCGTACCCGTGGGCCAGGACCGTGTCGCCGACGGCGAAATCGGGCGAGGCTGACTCCACGACCTCACCGGTCAGGTCGATGCCCGGCACCACCGGATAGTCGCGCACCACGCCGCCGCCCGGCGTCAACGCCAAGGCGTCCTTGTAGTTGACGCTCGAATACAGGACCCGGATCGTCACGTCGCCGGGCGGCAGGTCGTCGGGACGTAGGGTTTGGACCGTTGCGGTGATCCGGTCGCCTTCTTGACGCGCGACGAGCGCGTGAAACGTGTCCATCGCTCGACGCTAACCTCACCGTATGGATCCCTTTCCACTCGGTGGGTTTTCGGTCAACCGCGTCGGCTTCGGCGCCATGCAGTTGCCCGGGCCGAACGCGTTCGGCCCGCCACGCGACCGCGACGAGGCGCTGGCCGTGCTGCGGCGCGCGGTCGAACTCGGTGTCGACCACATCGACACCGCCCAGTTCTATGGACCCGACGTCGCCAACGAGTTGATCCGCGAGGCCCTGCATCCCTATCCGGCAAACCTGGCGCTGGTCAGCAAGGTCGGCGGGCGGCGGGACGAGAACGGCGCCTGGCTGCCGGCCGGCGAGCCGGCCGAGCTGCGCCGCGACATCGAAGCGAACCTGCGCGGCCTCGGCGTCGAGCACCTGGCCGTGATCAACCTGCGGGTGTTCGAAAGCGACGGCCTGGACCACCAGTTCGACGACCAACTTTCGGCCCTGATCGAGGCGCGCGACGCCGGATTGATCGGCGGAATCGGGTTGAGCAACGTCAGCCGCGAGCAGCTGCTGCGTGCGTGCGAACGCACCGAAATCGCCTGTGTGCAAAACGCATTCAACCTGGTCCACCGAGACTCGGCCGCGGTACTCGACGAATGCACGAAGCGGGGGATCGCGTTTGTTCCCTTCTTCCCGCTGGGCGCCGCCTTCATGCGGCCCAACCCGGTGCTCGGCCACCGGGCGGTTCAGGAGATCGCGCAGCGATTAGGTCGCACCCCGGCCCAGGTCGCGCTGGCGTGGACGCTGGGGGTGGCCTCCAACGTGCTGCTCATCCCCGGCACCTCGTCGGTGCGCCATCTCGAGGAAAACGTGGACGTCTCGTCGATCGAGCTGGACGACGACGACCGCGAGCGGCTCAACGCGATCGCTACCTGAGCTCGGCCGACGACAACCCCAGCAGCCGCCGCGCGACCACCAGCTGCTGGATCTGTTGGGTGCCCTCGAAGATGTCCAGGATCTTCGAGTCCCGCGCCCACTTCTCCAGCAGCGACTGTTCGGAATAGCCTGCGGTGCCGGCCAATTCAACGGACTTGAGGGTGACGTCGGTGACCATCCGGCCGGCCTTGGCCTTGCTCATCGACGCTTCTTTGGAGTTGGGGATCTTGTTGTCGGCCTGCCACGCCGCCCGCAACGACAGCAGGTAGGCCGCCTCCCAGTCGGCTTCCATCCGCAAGAACTCCGATGCCGCCGCGCTCTGGGCGTGTGCGGGTTGGTCGTAGGAGATCTCCACGCCGGCCTCGGTGATGATCTTGCGAATTTCCTCCAGCGCGGCGCGACCCACACCCACCGCCATGGCGGCGACGATGGGCCGGGTGTTGTCGAAGGTCTCCATGACCCCGGAAAAGCCCTTGCCCACCTCGATTTCGGGGTTGCCGAGCAGGTTCTCCTTCGGAATGCGCGCGTTGTCGAACCGGATGGCCGCGGTGTCGGAACCCTTGATGCCCAGCTTGTGCTCGAGCCGTTCGACCGTGACCCCGGGGTGCTCGCGCGGCACCACGAACGACTTGATCGCCGCGCGGCCCTGCGACTTGTCCAGCGTCGCCCACACCACGATGTGGGTGGCGCGCGACCCCGCGGTGACGAAGATCTTCTCGCCGTTGATCACGTACTCGTCGCCGTCCAGGGTGGCCGTCGTCGCGACCGCGGCCGAGTCCGACCCGAAGCCGGGTTCGGTGATCGCCATCGCCGCCCATACCTTGCCCAGGCGTTGCAGCTGCTCCTCGTTGGCGACGGCGGAGATGGCGGCGTTGCCCAACCCCTGGTACGGGACCGACAGCATCATCGCGAGGTCGCCCCAGCTGGCTTCCAGGGTCTGCAGCAGTGCGGCCATGTTGGCGCCGTTGTGGTTCTTGTCCCGCTCTTCGTCCTCGCCCCCCAGCGCGTTCGCTCCGGCGAATTCGAACGACCCCGAAGCCCCTTCGAAGAGGCTGAACAGGGTGTCGAGCTCGACGGGGTACGCGTGCTCCTTGAGGTCGTACTTGCGGGCGATCGGCCGCATCAACTCCGCGGCGCCCTGATGCGTCTTGGTCGTGACCGCTTGCATCTTGCGGGGCAGTTCCAGATTGATTGCCATGATTGAACTTTCAGCTCGGGTTAGACAACGACTTAGATGACTGCTAGATGACGACGACACCCTCGGCGACGCCGATGGCCCGCAGGTCGCGGTACCAGCGCTCGACCGGGTGCTCTTTGGTGTAGCCGTGACCGCCGAGCAGCTGAACGCCGTCCAGGCCGATCTGCATGCCCTTGTCGGCGCCGAGCCGCTTGGCCAGCGCCGCTTCGCGGATGAACGGCAGGCCTTGTTCGGCGCGCGCCGCGCCGCGCCACGTGATCAGCCGCAGCCCGTCCAATTCGATCGCGATGTTGGCGCACATGAAGGCCACCGCCTGGCGATGGGCGATGGGCTCGCCGAAGGCCTCGCGTTCCTTCACGTACGGGACGACGTAGTCGAGCACGGCGTGCGATGTGCCGACCGTCAGCGCCGCCCAGCCCAACCGGGACAGCGCGATCGCCTCGGAGTAGTCCTGATCTGAGGCGTCGTCCTCGCCGAGCCGCGCGCCCAGCGGCACCGTCACCCCGGAGAGCTCGACGTGACCCAGGGCAGCCGCGCGGAGCCCCATGCTGGGATCGGCTTTCACGGTAAGGCCTTTCGCCGACGACTCGACGATGAACAAGGCCGGCTTGCCGTCGAGCTGGGCGCCGATGATGAACAGCTCGGCGTCGGCGGCGGCCGGCACCAACGACTTCACCCCGTCGAGGCGGTAGCCACTCGGGGTGCGCACCGCGGTCGTCTTCAGCCGGGTGGGGTCGAAGAGCGGTTGCGGTTCGGCGATGGCCACGCAGGCCTGCGGCACGTTCTCGCCGGCGAACTCCGGCAGGTAGGTGGCCTGCTGGTCGGCGCTGCCCCAATGGGTCAGTGCGGACGCGACCCCGCCCGGCGCCAGCAGCGGCAACGCCAAACCCATGTCGCCGTAGGCAAGCGCCTCGGCGACCAGCACGTTGGTCACGCTGGAGCGGTGCGCCGCGATGCCGTCGAAGTCCTCGGGAATGTTGATCGCCGTGATGCCCAACTCGGCGGCCTTGGCGATCAGGTCGTGCGGGTAGGTGGCCGCCTCGTCGGCGTCGTGCGCCGCGGGCCGCAGCACTTCTTCGGCGAATTCCTCGAGGGTCTCGACGATCATCTTCTGCTCGTCGTCGGGCGTCAGGTCGAAATAGTCCTTGCCGCTGGACTTGAGTCGGGTCGGTCCGGTGCGCAAATTCTGGACCCGCTTGAACTGACGAGAAGTCGTGGCGGCCGTAGAGAAGATCGTCTTCGTGCCGTAGCGCAGGGCGCGGTTGAGCGGGTCGCGCAGCTGGTATTTGTCCAGGAATTCCTGCCCGACGAGCGGGGTGATGAGAGCGATGGCGATGTCGACGCCGGTGCGTTTGTGCGGTTGCAGCCCGACCGCGGACTTACGGCCGCGCCGTTTCGCGCGGGAGCGGGCGGTGGTTTGTGGGGAACCGGAATCGGTCATTGGTCAGCGGCCTCAGGTTGTTGGGCAAGCGGATGTAGCCGATCTTACTCCGGAGTAAGATCGCAGAGAACACTTGTTAACTAATTCACAGTGAGGCTGCCGAGCACCTGCCGCTGCAGCAGGCCGTTGGTGGCCACGGCGCTGCCGTGATGCGGTCCCGCGGTGCCGTCCAGCGCCGTCATCGTCCCGCCCGCTTCGCGCACCAGGATGTCCAACGCGGCCAGATCCCATACCGACACTTCCGGTTCGGCGGCGATGTCGACCGCCCCCTCGGCCACCAGGCAATAGGACAGGAAGTCACCGAACGCCCGCACCCGCCACACCGCATCCGTCAGTGCGATGAAGCGGTCCCGCACGCCGAGCTGCGCCCACCCGGACAGGCTGGAGAAGGACAGGCTGGCCGAATTCAGTTGCGCCACTGAAGAAACCGATATTCGGCGCGCGGGCGCTCCGTTGACCGCGACGAACGCGCCCTGGTCCTGCGCGGCCCACCACCGGCGCTGCAACGCCGGGGCGCTCACGGCGCCGACGACGGGGACGCCGTCGTGCAACAACGCGATCAGACTGGCCCATACCGGCACGCCGCGGACGAAGTTCTTGGTGCCGTCGATCGGGTCGATGATCCACTGGCGCCCGGTGAACGCGGTGTCACCGCCGAACTCTTCGCCGACGATGCTGTCGTTCGGCCGTTCGCGCGCGAGCACCTCCCGCAACTCGGTTTCGACCGCGCGGTCGGCGTCGGTCACCGGCGTCAGGTCCGGTTTGGTGTCGACGCGCAGGTCCAGCGCACCGAATCGGGAGGACGTCAACGAGTCTGCGCGGTCCGCCAGCATCAGCGCCAGCGCCAGATCGTCGGTGCGACTCATGACGCAGTCTTATCACGGCCCTACCATGGCGGGGTGTGGGAATTCGGACTACTGCTCCTGCTGGTCGCCGTGCTCGCGGTATTTCTCGTGCAGCGGTTCGTCCCGCGCGGCCCTCGCGGTGAGCTGCTGAGCGGCACGCTGCTGGTGACCGGCGTCAGCCCGCGACCCGACGTGACCGGGGAGCAATTCGTCACCATCGCCGGAGTGATCAACGGCCCCTCCGTCAACGAACACGCGGTGTATCAGCGCATGGCCGTCGACGTGGATCAATGGCCGACCATCGGCCAACTGTTTCCGGTGCTGTATTCGCCGAAGAATCCGGACAACTGGAGAATCGCTCCGCCGGCGCCGCCCGAGCCGCAGGAGCCACCGGCGGGCTAGGGGCGCATCAACCGGCCGCGGGCGGGCGTGCCATGACGGTGATGCGAACGCCGTAGCGGGGCACCACAAGCGCGGCCCGCGAGACTCTGCCCCCTGGGATCCCGGGAACACCGGCGGTGGCGGGCCCGGTTCGGCCCAGCGCCTCGGTCGCCGGCAGGGTGGAGAGGCCGCCGCCGGGCAACACCGTGACGGGGTCGGCCGCCGGCGGCCCAGCCCGCGGGCACGGACATCGAGCCGATTTTTCCGGCGCGGGCGAGGACCGCGTTGACGTTCCCCAGGCCGGACGCGGCCCCGCTGAGCGCGGGCACCCCGGGGAACGCGGCCGGAAGTGCCGCGAGGTTCGGCAAAATGCCCAAGTTCTTGTCGGCCTGGATGATTCCGGCGTTAAACCCCTCCGTCGTGAAAAGAGATCTGAACGCGACCTGGGTGCCCAGGATGGTGTCAAGGATTCGGAAGTCGAGCGGGATTTCCGTAGCTCCGGGCGTGGCCGACGCGGCCTGCGAGCCAGCGTTCGAGCCGGTGGCGCCGGCGTCGGCTTGAGCGACGGTGGCGTCTTGAGTCGTCACCCCGCCCGGATCGGCGATCTGGCGAGGGGAGGAAAACGGCGAAAGCTGCGCGGCCGCAGTCGAGCTGGCGGAATAGCCGTACATCGCGGAGGCGTCCTGGGCCCAGTATTCGGCGTACTGGGCTTCGGTGGCCGCGATCGCGGCGGTGTTCTGGCCCAAGAAGTTCGTTGCCACCAGCGTTGCCAACTGTGCGCGGTTGGCCGCGACCGCGGGCGGGGGCACGGTCATGGCACGCGCCAGCTCGTAGGCCGCCGCGGCCGACCGGGCCTGCATGGCCGTCCGCTGTGCGCGTTCGGCCGTCGTGTGCAGCCATCCCACATAGGGGGCGGCGCCGGCGGCCATCGCTTGGGACGCGGGCCCCTGCCAGTACAGGCCCGTCAGGGCGGACAGCACCGATTCGTAAACCGCGGCCGTGATGCTCAACTCGGCCGACAGCGAGTCCCAACTTCCCGCGGCGGCCAACAGCGGGCCCGACCCGGGACCCGCGTACATCCGACCAGAGTTCACCTCTGGAGGAAGAAACCCGAAATCCATTGTCTTACAGCGCTATGAGCTGCGTACAGCGAAACTGCTCGCGGCGGATGGTTCGTGCGGTGGCCGACGGCAGCTGGCGGATTAGCGTCACGTCACCCGGCGGCCGGCGGGCGTGGCATGACGGTGAGCCGCACGCCGTAGCGGGGCGGGACACCCGCGCCGGCGGTACGCGAGGCGCCGCCACCCGGCATGCCGGGGTAGCCGGGATAACCGGATGCCATCGGCTCCTCGGTCCCCGGCAGCGTGGTGAAGCCCGCCGGTTCTAACGGCGAGATATGGGTGCTCGTGGGCGCGGCCCAACTCGCGGGCACCGACATCGGCCCGATCGAACCGGCGCGCGAAAGGGTTGCGGTGACATTGCCCAGGCCGCCACCGAGACCCCCGCCGAGACCCGTGGCAGCACCGGAGAGTGCGGGTGCCGCGAGCGCGGGAGTGGCGGCCAAGGGCTTGGCGAGGACGCCCAAATTGTTCTCGGCCCCAATGATTCCGGACACGAACTGTTCCATGTTGTAGGGAGCGCTGAAGCCGAGGCCCGTTCCCTGAATGGCGTCGAGGACCCGGAAGGCGTTGGCGTTGGCGTTGGCCGCATTGGTGGTCGATGCGTCCAAGTAGTAATAGTTGTTCACCGTCGTTCCCGGGTCGGTCAGGGCTGAAAATGTCTGTGTGGCGGCCTTATTGGTAACGGCGTTAGTGTTGGCCGCGGTCACGGCGGCCTTCTGGGCGCTCACCGCGGTCTCGGTGGTGGAATCGTTCGCGGGGGCGAACCGCGGCAACTGGGTCGCGGCCGCCGAGGACACGGAGTAGCCGGACATCGCGGCGGCGTCCTGGGCCCAATAATCGGCGTACTGCGCCTCGGTGTCCGCGATAGCCGCCGTGTTCTGGCCGACGATGTTCGTCGCGACCAGCGACGCCAGCAGGGCGCGGTTTGCGGTGATCACCGGCGGGGGCACCGTCATCGCATACGCCTGCTCGTAGGCGGCCGCGGCCGTACGCGCCTGCATCGCCGTTTGCTTCGTCTGCTCGGCGGTCGCCTGCAGCCATCCCGCGTAACGGGCGGCGGCCAACGCCATCGCCTGCGCTGCGGGCCCGCGCCATTGCAGGTCCAGGCCGGCAAGCGTCGATTCGTAGCCCTCGGCGGTCGAGCTCAGCTCGGCTGACATCGCGTCCCAACTTCCCGCTGCGGTTAGCAGCGAGCCCATGCCGGGACCCGTATACATCCGAGCGGAGTTGATTTCTGGTGGAAGAAAAGCCCAATCCATGGTGATACATCCCCTCAAAGTGCGGTTGCGGACAAACGCCACCGGCGCCGGCACTCGCCGCATCGGCGTTGATCAAAGTTGGTGGGCCGCTCCCATACCGGCTCTGCAAGCCGGCAAAGCTCACCCCCGCGTGGGGGAGGGGACGGCCGTGCGCGATTGGTCCGCGCCTGCCTAGCGGGCAGCGCGGTATTTATCGAGTTGGCGGACCGTGCGCACAGGGCATCGCGAGAGACCTTTGGTTTCGGGCCCTTCAAAGGTCGCAGGTGCGGTCGACGCGTGCGGGGTTTTTCCTATTTCACCGCGCCGACCAGGCAGAATTAAGGCTCTGTTTGTCTATTGTTCACTATTTGTTAACCACCGCACGGATTCGATTCTACGTGTGTCCAATGCCGAAAGCGTTTGAAGCGCTTGATATCTGGGCTGAGGTGGGTGACGGCCCGTCACCCGCGATGGTTGATGTTGTCGACCACGCCCCGCAGCATCTCCGGATTCCGCAGGAACGGCGTGATGATGTCGACCGGCAGCGGGAAGACGACGGTCGAGTTCTGATCCGCCCCCAACTCCAACAGCGTCTGCAGGTAGCGCAATTGCAGCGAGGCCGGGCTCTTCGACAGTGTCTCGGCGGCCTGGCGCAGCTCCTCCGACGCCTGCAGCTCGCCGCGCGCGTTGATGACTTTGGCGCGCCGTTCGCGTTCGGCTTCGGCCTCCCGCGCCATCGCCCGCTGCATCGACTCGGGGATTTCAACGTCTTTGATCTCCACGACGCGCACCTGAACACCCCAGGGTTCGGTCTGCTTCTCGATGATCGTGCGCAGATCGCTGTTGAGGTCCTCGCGGTGTGCCAGCAGCGTGTCCAGGTCCGCCCGGCCCAGCAGCGAACGCAGTGTCGTCTGTGTGATCTGCGAGGTGGCAACCGCGTAGTTCTCCACTGCCAGAATCGCTTTCAGCGGATCTGTCACCTGAAACATCACGACGGCGTTGACGCGGGCCGGCACGTTGTCGCGGGTGATCACCTCCTGCGGCGGAATGGTCAGCGTCACCAGGCGTTGGTCGACGCGAATCATCTTGTCCAGCAGCGGAACCAGAATCCGCAGTCCCGGACCGTACAACGGACGCACATGACCCACCCGGAACACCACTCCACGTTCGTACTCGCGTAGCACCGCCAGCGACCACGTCGCGAGTATCACCAGCACAACGATCGCGGCGGCGATGAGGCCGATCAGCAGGATGGTCACGTCGCGTTGTCCTCCTTGTTTTTCCAACCGCCCCAGCGAGTGGAATACCGGTCGATCGCCGCCGCTACCTGGTCCTCGATCGCGGTGCGGTGGGGCAGGTATTCGGGGGCGTTGGACGGAGTGTTCCACAGGTGACGGAGGAGCGGTGCTCCGAGCAGCGCGACGACCAGCACGGTCGCGGTCAAAACCAGCGCGTCAGCAGCCGAGTGGTTGGTGATCAATGTGGCCAGCGGCAAGACGATCCCCAATGCGGCGACGCAGCAGGCGATCCCGCGGTGGAACCGGCCGGCATCCGAATGCGGCCACGGGTCGATCTCGCGGCTTATCTCGCGGCCGTGCTCGGAAGTGGTGCAGTCGGATTTGACGGGGCAGCTGTTACACACAACCGGCAACGCGCGGTACCGCATGACCCGATGCTTTGGATCGAACGACGTCGGCCACAGCCAATGATCCTGCGGACATATCCAGGCGTCGTGGTCGGGTCGGTAGGTGAATCGGCCTGTGCGCCAGCGCGCCGCGTGCACTGACGCCCGCCGCGCCATGACGTCGAAACTCCATCCGACGGCCAGCAGGACCAGGGAATACCCGGCAATCAGCCACACGGAGGTCGCCGGCGCGGTCACCGTCAATCCTTCGCCGGCACCGCGGCGCCGGCATCCGGCTCGGCCGCGGCCTTGGTGTACAACGGATTTTCGGGCAACTCCTGAACCGTCGTTCCCGACCGGAAGTTGCGCAGCGCGATCCAGGCCATCCAGACGAAGGGCAGCACACCACCGACGATCAGGATGATGTCACCCGGCATCCGGAGCCATTCGAGCACCGCGTTGCCCGGCTTGGTGATGTAGCCCAGCGACCGCGCCTCGAAGTAGCCGTCATTGACCGAGTGGTAGAGCTGGAGCACGCCCAGCGGCAGCAGGGTGGCGAACACCATCCACGCCAGCCCGATGTTCATGCCCCAGAAGGAGATCCGCGCCAGTTTCTCGGGCCACTTGTCAGCTGGGATCACGTAGCGGAAGGCGAACATGGCCAGTCCGACGGCGAGCATGCCGTAAACGCCCATCATCGCCGCATGCGCGTGATTGGCCGTCAACGCGGTCCCGATCTGGTAGTAGGAGACGATGGGCAGGTTGATCAGGAACCCAAAGATGCCTGCCCCCAAGAAGTTCCAGAACCCGACTGCCACCAGGAACAAGACCGCCCAGCGGTGCGGGAACGGGTTGGCGTCGCCGGACTGCTGGCGGGCACCGAGCTGCAGGAACGCCCACGCCTCCACCGTCAGGAAGGTCAACGGGATGACTTCGGCGGCAGAGAAGAACGCGCCCAGCGCCATGTGTTCCACGGGGGTCCCGGAGAAATACAGGTGATGCATGGTGCCGATCACGCCGCCCGCGGAGTACAGGATGACGTCAAGGAAGATGACGCCCAGCGCGATCCGCTCGCGCACCACCCCGAGCAGGACGAACATGTAGGCCACCATCACGGTGGTGAACAGCTCCAAGAAGTCCTCGACCCACAGGTGCACGACCCAGAACCGCCAGAAGTCGGCGACGGTGTAGTGCGTGCCGCTGCCGGCCAGTAGTCCCACGGTGTAAAACACCGGGATTGCCAGCCCGGAGAAGAAGAACAGCCACGGCATGTTCATCTTCGACTCGCCTTTGAGCCTGGCGCGCATACCGCGCCAGATGATGGCGATCCACACGAACATGCCGACGATCAGCAGGATCTGCCACAGCCGCGGCAGATCGAGATACTCCCACTGCTGGGAGAACAGCCCGCCTTGCGGGATCACGCCGTAGATGGACAGCGCCTCGCTGATCATCGAGCCGAACACCACCAGCGCGACCGCCCCCAGCAGCACGTAGGCCAACAAACCTTGGCGTTTGGGTTCCCGGCGTGCGATGAACGGCACCAGGAAGATGCCACCGGCCAGGAACGCGGCCGCGGTCCAGAAGAGCGCCAGCTGCAGATGCCAGGTGCGGGCCAGGTTGTAGGGCAAGATCCGGGCCAGATCGATGCCGAAGAACGTCGACAAATCGGCCCGGTAGTGCTCGGCCGCCGCGCCCAGCAGCGTCTGCGCCAGGAACAGCACCGACACGATCGCGAAGAACCAGATGCACGCCCGTTGCGCGGGCGTCAGGCTCACCTCGCCGGGCTGGCGGAAGGACAGGGTGGAGGACTCGGCACTGTGCCAGCCCACTTTCTGGCTCCAGCGGCCGTAGACCGCGAACATGACGCCGATGCCGCCCAGCAAGGCGATCAGCGACAGCGCCGACCACACGATCACCGATGCGGTGGGGCCGTTGTCGACCCGCGACTCCGCGGGCCAGTTGTTGGTGTAGGTGTACCTGTGGCCGGGGCGCTCGGCCGCCGCGGCCCACGCCGTCCAGGCGAAGAACCCGGTCAGGTCACGGATCTGCGCCTTGTCGGTGATCATGCGGGGCAGCAGCCCGTATTTCGTCGAGTTCTCCCCGAAGTAAGCGGCGTATCGGCTCTGGATGCGGTCGAACGCCGCGGCCTGACGATCGGTGAACACCAACGTCTTCGTGGCCGGGTTGTAGCGGTTGGTGCGGAATTCGGTGACCACCCGATCACGCGGATCGGTGACGCCTTGCGCCCGCAGTTGGTCGGCGACATCCTCCGTTGCCGCGCGCAGATATTCGGCGGTGTAGTCAGGCCCCAGGTAGGCGCCATGGCCGAGCACCGAGCCGTATTCCATCAGTCCGCGCGCCTGGTAAAGCTCCTGACCTCGGGTGATGTCCTCGCCGGTGAACAGCAGCTGACCGGATTCGCTCACGACTTTGTCCGGCATCGGCATCGCCGCCGAATACGTGCGGTAGGCCAGAATGCCCATCACCAGGAAGCCGAAAATCATGACGAGGGCGACGCCCTGGACCCAGCCTTTTCCCACCAGGGGCTGTGACGCTGCCCGTTGGGCGGATGTCGGTTGTGCGGTCATGCGCGAGGTCTCCCGTCTAGGTGGTGGCTGGTGGTGCCCGCTGTCTCGCATGTCAAACAAACCTGGCTTTCGCCCGCACACAGTATTCGGTTGCGGGCGCCGCAATGGCAACAGTCAATTCTCGGTGTTTCGGCGAAAGAAGGGTCCAATGACCCCGATTTCGGGACCAATGCCTCTGGGGGAGACCGGTTTACGGCCAATAAACTGAAAGCAACGGTGCAGCGAGGGCCCGTCTACCGCTCAACGAAGGAAGTCGCGATGAGCAACGCGCATTCAGCTCCGGCAATTGTCGTAGGAATCGATGGATCTCGGGCGGCGACGCATGCGGCGGTGTGGGCCATCGATGAGGCGGCCAGCCGCGATATCCCGTTGCGGCTCGTGTACGTCATCGATCCCCGCGATGCCTGCGGTGTGCGTGCCGGCGACACCCGACTCGCCGTCGCGCATGCCGCGTTGGCCGACGCCCACCGCGCCGTCGACGCCGCCGGCGAACCGGTCAAGGTGGAGACAGACATCCTCTGGGGCAAAACGGTTCTCAGGCTGATCGAGGAATCGAGGTCGGCGGTCATGATCTGTGTCGGACAGATCGGGCTCAACCACGCCTGCCGCGGTGGACCGTCGGTTGCGTCCTCATTGGTCCGCCTGGCGCTGTGTCCGGTCGCGGTGATCCAACAGTCGGCGAGCCACCCGGCGGTGCCGCGGGTCAGCAGCGTTGTCGTCGAAGTGGACAACGGCACGGTGTTGCGGCACGCATTCGAGGAAGCACGACTGCGCCGAGCCACACTTCGGGCAGTGACGAGCTCGAGGAGCACCCGCGACGGCACACTCGGAAACCCAACGGCGCATGCGCAATTGGATCGTAGACTCGCCCGGTGGACACGGTTGTATCCTGACGTGCACGCCGAGCAGGCCGTCGTGGGCGGCGCCGTGGACCGATACCTGCGGGCCCACCCTGAGGCGGACCGGCTGCTGGTCACCGATTCCTACCGTGCCGAGCATCTGTGCGACGCGGGGCACTCCGTGCTCGCGATCCGCTGCGGCAACCTATAACTGGCTCCGGGCCGAACCGGCTATAACTCGGGTTCCGGGCCGAACCGGAAGTGACGACCGGTGACTTCGGTCGGAGTGATCCGCACATAATGCGGCTTGAGCGTCGCGGTCCACGGCAGCAACTGCGCGCGCTCGGCCTGCTGAATGTCCGCGTCGGTTTTCAACAGCCGCGCGCGACCGCGGACGATGACACTCCAGCCCTCGATGAGGTTGTGGTCGTCCACCTCGAAGACAACCGCGTGGTTCGCCACCGCCGAGAACAGTTTGGTGCCCTCGGCGGTCCGGAACAGCACGGTGCGGTCTTGCACGACGAAGTTGACCGGAAAGATCTCGGGCTCACCGGCGAAGTTGGTGACCAGCCGGCCAAGCGCCATACTGCCCAACAGATTCCAGTTCTCGTCCTCGGCCAGCACGCTCACCGGTTCGTCGCTACCCACGACCTCAACGCTACGGAGAATCGACGGCGTTGAGTAGAGCCGTTCGTCCCCGCGATGCGGGGGGGAATCGGTGATCAGCCGTGGCTCACCCGAAGCAACTTGGCCAAGCTCGGCAGTTTGACGCGGGGACGCCCGTGCGGCTCCCCGGCGGCCCGCTCATGGGCGTCGATGAGCTCCCAGTGCTTCGAGGTGACCAGTTTGGGCTGGCGCGACGCCAGCCAATCGGCCAGCCGGTCGGCATGGTCGTCCGGGAAATCGGCCAGGCCGCCACGATCGGCGCGGGCCAGGTCGGCGAGCAGTGTGTCGACGGTGTCCTGGGAGTCCTTCTTATTGGTGCCGATGACGCCGGTCGGTCCGCGCTTGATCCACCCGACCACGTATTCGTTGCGGCTCCCGTCGACCCGGCCGCCGCTGTTGGGGATCGTCGCGGTCTGTTCGTCGAACGGCAGCCCCGGGGTGGGCACGCCGCGATAACCGACCGAGCGCACCACCAACTGAACCGGCAGCTCCTCGCGCTCGCCGGTGTCGTTGGCGGACACCCGCCCGGTGGCGTCGGTGGTCAGCTCGTTGCGGCCGAGCACGATCCTTTCCACCCGGTCGTCGCCTTTGATCTCGATCGGCGAGGTCATGAAGCGCAGCACGATCCGGCGATGTCCCGGGCGCGGGGAGCGTTTCGCGTAATCGCGCAGCACGTTGATGTTCTGTTTGGTCGTCTTGCCGGCCGCGGCCGCATCCTCGTCGCTCACGCCCTCCAGCTGGGCCGGATCGACGATCACGTCGACGTTTTCCAGTTCGCCCAGCTCGCGCAGCTCCAGCGTGGTGAAGGCCGTCTGCAGCGGCCCGCGCCGTCCGATGACCACCACTTCGTCGACGCCGCACGGGCGCAACGACTCCAGGGCGTGGTCGGCGATGTCGGTCTGCCCCAGCATGTCGGGGTCGGTGACCAGGATGCGCGCGACGTCGAGCGCGACGTTGCCATTGCCGACGACCACGGCCCGGGCGCCCGACAGGTCGGGCGTGGCCTCTTCGAACTTCGGATGCGCGTTGTACCAGCCCACGAAATCGACGGCGGCGATGCTGCCCGCCAGCTCCTCGCCGGGGATGTTCAGCGCGCGGTCGGACTGCGCCCCGACCGCATAGATGACGGCGTCGTACCGCTCGGCGAGCTCACTGGTTTGCACGTGTTCCCCGACCGAGATGTTGCCGAAAAACCGGAAGCGCGGGTCTTGGGCCGTCTTCTCGAATTGCTTACTGATCGACTTGATCTTGGGGTGATCGGGCGCGACACCGGAGCGCACCAGCCCCCACGGGGTGGGAAGCATTTCGAGCATGTCAACGGCGACATCGGTGTCCTCCGCCGCGTCGCCCGCCTTCAGCAGGGATGACGCGGCGAAGAACCCCGACGGTCCGGAGCCGACGATGGCAACGTGGTACGGGCGCATTCTCGACCTTCTCTTCGGGCCCGGTTCAACGCACAGAGGGGCTGTCGCACGCAACGCGGGGCGCACATGATCGTGACTCGACTCTAAACGCAGGAGCACTGGTTGTGACCTCCGCACTCGCCGGTGGCGGAGCAGCTCGGCGCCCCCCGGTAACGTTGTCGGCTGTGGAACCCGACCGTCAAGCCGACATCGCCGCCCTCGACTCCACCCTGACCACGGTGGAGCGGGTGCTCGATGTGGACGGTCTGCGCGCCCGTATCGAGAAGCTCGAACACGAGGCGTCCGATCCCCAATTGTGGGACGACCAGGCCCGCGCCCAACGGGTGACCAGTGAGCTTTCTCACACTCAGGGCGAGCTGCGCCGGATCGAGGAGCTGCGGGGGCGCTTGGACGATCTGCCGGTGCTCTACGAGCTGGCGGCCGAGGAAGGTGGAGACGCCGCCAGCAAAATAGACGCGCTGGCCGAGGCGGACGCCGAGCTGAAGGCGCTGCAGGCCGAGATCGAGGCCACCGAAGTGCGCACCCTGCTCTCGGGTGAGTACGACGAGCGGGAGGCGCTGGTCACGATCCGTTCCGGCGCCGGCGGGGTGGACGCCGCCGACTGGGCCGAGATGCTGATGCGGATGTACATCCGGTGGGCCGAGCAGCACAAGTATCCCGTCGAGCTGTTCGACACCTCCTACGCCGAAGAGGCCGGCATCAAGAGCGCGACGTTCGCCGTGCACGCCCCGTTCGCCTACGGCACGCTGTCGGTGGAGCAGGGCACCCATCGGCTGGTGCGAATCAGCCCGTTCGACAACCAAAGCCGGCGTCAGACGTCGTTCGCCGAAGTCGAGGTGCTGCCGGTGGTGGAGACCACCGACCACATCGACATTCCGGAAGGTGATGTGCGCGTTGACGTTTACCGCTCGAGTGGCCCCGGCGGCCAATCCGTGAACACCACCGACTCCGCGGTACGTTTAACCCATATCCCAACGGGTATTGTCGTGACTTGCCAGAACGAAAAATCGCAGTTGCAGAACAAGATCTCGGCGATGCGAGTGCTTCAGGCAAAGTTGTTGGAGCGCAAGCGATCCGAAGAACGCGCTGAGCTAGATGCGTTAAAAGGCGAAGGTGGCAGTTCGTGGGGCAACCAGATGCGCTCCTACGTGCTGCACCCCTATCAGATGGTCAAGGACCTGCGGACCGAGTACGAGGTCGGCAATCCTGCGGCCGTCCTGGATGGAGACATCGACGGATTCCTGGAAGCGGGAATCCGTTGGCGCAACCGAAAAGATGACGAATAACACAAGCATTCTTGCCGCCTCGATGATGTCAGCGACCCACCGCTGGCACGACTTCTGGCGGGGCGAGATCGGTGAGTGGATCATCACCAGGGGTCTTCGGATCGTCATGGTGCTGATCGCCGCGATGCTGGCGGCCCGGTTCGTCAACTGGGTGGCCCAACAGGTGACCCGGCAGCTCAACCTAGGCTTCGCCGAAAGCGACGCGCTGGTGCGCTCGGAGGCGACCAAGCACCGCCAGGCCGTGGCGTCGGTGATCTCCTGGGTGTCCGTCGTCATCATCGGCATCTGGGTCATGCTGCAGATCGCCGACGTGCTGCAGTTCTCGGTGGGGGGACTGATCGCGCCGGCCACCGTGATCGGCGCCGCGCTGGGTTTCGGGGCGCAGCAGCTGGTGAGGGACCTGCTGTCCGGCTTTTTCATCCTGGTGGAAAGACAGTACGGCTTCGGAGATCTGGTCACCCTCACCGTCGTTTCCGCGACGGAAGCCAGCGGCACGGTCGAGAACGTGACCTTACGGGTGACCCGGCTGCGCTCGGCGGATGGCGAAGTGTTGACCATCCCGAATGGGCAGATTGTCAAGGTGGTCAACCTGTCCAAGGATTGGGCACGCGCGGTGGTCGATATTCCTGTGTCGACCAGTGCCGACCTGAACCGGGTCAACGAGGTCCTGCACCAGGAATGCGACCGCGCGATGGAAAATCCGGTGCTGGGGGAATTGCTGTTGGACGCGCCCACCGTGATGGGCGTCGAAAGCATCGCAGTCGACACCGTCACCCTGCGTCTGGTGGCCCGGACCCTGCCCGGCAAGCAGTTCGAGGTCGGCCGGCAGCTGCGTGTCCTGGTCATTCGGGCGCTGGCCCGCGTCGGAATCATGACCGCGGCGGACGCGCGGGTGGAGGTCGTCGAGGACCCGTCCGTCCCGGTCGCCCAGGCCGCCGAACAGCAAACCGACGATGAAGTCCAGGGTGCGGGGCAAAAGCGTTGAAGTTCACCCTGAAAATCCTCGAGAAGCGCGGTGACGACACGGATGCCGAACATCGCTGGCCGAACTACGTCTTCCGCGGGCGGATGCGCACATCGACCTTCGTGCTGATCATCGCCTTCTTCGCGGTGTGGTGGGTCTACGACACCTATCGCCTCGAACCGGCGCCCAAACCCCCGGCCCAGCAGGTGGTTCCGCCGGGGTTCGTGCCCGATCCCAACTACACGTGGGTGCCCCGCAGCCGCGTCCAGCAGCCGCCGGCGACCGTCACCTATACGCCGACCCCGACGAGCACGCCTCCCCAGCCTCCACCGCCGCCACCGGTGACGACGACCACCACAACACCGCCGTTCCAATTGCCGCAGCTGCCGTGCGTGCTCCCGGCGCCGTTCTGCCCGCCCAGCACCACCCCGCCCACACCGACGCCGCAGCAACCGCAGCCGGGCCCCGGTCCGGCGCCGACGTCGCCGCCCCCGGCCAGTTGACTTCGCCTGCCAGCGAAAATCACCGCTACACTGGCGTGCCGTGATGATCACCCTGGACCACGTCAGCAAGAAGTACAAAGCGTCGGCGCGCCCGGCGCTGGAGGACGTCAACGTCAAGATCGACAAGGGTGAATTCGTCTTCCTGATCGGCCCGTCAGGCTCGGGCAAATCGACCTTCATGCGGCTGCTGCTCGGCGCGGAAACCCCGTCGGCCGGAGACGTCCGGGTGTCGAAATTCCACGTCAACAAGCTGCGCGGGCGTCACATTCCGCGGCTGCGGCAGGTCATCGGCTGCGTGTTCCAGGACTTTCGCCTGTTGCAGCAAAAGACGGTCTACGAGAACGTCGCGTTCGCCCTGGAAGTGATCGGCAAACGAACCGAGGCGATCAACCGGGTGGTGCCCGACGTGCTGGAAACCGTCGGCCTGTCCGGCAAAGCCAATCGGCTGCCGGACGAGTTGTCCGGTGGGGAGCAGCAGCGGGTGGCGATCGCCCGCGCGTTCGTCAACCGGCCGCTGGTACTGCTGGCAGACGAGCCGACGGGCAACCTCGACCCAGATACCAGTAAGGACATCATGGATTTGTTGGAGCGGATCAACCGCACGGGGACGACGGTGCTGATGGCAACGCACGACCATCACATCGTCGACTCGATGCGCCAGCGTGTCGTCGAGCTGTCGTTGGGCAGGCTGGTTCGCGACGAGCAGCGCGGCATCTACGGGATGGACCGCTAAGTGCGCTTCGGCTTCCTGCTCAACGAGGTCCTGACCGGACTTCGCCGCAACGTCACGATGACGGCCGCGATGATCCTGACGACCGCCATCTCGATCGGGCTGTTCGGTGGGGGTCTGCTGGTGGTCCGGTTGGCCGACAATTCCCGGGAGATCTATCTCGATCGCGTCGAGACGCAGGTCTTCCTCACCGACGACATCTCCGCCAACGACGCTACGTGCGCGTCCGCGCCGTGTAAGGCGCTGCGCGACAAGGTCGATGCGCGACAAGACGTCAAGTCGGTGCGGTTCGTCAACCGGCAGGACGCCTACAACGACGCCATCAAGAAGTTCCCGGAGTTCAAGGATGTGGCGGGTAAGGACTCGTTTCCCGCGTCGTTCATCGTCAAACTGAACAACCCCGAGCAGCACGCCGAATTCGATACCGCGATGCAGGGCCAGCCCGGGGTGCGCAGCATCCTCAACGAGAAAGATCTCATCGACCGGCTGTTCGCCGTGTTGGACGGCTTGCGGGACGCCGCGTTCGCCGTCGCGCTGGTGCAGGCCGTCGGGGCGATCCTGTTGATTGCCAACATGGTGCAGGTCGCGGCGTACACGCGACGCACCGAGATCGGGATCATGCGGCTCGTGGGTGCCAGCCGGTGGTATACCCAGCTGCCCTTCCTGGTGGAGGCGATGCTGGCCGCATCCATCGGTGTCGCCATCGCCGTCACCGGTCTGATATTGGTGAGAGCATTGTTCCTGGACAACGCGCTGAGCCAGTTCTACCAAGCTCACCTGATCGCCAAGGTCGACTACGCCGACATCCTCTATATCTCGCCGTGGCTGTTTCTGCTCGGCGTGTCGATGGCGGCACTGACGGCATACGCGACCTTGCGCCTCTATATCCGGCGGTAGCTGTGGTCAAGGGTTCCGGCCGGGCCAAAGCGGCGGACGGCAAAGGTGGCAGCAAACAGGTTATTGCCACCAATCGCAAAGCGCGGCACAACTATTCGATCATCGAATCGTTCGAGGCCGGAGTGGCGTTGCAAGGCACCGAGGTCAAGAGCCTGCGCGAGGGTCAAGCGTCGTTAGCTGACGCGTTCGCAACCATCGACGACGGCGAAGTTTGGTTGCGTAACTTGTACATTGCGGAGTATCAGCACGGTAGCTGGACCAATCATGACCCGCGTCGCAACCGAAAGTTGTTGTTACATCGGCAAGAAATTGACAGGCTGATCGGCAAGATTCGAGATGGTAACCTCGCCTTGATGCCGCTGTCTCTGTATTTCTTCGAGGGCAAGGTCAAGGTCGAACTGGCTCTTGCGCGCGGCAAAAGGGCTTTCGACAAACGCCAGGACATGGCGCAGCGCGACGCACAGCGCGAAGTGGTCCGTGCACTGGGGCGTCGAGCAAAGGGCATGACCTGATCGGGGCTGCCTACGCCCAGCTGTCGGCCGTCACGTACGGCGTCAGCGATTTTGTGGGCGGTGTGGCAGCTCGGCGGGTGGCCGCGCTGCGCGTCATGCTCGTCGCCTACCCGATCGAGACGGTGCTACTGGGTGCCATGGCCGTCTTCGTCGGCGGCCCGATCCATACCGGTGCGGTGGTGTGGGGCTGCCTGTACGGCATCGGCATGGCCTTCGGCATGTGGGCGTTCTTTGCGGCGCTGGGTTCCGGACCGATTTCGGTCGTCTCACCGTTGGCGGCCGTCCTGAATGCCGCGGTACCCGTGGCGGTCGGTGTGGCGTTGGGGGAGCGGCCGGGGCACGCGGCCTTGGTCGGCGTCGTCCTGGCCCTGGCGGCGGTGATGCTGGTCAGCCGCGAGGCCCCCGCGGAGGGAACGCCGTACCGGTTCACCCCAAAAGTGGCCTGGCTCACCGTCGTTGCCGGCTCGGCGATGGGTCTGAACCTGGTGTTCCTGCATCAGGCGCCGCACGTCAGCAAGCTCTGGCCCCTGGTCTTCGCCCGGGTGGCGGCCAGCCTGGTGGTGTTCGCCATGGCTGGAACAAGCCAGAACCTGAAGGTGCCCCGCGGGCGACCGTTACATTTGGCGGTGGCGGTGGCCGTGCTGGACATCTTCGCCAACATCACCATGCTGGTGGCCCTGCACACCTGGTTGTTGTCGTTGGCCAGCATTTTGATCTCGCTGTATCCGGCCGCGACGGTCGTGCTGGCGGTGGTGGTGCTGCGCGAGCGGGTGACCCGATTGCAGGGGATCGGCATGGTGCTCGCCATGGGATCCGTGGCGATGATCGCCTCGGCCTGACGCGGCGTTCTGTCGACCGGCGGTCGATCGGTTTACGATCCTGACCATGGCCGATCGCCCCGTCACCAAGCTCGACAAATCCGCCGTCCTGTCCGCTCTCTTCGCCGTCTGGGACGATATCGACGCGCTGTTGGCCGGATTGTCCGAGACGCAATGGCGGGCGGCGAGTCCGCTGCCGGGCTGGGATGTCAAAGCCTTGGTGTCGCACATGATCGGCACCGAGTCCTTCCTTGCCGGCATCGCCGCACCCCAGCCCGATATCGACGTCTCGGCGCTCGAGCACGTGCGCAACGACATCGGAGTGATGAACGAATGCTGGGTCCGCCATCTGGGCGCGCACGCCGATGCCGACGTGCTGGAGAGCTTCAGGGCGATCACGAACGATCGGCGCACGGCTCTGAAGGACCTGTCCGACGAGGAGTGGGACGCGGTGACGGCAACCCCTACGGGCCCGGACACCTACGGCCGGTTCATGCGGATCCGGGTGTTCGACTGCTGGATGCACGAGCAAGACATCCGCGTGGCGCTGGAGCGTCCGCCGTCCGATGACGAGCTCGCCGGGCCCGCCGCGTCGCTTGCCGTCGACGAAATGGCCGCGACGATGGGCTACGTCGTGGGCAGGCTGGCCAAGGCCCCCGAGGGGTCGCGTGTCCAGTTCGAGCTGACCGGCCCGCTGGCCCGCACCATTCGGGTCAGCGTCGACGGTCGCGCCGCGGTGGTCGACGACTTTGCCGGGCAGGAGCCCACCGCGACCATCCGGCTGGACGGGCTGCAGTTCACCAGGCTCGCCGGCGGCCGCCCGATGTGCCCGGCGCGCGCTCAGGACGTCGAACTCGGCGGCGACAAAGGGGTGGCCGCCCAGATCGTCGAGCGCCTCAACTTCGTGATCTGATCGCAGCCCCACCGGGGAAGATAATCCCGTTGCCGCTGGTTGACAGACAGGTACCATTGATATTCCTGCCGAAAGTCGGTGGGGTGCGAGGGGCTGAAAGGTTTCGACTTCGCGCATCGAATCAAGGGAAGCGTGCCGGTGCAGGCAACTGACCACCGTAAGCGTCGTTGCAAACAGATAAGCGCCGATTCACATCAGCGCGACTACGCTCTCGCTGCCTAAGCGACTGCTAGTCCGTCAGACCGGGAACGCCCTCGACCCGGAGCCTGGCGTCAGCTAGAGGGATCCACCGATGAGTCCGGTCGCGGGACTTGTCGGGACACCAACAGCGACTGGGATCGTCATCCTGGCTTGTTCGCGTGACCAGGAGATCCGAGTAGAGGCATAGCGAACTGCGCACGGAGAAGTCTTGAGGGAATGCCGTAGGACCCGGGTTCGATTCCCGGCAGCTCCACACAACAAATACCGGCCAGAGCCACAAGCTCTGGCCGGTATTTTTTCGGGATCACCACGTCGGAATCCGAACGGTGGCGCGGTTAACTCTTCCAGACGACCTTGTCGACGCCGGCGGCATCCCGGTAGACAACGCTGTCCGGGGCCGTGCCCCCTCGAACGTCGAAGTACAGCCGCCCGGTCGCCTGGGCGCCCGGCGCGATCGGCTGGTTAGGAAGGCCGTCCACTTCGTGCCCCTTCATCACGGCGTAGGTGGAGCTGTTGACGGCCCGCGCGTTGAAGTCGGCGATGACCGGGGTCGCGTTACCGCGTACACCTGTGGCCGTGACATCGGAGTACCAGATGCCGTCGTTGTGTCCGCTGGGCTGCAGGTTGTTCACGGTGTAGTCGATGGCTTCTGCGCCGTTTGCGCTGGCAATCTCCGCCGATTGGCCAAACGCAACGGTTTGGGCGTCCGCCGACGCCGGCGACGCCATCAGGATTCCCGCCGTCGCGATGCCGGCGGCGACCGCCGTCGTCTTTACGGCGACCTTCGAGAGCATCATGCCCAACTCCTTCCCTAGGTTGCTGTGGTCAAGAAGCGGTAGCCGCCTGATTGGCCACCGCGTGGGCGTATCCCGCCTCGGGGATTTCAAACCTGCCGGCGACGTCATGGGGTCGACGCTCCTTCGGCCACCTTGGTGCCGGCAGAGCTGTTCTATTTTTTCGGCTGCAAAACCACGATCGGGATGGGTCGCGACGTCCGCTTCTGATACTCGACGTAGCGGTTTTGGTTGTTCTTGTTGACGATCTCCCACAGCCGCGAGTAGTCGGGATCCTCGGGCCGCACCGGTCGGGCGGTGACAGCGAAACGCCTTGGGCCGACGTTGATCTTGACGTCCGGGTTGGCCTTCAGGTTGTGGTACCAGCCGGGGGCTTCGGGCGCCCCGCCCTTGGAGGCGACGACCAGATAGTTAGCGCCGTCGCGGGCGTAGGTCAGCGACGCCGTACGGTGCTTGCCGGTTTTCGCGCCGACGGTATGCAGTAGCAGGCTCGGTATCCACAGTGCGCGGTGACCGATCCAGCCGTTCGTCTTCCGGTACACCGTGTCGTGCACCCGCAGCAGCTGCGGGAGCACCTTCTCCTCCACGAAACTCATAGCTGTCAGTCTCGCTCGGCAGCGTCGGTGTCTCCAGTGCCTGCGGCGAAGTGCCTGCGCAACGATCCTCGCCGGAACCGTTCAGCCGGGAGTTCATGTTCGCTACGCTTGACTGGATTCGTCAGTTGCCTGGGAAGTTGAGGCCACGAAATGGCTGAAAGACCCAAGGTTCGCGCCCGGGCGCCGGGGCCGAGCGACCTCGTCGCGGAGTTGGCTGCTGCTGGATTCGACAACGCGCGCCAGATCGCCCGAGGCGCCGCAGGGGTCGTCTATCGCTGTCGTGAGACTGCGCTAGGGCGAAACGTCGCCATCAAAGTGTTGCCCACGTTTATCGATGAGGAGAGTCGCGAACGATTTCTCCGCGAGGGCTACGCGATGGGCGGGCTCTCGGGGCATCCGAACATCGTCAACATTCTGCGAGTCGGCGTAACCATGGGGGGCCGGCCCTACATCGTGATGTCGTACTGTGCCGCCGGTTCCCTGGGCCTACGGGTGCAACGAGAGGGCCCAATCGCCTGGCCCGAGGCCATGCGTATCGGTGTGAAATTGTGCGGGGCGCTCGAAACCGCCCACCTGACCGGCACTTTGCACCGCGATATCAAGCCCGCGAACGTTCTCGTCAATGATTACGGTGAACCGCAGCTCACTGATTTCGGGACGGCGCACGTTGCCGGGGGCTATGAAACGGCGGCCGGGTTATTCTCTGGCACAGTCGATTTCCTCGCACCCGAGGTGATGACCGGCGATCCGGCGACGGTCGAGACCGATGTCTACTCTCTGGGCGCCACGCTCTACGCGCTCGTTGCCGGCGACGCCGCATACCAGCGCCGCAGCGGCGAAGACCTCCTTGCGCAGTACACGCGGATCAAAAGCACGCCGGTCCCGGACCTGCGTCCCAATGGGATCCCGGACGCGGTGTGTTCGGCGATCGAGGAAGCGATGGCGTTCGACCCGGCGCAGCGGCCGACCTCAGCGGCGGAGTTCGGCCGCGGATTGCAGGAGAGCCTGCGCCGCAACGGCTTAAAGCCCGATTCGATGGCGATCACCGCCGTCGGTGCCGGTTCGGCTCGCGCAGCGCGCCCGCCAGCGGGCATACACGGCGAGAAGACGCACACGCCGGTGCCCAGGCCGCCACGGATCGCCAGACCGGGCGAACGGATTTCAGACGCCGAAAGCGCCACCTCTTTGATCAATCCCCTCGGCGATTCCAGGAATACGACGTCACAGGTCCCGCCGTCGCGGCCTACCGGTCGAGAGCAGACTGGTCGACGGCCTGGCGTCACCCACGGCCAATACGGCGTCGGCACGCCGGGACAAGTTCCGGCCACACCCAACACGTCTGAGCCCACCCAAGCGATCCCCGAACAGACCAGCGTCACCGACGCGATCGCGCCGCCTGGCTCTCCGGACCGACCCCCGGCCACACCGCGCGGACTCGCGACCGGGGCGGTGGCGTGGTTGAAGCCGCCGGGGACGAAGCGAAAGCGCATCACGGCGGCGTTGATCGCCGTGGGGATCGTGGTCGCGGCGCTGGTGCTGGGCAGCGGTGTCTACGTATTACTGACGCGCGGCAACCACCACAATGCCGCCGCAGGCCAGCCCGGCGCCCCGGCGCAGGCCACGTGGCGGCCGATCACGAATGCGCGCATTGCGCGCGACGCGGCGGCAACCACGCAGGCCGACGGCACGATCTGGATCTTCGGCGGAATCGGAAGCGGCCACGCTGTCGTCGCAAATCACGAGGGCTATGACCCCGTTATCGACAGCTGGAAAAGCGGCGACGATCTCCCGGTTCCGGTGCAA
>NZ_JAICZA010000298.1 GCF_025933915.1 Mycobacterium sp.
ACCCTGCTGACCTGGGGCCGAGACGACAGGGTGAGCCCGCCCGACATGGCCCTCATCCCGATGCGCACCATTCCCAACGCGGAACTGCACATCTTCCCCAACTCGGGGCACTGGGCGATGATCGAGGCCAAGGAGGCGTTCGAGAGCACCGTGCTGGCGTTTCTGTCGCGGGGCTAGGCGGGTCGCCGCCATCAATACGCGGCGATCGCGAGCGCGGCGCAGCCGGGCGAAGCGGGTCGCCGCCATCAATACGCGGCGCCCGCAAGGCCTTTCGTCAACACCGCGTGCGCGTCGGGGTTGCCGTCGAGCACCCGGGCCGTGCGCGCACCGATCCGCCACTGACCGTCGATTCTCCGCAGCGCGAAATGGTTTGCGGCGCAGCGCCATACGCGGTAGCTCCCGTTTTCCGAGCCGTCGCGGACCAGCACGACGGACTCGCACACCGCCACCGCCGAGTCACCCTCGACCGTGACCACGCAGGGACCGAGGAAGTGGCAACATCCCTTCGCCACCAGCTTTAGGTGCGCCGACGAGCCCACCATGCCGTGCACATCGGCCCGGCCCTGCATGCGCCAGCCGTCGACGTCGTAGCTGCCGTCGCTCGCCCACAGGTCCGCGGCGGCGTCGGCATCGCCGGCGTCGACCGCCGGGCCGTAGGACGCGATCAACTTCGCGATGTCGCGTTCGTCCTCGAGCCGGCGCAGCCGGGCCAGCAATTCGTCGATGGTGGTCATGGCGTTCTCCTCATCGCTGGGTGGCGCCCGCGTCGACGGGCAGGGTGATCGCGGTGATGTAGCGCGCCTCGTCGGAGGCCAGGAACAGCGCGGCGTTGGCGACATCGAGCGGATCGATCCACGGCACCGCAAGCATGTTCATCGAGCGGGCGGCGTCGGCGAACTCGGCGCGCGTGGGCGCCCGGTCCAAGTCCGGGCGAAACGCACTGCTGACGACATCGTTCTGGATCATGGGTGTGTCGACATTGGTCGGGTTGACGCAATTGACCCGAACATTGTGCGGCGCAAGCTCATTGGCTAACGAGCGCATCAGGCCGATCACGCCGTGCTTGGCGGCCGTGTAGTGCGCGACACCGACCAGCCCGCGCAGCCCCGCGATGGAGCTCGTCAGGACCATCGCGCCGGCGCCACGCGCGATCAGGTGGGGCGCGCCGGTGCGGCAGGTGTGCCACACCCCGGTGAGGTTGACGTCCAGCATGGTGCGCCAGGCGTTTTCGTCCAGGTCGACCGCCATGCCGCGCGACGTGATTCCCGCGGTCGCGCACACCACGTCGAGCCCGCCGAACCGCTCCGCACCGCGGTCGGTGGCGGCCCGCATGCCGGCGAGGTCACGGACGTCGACGATTTCGGTGTGCACCCGCCCGCCGGCCTCACCGACCAGCGACGCGGTGGTGTCGAGGTCGTCGGGCGTGCTGTGCGGGATCATCACCGTGTCGACGGGGCCGCACACGTCCAGGGCCACGACGTCGGCGCCCTCCTGCGCGAACCGCACCGCCTGTGCGCGACCGATCCCCCGCGCCGCGCCGGTGATCAGGGCGACCTTGCCGGCCAGCCGCCCATGTCGCTGGGCGCTCATGTCGTCTTCTGGGTCAGACCGGCATCGACGACCAGCTGGGTCCCGGTGATGTAGCGGGCTTCGTCGGAGGCCAGGAACAGCACGGCGTTGGCGATGTCGACGGGCTCCACCCACGGCACCGGAAGCAGGTTACGGGCCCGCAGCACCTCGGCTGCGTCGGCCTCCGTGGGGTTGGTCAGGTCCGGCCGAAGCCGCCGAAAGGTGGCCTCGTTGAGCACCATCGGCGTCGCGACCGGTCCGGGGTGCACGGTGTTGACGCGGATGCCGCGCGGCCCGAGTTCGTTGGCCAGCGTGCGCGCCAGTCCCACCACCGCGTGCTTGCTGGCGGTGTAGTGGGCGGTATTGGGCAGTCCGCGAATGCCACTGGTGGAACTGATGATGACGACCGAACCGCCCGAGTCACCCTCCCGATCAAACATGCGCGGCACACCCGCCCGCACCGTGTGCCAGACCCCGGTGAGGTTGATGTCGAGCGTGCGCTGCCACACCTGCGGGTCGAGTTCCCACGACGGTGCGCCCGGCAGGTGGACACCTGCGTTGGCCACGATGACGTCGAGCCGGCCCAGCTCGGCGACACCGGCATCGATGGCGGCGGTCACGGCCCCGAGGTCGCTGACGTCGGCCAGGCCGGTTGCGCAGCGCCGACCGCGGTCGGAGACTTTCCGCGCGGTGTCGCGCAATTCGTCGGCCGCCGCCGGAGCGTCGAGCGCGATCACGTCCGCGCCCTCGTCGGCGAAGCGCTCGCAGTGCACCCGCCCGCTTCCCTTGGCGGCGCCGGTGACCACGACAACCTTGTC
>NZ_JAICZA010000047.1 GCF_025933915.1 Mycobacterium sp.
AACTGGCGGCGGCCACGCCCGACGGTATCGACGTCGACTTCGAGAACGTCGGCGGCGATCTGATGGACGCGATCTTCGCGCGCCTCAACATCGGCGCCCGCGTCGCGCTCTGCGGCCTGATCTCCGGCTACAACGCCGAAGACCTCCCGCCGGGTCCGCGCGCATTCGGCAACCTGCTCATTCAGCGCGCCACCGTGCAGGGCTTCATCGTGCTGGATCACTTCGGGCGCGCACCGGAGGCGATCGGCGAGATCGCCGGGCTGATCGAGGCCGGAAAGCTCACGCCCCTCGAGACCGTCGTCGAGGGGTTCGAGCAGTTGCCGACGGCGATCAACATGCTGTTCGACGGCAAGAACGTCGGCAAGCTGGTGGTCAAGGTCGGCTGAGGCTCAACCGAATTCGAGGAGGGCGTAGATCCCGCGGTAGGGCTTCATCGGCGGGAACCGCCACAACGCGGGGTACAGGGTTCCGAAGAACGCGCCCCGCCCCTTGGGCATCGGCACATCGTGCACGGCGCGGATGCCGGGCGTGGTCTGCGCCCATTGCGCCAGTTGACGCCCCGACAGGCTGAACGGCATCGGCGGCACCCGGTAGCGCTTGGACGAACGCAGCCCGTTCCGCGCGATGCGCTTGACGATCGTCGGCGGTAGGTCGAAGAACATCTGGCCGCCGGGGAAGCTCTTGGCGCACTGGGCGATCAGTTCCAGCGCCGCGCCGGGCTGCAGGTACATCAACAGGCCCTCGGCGGTGATGAACACGCCGTGGTCGGTTTCGACCTTCTCGATCCAGCCGTAGTCGAGCGCGGATTGCGCGAGGTGGGTGATACGCGCCGAATGCGGCAGCAGGCTCTGTCGAAGTTCGACGACCGGCGGCAAGTCCACCGAGACCCACGTGAATTGCGGGTCGGGCAGTGCGCGGTCCAGGCGCCAGAAGGACGTTTGGAAGCCTTCGGCAAGCGCGACGACGGTCGCCCGGGGGTGCGTGGTCAGGTAGTCGATCGCGCACTGGTCGATGGCCAGCGAGCGCAGCGCCATCTCCTGGCCCTTGCGGCCGAATTTTTCGAAGTCGAAGTCGATGGACTCGACGAGACTGACGGCCGTCGGGTCGTCGATGATCGGGTCCGGGTGCCCGGCCTGGTATGCCCGTCCGTAAAGGGTGAGAAGCGCCGTTTCCGAGACGCCGGTCAGCAGCCCGGCATCCACGTGCGGGTTGTCCCGAGGATTCATCACGCCAAACCGTAACCGTGGCGTGCCGGTTAGTCGGGCACGGACGCCGGATCGACGGCGACGGTGATCTCGTTACGACGCCGCATCGGCACCGTCCACGGTGGGTCGTAGAACCAGGCCTCGGGATCGCCGGTCGGTTGAATCCCCTTGTCCCGCAATATCGTCAACAGCTCGCCGGTGCGGGCGCTGACCGCCTTGGGGCTGCGGTCACCGCTGAATCGCAGCACCGCCACGGTCGCGGGCGGCACTGTGACGAGACGGACCCGGTCATCGTTGGGCGCGGGGAGGGTCTCCATCGTCCACTTGGCGGGCATGAAAAACCGGATCGCCCAGCCACGCTCTGCACCGGCGGATTGAGCGACGGGTGCGGTCATCGCGATCCGCTCGCCGCCTCGGCTCGACTGCTGGCTGACCGGTGCCGTCATCGAGATCGATTGATCGCGCCGATTACCGCCGAAGATGTATCCCGCCAATCGCCGGAACCCTTCGTTGCGAGCGCGGTCCTCGTCGGCGTCGACAACCGTCTCGGCGGCGATCCGCGGACCGTAGCGGCGGATCTCGACGGTGTCGGTAAGTCGGCGGTGCGTGTACTCCGGCTCCTCGGTGCCCACCCGGATGCCGCCCACCGCCAGGACCGATTCGGCGACCTGCCCGGCGAGCCTGATCGGATTCATCATGGGGACCCTCCTTCGAGTCAAGCGGCAGACGCGATCCCCCGGCGATCGCGGGCGTCTATCTGCATTGACCCACCCGCGCTCCGGTGCCGCAAGTGAGCTCACTCCCCGACAACGGTGCCACCCGACCCTTGCCATCCGGACCGAGGCAGGGGTAGCCAGCGTGTTGGCGTGCTCAGGGTTTAGAGCTGGGCCCAGACCGACTTCGTCTTCAGGTAAATCTCCAGGCCTTCTTTACCGAACTCGTGACCCCAGCCGGACTGTTTGTAGCCGCCGAACGGCACATCGTGGTCGAATACCAACTGGCAGTTCACCTGGACACTGCCGGCCTGCAGCCGCCTCATGATCCGGTGGGCCCGGCCGAGGTTCTCCGTCCAGGCGGTGGCCGCCAGGCCGTAGGTGGTGTCGTTGGCCATCGCGACGGCCTCGTCTTCGTCGTCGAACGGCAGGATGCTGACCACCGGCCCGAAGATCTCCTGCTGGTACAGCCGCATGCTCGTGTCGACGTTGGTGAGGACTGTCGGGTGGACGAAGTAGCCCTTGCGGTCCAGGCGGTGGCCGCCGGTGACCACTTCCACGCCGTCCTTCTTGCCTTCGTCGATGAATCCCATGACGCGGGATAGCTGCTTCTGGCTGATCAGCGGGCCACTGACGCAGCCCTCCTCGCTGGGGGCGCCCAGCTTGAACGAATTCGCCATCATCGCAATGCCTTCCACGACCCGGTCGTAGACGCCGCGCTGGGCGAAGATGCGCGACCCGCACACGCAGCCCTGACCGGAGTGCACGAAGATGCCGAGCGACGCCATCATGATGGCGTTGTCCAGGTTGGCGTCGTCGAAGATCAGCACCGGCGACTTTCCGCCGAGTTCGAGCGTGACCTTCTTCAGGTTGTCAGCCGAGGCGCGCACGATCTCCTTGCCAACCTCGGTCGAGCCGGTGAAGGCGACCTTCTGCACATCGGGGTGCGCCGTGATCGCGGCGCCCGCGGTGTGGCCGTAGCCGGTCAGCAAATTGACGACGCCCTCGGGCACACCGGCCTCGTGGATGAGCCTGTCCAACAGCAGCGCCGACAGCGGCGTCTCCTCGGCCGGCTTGACGAGCAGGCCGCCGCCCGCGGCCAGAGCCGGCGCAAGCTTCGCGCTGGCGTTGAAGATCGGGCCGTTCCACGGGAAGATCAGGCCCACCACGCTGTATGGCTCTTTGAGCGTGTAGGCGTGCATGTTGACGTAGTTGTCGGTCGCGATGCCATCGGTCTTCACGTCGTAGGCGACGCCGTTGATCTTCGAACACCAACCGGCGTAGTAGCGGAAGAACTCCGAACAGGTCGACATCTGTAACTGCGCCTGCATCAGGGGCATGCCGGTGTTGAGCGAGTCGAGTTGGGCGAACTCTTCGGCGTGTTCGTCGATCAACTCCCCGATCCGCCACAAGATCTTGGCCCGCTCGCGTCCCGGAAGCTCGGACCAGACGCCCGACTCGAACGTTGCCTTCGCCCGCGCGGCGGCCTCGTCGACGGCTTCTTGCCCGCAGTCGGTGAATTCGGTGATCGTCTCCTCGGTCGCGGGGTCGATGACCGTGATGACGTCCCCCGTTCCGGGGCGCTTGCGAATGTCGTCCAATACCGCCTGCACCGTCATCTGATCCCTTTCGTCATGCCAACCGTGGCGCCCCAGCGTCGAATACGCTCAGTGCTGAGCACTTGCTTAGCATTGTGCGCACGGCTGGTCAAGCGGCCGGTGATCTGCCGCCGAACGTCGAGTTGTCGGGGACTACCGCGAGGAATCGCACCAACGAGTCGACGCTGGCTGCGCCTATGCCACGAGTTCGGGGTGGAACTTGGCCGCCATGCGGCGCATCCCTTCCCGCCAGTCCACCGCGGTGCCGCCGATGAGCTCGTGCATCCGGTCGATCGTGGTCGGGTTGCCGCGCAGCGCCTGTTCGCTCGCCTCGAAGATCGGCTCTTTGCCGACGAGTGAGCCGAGGTAGCCACACCACTCCTGCAGGCTGACGGTCTGGTCACCGCACCAGTTGACCGTGGTCGCCGGGACCGACGCGACCTCCAGCAGCTTGGGGATGGTGGCGATGATGTCGTCCTCGTGAATCGGGTTGTAGCGGGCCGGTTCACCGGGCGGGACGGGGATCGGGATGCCGCCCAGCATCATCTCCATGTGGTAGAACGGCCACCCGCCGTTGTCGCCGTAGGGGACGTTGAGCCGAGCGATCGTGGTGGGCAGCCCGAGCACGCGCGCCACCGAACGGGCGACCACTTCCCCGGCGATCTTGGAGATGGAATAGGTGGGGAACAGCGGCTTGTGGTTGTCGCCCAGGGCGGATCGCTCGCTGCGGGGGTCGTCGCCGGGCGGGTCGTAGACGGCGGCCGACGAACAATGCAGGAAGGCCTTCGCGTCGCGGCAGTGGGCCATGAGCAGACCGACCGACTCCGCGTTCGCGGCCAGGTCCTTGTCCCAGCTCCCGCTCTTGGCCACCGCCAAGTTGAGGACGTATTCGAAATCCTTCGGCAGCCCGCCGAAGTCGCCGGACGCTAAATTCACCGTCTCGCAACGAATTCCGGCCGCTTCGAGGCCTTCTCGCGCGGCGGGTACGGTGAAGCGGGCGATTCCCCATACTTCGTTGTCGGCCGCAAGCGCCCGGGCGATGGGGGTGGCGATTTGACCGGTCGGACCGGTGATCAGGATTTTGGAGCCGCGCATGGGCGCAATCGTAGCGAGGACCTGAGTGGCCGTCAGTCAATCCGTCAACGTCCGCCGGCCCCGGATGCCGGAGGACACCGCCCGCCCCGGTGCCTCACAATCCGGGCTGGTCTTCGATGATGCCCAGCCATATCTGGGCGGCGTCGATGGCCACCTTCTCACTGATGAACGCGTGCTGGGTGCCGGTGTAGATGTCACGGAACGCGCGCTCCAGGCGTGTGCCCTCGCGGATCGAGCTGGTCCCGGCGACCAGGTGGGCCCACTCGGCGCAGGCTCGGGCGGTATCGGTGGCGAAGACGGCGGCGACCCGCATGTCGGCGCGCAGGGCCGGTGTCAGCTCCTCCCCCGCCGCCACCGCCGCTTCGGCGGTGGTGAATGCGTCGAGCACCAGCAGACGGGCCGCACGCCACGCCGCGCGGTGATGCGCCAACCCCTTCTGGAAGGTCGGGCGGCTGGCCAGCGACGCCATGTCGCTCATCCGGAATTTCGCCGCCGCCAGCTCCTGCACGTCGTCGAGCATGCTCTTGGCGACACCGAGCGCCCACGACGCGTGCCCGGCAGCGGTGACGGGCATCAGCCCCATCCGGGTGGCCGGCGACGTCCCGCGATATGGCTGACGCACGAACAGTTCGAACGTGCGGCGTGCGGGGACGAACACCTCGGTGGCGCTGTAGTCGTAGGAACCGGTGCCCTTGAGGCCTTGGACATACCAGCCGTCGTCGAAGCTGATCTCGGACCGGGGAATGACGGCGACCCGCATCTCGGGGAAACCCTCACTGATCCAGCGCATCTCGCCGTCGTCCATCGGCAGGAATCCGGCCGCGATGTATTGCGAGTGACCGATGCCCGAACCGAAGTTCCACGCTCCGGTGACGCGGTAACCGCCGTCGACGGCGACTCCCTGGCCGTTGGGAAAGAACTGGCCGCCCATGGTGACGCGGTTGTCGTGGGCGGTGAACACCTCGACGAACCCGTCGTCCGGCAAGTACGCCGCGGCGGCGAAGGACGACGGCAGGTTGGCGATGCCCACCCAGCCGAATGAGCCGTCTTGCCAAGCCATTTCGATCCAGGTCTCGATCATCTCGGTGAACGACGGCTCGAGACCGCCCGCCGCGGCCGGGTTGAACGCGGACATCAGCCCGCTGGCCCACATCTCATCGACGATCGCCGGGCTCAATGTGCGCATCTGTTCGGATTCGGCGGCCTGGGCGGCCACGAGTTCGCGCATACCGCGCGCCAGCGAAACGAGCCGGTCATCCGTGTCGGCGATCGACGTCATCGGCCCACTCCCGTCATTGGGTGCGTCGGCATCCGTAGCGGAAACTGACATCGGTGACCGTATCAACCCGTCGACGCTCGACGACCGAGAATCGCGTGTCGCGCCGGGTCGCTTTACGGTGTGGGTTGTGCGCTGGATTGTCGACGGCATGAACGTGATCGGGAGCCGTCCCGACGGTTGGTGGAAGGATCGCAACGGTGCCATGGTCACGTTGGTAGAGAGGCTGGACCGATGGGCGTCAGATCGAGGAGAGACGGTGACCGTGGTGTTTGAGCGACCTCCGTCGACCGCCGTCACATCGTCGGTGATCGAAATAGCCCACGCGCCCAGGGCCGCCGCGAATTCGGCCGACGACGAGATCGTCCGGCTAGTTCAGGCCGACGCCCACCCGCACGACATTCGCGTGGTGACATCCGACAGAACACTGACCGAACGAGTGCGAAGTCTGGGTGCCTCGGTGCATCGGTCGGAGAGCTTTCGCGACGTGGTCGATCCGCGGGCCCGATGACCGCCGGCAGCGGAAGCCCCGCCCCCAACCGGGTCTGCACACTCGCGCACATCGACATCCCGATCATTCAGGCGCCGATGACCTACATCGCCGGCGCCCAGCTGGCCGCCGCGGTGTCGAACGCCGGCGCCCTGGGGATCATCGAGACCACCTCGGATCAGGGTCGAGCCGACTTGCGGCGCGTGCGCGACCTGACCGACGGTGCCGTGGGCGCCAACATCGCGCTGCTGTTCAACCGCGATCCCGCGATGCTGGAATTGCTTGTCGCCAACGACATTCGGTTCGTGACCACCTCGGCCGGGGACCCATCACTGTTCACCGATCGGCTGCATGACGCGGACATCACGGTCTTCCACGTGGTGGGCACCCTGGCCGCGGCGAAGAAAGCCGTCGACGCCGGTGTGGACGGCCTCGTGGTCGAAGGCGTCGAGGGTGGCGGCTTCAAGAACCGGTTCGGGGCCTCCACGATGGTGCTGCTGCCCTTGGTGGCGGCCCACGTCGACGTGCCGATCGTGGCCGCCGGCGGGATCTGCGACGCCCGATCCATGGCGGCCGCCTTCGTGCTCGGCGCCGAAGCCGTGCAGATGGGCACGCGGCTACTCGCCTCGGCGGACTCCCCGGTGCACGGCAACCTCAAGCAGGCGGTCGTCGAGGCCGACGAGACCGCCACCGTCCTGCTCCCCCTCGACGGCAAGCGAATGATGCGCGTCATCCGCACGCCCGCCGCTGAGAGGCTGGAAACCGCGACGTCCGCCGGGGAGGGCGCCGCGGCACTGCAACGCGTACAGCGGCTCTACTTCGAAGGCGACCTGGACGCCAGCGTCGCCAACACCGGTCAGGTGGCCGGCCGCATCCACGACCTGCCCCCGGCCGCCGACATCATCGAGCAGATGTGGAAAGGCTGCCGCGAGGCGTTGACCACCTCTGCCGACCGGCTGGGCCGGTGGTAGTCACGTCCCGCCGGGTCAGCCCACCGCGGCCAGCGCCGCGTCGTAGTCAGGCTCCTGCGCGATCTCGGGCACTAATTCCGTGTATGCGACCTTGCCGTCGGCGCCGACCACCACCACGGCGCGGGCAAGCAGCCCGGCCATCGGGCCGTCGACGATGCTGACGCCGTAGCTCTGCCCGAAGCTGTCCCGGAACGCCGACCCCGTCTTGACGTTCTCGATGCCCTCGGCGCCGCAGAACCGCGCCTGCGCGAACGGCAAGTCATTCGACACGCACAGCACCGACGCGCCACTTGCGGCCGCGCGCTCGTTGAACGTTCGCACGCTCGTGGCGCACACCGGTGTGTCGATGGACGGAAAGATGTTCAGCACGACGGGCTTACCGCTGAACTGGTCGTTGCCGACCGCCCCCAGGTCCGTGCCGACCAGGTTGAAGGCCGGGGCCGGGGATCCGACGGAAGGAAGCTCGCCGACGGTGTTGATCGGGTTTCCATGCAAGGTTATCTGTGCCATGGCCACAGTCTGCCAAGCCCGATGCGACAGGCCGGGGTCAGGTCCGCATGTCTTAATTGGTGGGGTGCATGGCATAGACGCCACGCCCGGCGTGTCCAACACTGGGATCATGCCTCGCAAGGTGGTGATCGTCGGGTATCCGGGCGTGCAGGCGCTCGATGTGGTGGGGCCGCACGACGTGTTCACCGCCGCATCGTTGTTGACGGGCGGCGGCTACGACGTCGCCGTGGCCTCGGTCGACGGCCAGCCGGTGGCGACGGCCACCGGACTGGCTTTCGTGGCGACGCCGTTGCCGGATCCGGGCGACCCGATCGACACGGTCGTGCTGCCCGGCGGGGCCGGCATCGACGCGGCGCGGTCCGATGCGGAGCTCGTCGCCTGGGTCAAGGCCGTCGCCGGGCACGCCCGCCGCCTGGTGACGGTGTGCACCGGCGCGTTTCTCGCGGCCCAGGCGGGGCTACTGGACGGGCAGCGCGTGACCACGCACTGGGCGTTCGCCGAACGCCTGGCGAATGAGTTTCCCACCATCGACGTCGACGCCGACCCGATCTTCGTCCGAACCTCGGACACCGTATGGACCGCCGCGGGAGTCACCGCGGGCATCGACCTCGCGCTCGCGCTGATCGAGGAGGACCACGGCACCGAGGTCGCGCAGACGGTTGCTCGCTGGCTCGTGCTGTATCTGCGCCGCCCCGGCGGGCAGTCGCAGTTCGCGGCGCCGGTGTGGATGCCACGCGCCAAACGGGACTCGATCCGCGAGGTGCAAGAGACCATCGAGACCGAACCGGGTCGTCCGCACACCGTCGACGATCTGGCCCGCCGGGCCGCCATGAGCCCGCGCCACTTCACCCGGGTGTTCACCGCCGAAATCGGTGAGGCGCCCGGCCAATACGTCGAGCGCATTCGCACCGAAGCCGCGCGCCGCCAGTTGGAGGAGACCGACGACACCGTTGTCGCGATCGCCAACCGATGCGGCTTCGGTACCGCGGAAACGATGCGCCGCAATTTCCTTCGCCGCGTTGGGATTTCGCCCGACCAGTACCGCAAGGCATTCGCTTAAACGGAAAAGGAAGGACGGCTCCAATGTCTCCGATGACCCAAATCGCAATCGTGGCCTATCCAGGATTCACCGCGCTGGACATGATCGGTCCCTATGAGGTGCTGCGCAACCTACCGGGCGCCGAGGTGCGGTTCGTCTGGCACGAAGCCGGGCCGATCACCGCCGATTCCGGCGTGCTGGTCATCGGCGCCACCCACTCGCTGGCCGAAACACCTTCTCCCGACGTGGTTCTCGTCCCCGGTGGCCCGTCGACCCCGGTTCATGCGCGCGACGACGCGCTGCTCGACTGGCTGCGCCGCGCGCACCACACCGCGAGCTGGACGGCGTCGGTGTGTTCCGGCTCGGTGATTTTGGCGGCCGCGGGCCTGCTCGACGGCCGGCGCGCGACGTCGCACTGGCTGACCATTCCCGCGCTGAAGGCGTTCGGCGCTGTCCCCGTAACCGACGAACGAATCGTGCATCAGGACGACATCGTCACCAGCGCCGGCGTGTCCGCCGGTCTCGACCTCGCGCTGTGGTTGGCAGGACAGATCGGTGGCGAAAGCCGCGCCAAGGCAATCCAGCTCGCACTCGAATACGACCCGCAACCACCGTTCGACTCGGGCCACATGTCCAAGGCGTCGGCGACCACGAAGGCCGCGGCCACCGCGCTGCTATCCAAGGACAGCGTCAAGCCCGCCAACGTGAAGGCCACGACCATGCTGGCCTGGGAGCAGGCGCTGGGTAAGGTCCGGAAGCGGCGGCGCAGGCGGATGTTGGTCGCGCGCTAAGGCCAATGCCGAGCGTGCAATTCGCGACGCGCCACGCCGGTGAAGCGTCGCAGATTGCACGGTCGGCGGAGAGGCTTACGCCTGGGGCGCCAGGATCTCGGTCGTGGCGAGCTGTCCGCCGGCCTGCATCCAGGCCGCGACCACGCGGGGCGCGTCACGGTCGGGGTTGTAGATGTCTTCCTCGCTGGAGAACAGGCCCTCACCGGCGTACACCAGCCGCGTCCAGTTCGGGAACCAAAACGGTTCACCGTGGGGATCGGTCGGGTGGTCCAGCAGGTTCTTGATCATGACGACGACGGCGTCGTTGTCTTCGTCGTGGGCAACCCAGTCGTTGGGAAAGCGCATGTGCGGAAACGGCGCCATCACCGCGACGATCCAGTCCCGGACCGCCTCGCGCCCGTGGAAGACACCGTAGTGATGTTCGGTGTAGACGACGTCCTCGGTGAACAGATCCGCGAAGGGTCGCCAGTCGCCCGACGCGCTGCATCCTTCGACGACCCTGGTGTAGTTCTCGACGGCACTATCGATTTCTGCCCTGGTGAAATTGCCCATAGCGGACACACTAGAACGTGTTTCGGTTTCTGGTCGGTCGTTGCGAATAGGGTTGTCGAATGAACGTGTTGGACATGTTCGCGTTGCGCGGCAAGCGGGCATTGGTGACCGGGGCGTCCAGCGGTATCGGCAAGAAAGTGGCGCAGGCATACGTGCAAGCCGGCGCCCATGTGGCCATTGCCGCTCGGAATTTCGAAGCCTTGCGCCACATCGCCGGCGAGCTCGCCGCAGATAGCAGTGATTTCCACGGCGAGGTCGTGCCGATCCGTTGCGACGTGACGCAACCGGACCAGGTGAACAGCATGGTGGACCGAGTGGTCGCGGAGCTGGGTGGCATCGACGTCGCGGTCTGCAACGCCGGCATCATCGCGGTCACCCCGATGCTGGAGATGTCGCCGGAAGAGTTCCAACGCATCCAGGACACCAACGTGACCGGCGTCTTTCTCACCGCTCAGGCGGCCGCCCGGGCGATGGTCCGGCAGGGACACGGGGGCGCCATCATCACCACCGCCTCGATGTCGGGCCACATCATCAATGTCCCGCAGCAGGTTGGCCACTACTGCGCCTCCAAGGCGGCCGCCATCCACCTGACCAAGGCGATGGCCGTCGAATTCGCGCCGCACCGGATTCGGGTCAACAGCGTCAGCCCCGGCTACATCCTCACCGAACTGGTCGAGCCCCTCGAGGAGTATCACCGCCAGTGGGAGCCCAAGATTCCGCTCGGCCGCATCGGCCGGCCGGAGGAACTCACCGGCCTGTACCTGTATCTGGCCAGCGAGGCGTCCAGCTACATGACCGGTTCGGACATCGTCATCGACGGCGGATACAGCTGCCCATAACGCGCACTCACCGCTCGATCTCGCCGGAGATCCCGCGCTCGATGTTCGCCTGGGTACTCGAGGGCAGCACCAAGAGGCCGTCGAGTTCGTTGCGAGCCACCTCGTAGGCACGCTGGCGTTCGTGCGCGGCCGCGGCAGGATCGGCCGCCACCCGCAACAGGCTCTGCGCGCGCACAATCCGTTGCTGATCCGCCCGGGAAAAGTCGTTGCGGCGTCGGCGTATCGCCTCGGCCTCCGCGGCATTGAACGCGGTCGCGTAATCCTCGACGGCGGCCATGTATTGGGCGGCGGCTTCCCGGTCGTCGAGGAGATCCTCGGCCTTGACGGGGCGCAGGAACTCGGCGCGGGGCTTGGCTCTGTGGAACGCGATCGTCAGCGCATCGCGCATGTCGGTCATCAGCGGAAAGTCCAGCAGCTTGGCGACGTCGAGTTCGTACTCGAGCCATCGCTCATCGGTGCGGTTGTGCTCGTCGAGAACGCGCCGGATCGCGCGCCACCGGGCCGCGTGGTTGTCAGCGGCGGCGGGGGCGGCCGCGTCGGGCATGGGTGTCCGGTCGAATTCTCGCGGCCGTTCGTCGGCGCGCCGCCGATAGGCGCCGAAACCGCGTACCGCGGCAACGATCGCACCCGTCAGCGGCAGGATGACGATCAGCAGCTCCGCCAACCGGAATATCAAGCCCACATGGCCAGGATGCCACCTTCACGGCGGGTGCCGACGAGTGCGGGCGCTATGGACGAGTTCCGGCGAATTCCCATACTTAGGGCCCACACTCGGCGCCCAAGAGCCGGTCAACTCTGCGGGCGCACCCCGAGCACATCGCGAAACAGCGCCTGCCGCAACGCGAGTTCGCGGGGGTCACTCCACAGGTGAAACCCGAGCCGGTTCATGACGTAGCTGAAGCCGATTCCGGTATCGGGGTCCGCGCATCCGAAGGACCCGCCGAAGCCGGGGGTGCCGAAGGCCTGGTCCGACGATCCGAAGGTGAAGTGCGGCAACGGCTTACAAAAGCCGAGCGAATACGCCACGTCGATGTGCATCACCTTGTCGCGAACGCCCTGAGTCGGCGGGGTCGCCGGCGCCGCCAGGGCCTCGAGCGTGCCGGCGCTCAGACCCAGCTCGGCACCTCCGGCGGCGGCGCTGCCGTACATACGCGCCACCGACCTGGCGGTTCCGATGCCGTTGGCCGACGGGATCTCGACCGCCCGGACGTCGTCGCGGTTGTAGTCGCCGTTGAACGGGTTGACGCCGCGTGGGACCGCGATGGTGCGTGCCGTCAGGCCTACCGGGTTGAGCGAGGCGCCGACGAACCCCGGGGGCATCACGCCCAGATGCAGCAGCGTTTCCGCGCGCACCCAATTGTGCACGTGCGCGACTCGCCTGCGGTCGACCGAATCGGGCAGGCCGATATGGAGGTCGAGTCCTGACGGCGCGACGATTTCGTCGGCCAGAAATTGCCCCAGGGTGCGGGCGGCCGGGTCGGTGCGGCGGATCAACTCGGATTCATACCAGCCGAGCGTGATCGCGTGGTACCCGTGTCGAGTGCCCGGTCGCCACGCCGGCTCCTGGGCGGCCAGGATGGGCGACAGCCGCTCCGGGTCGGCCACGTCGGCCAGTGTCGGCTTCGGTGTGAGCGCACACAGACCGGCCTGATGCCCCAGCAGTTGGCGGACCGTGACATCCGCCTTTCCCGATTGGGCGAATTCCGGCCAGTACTCGGCGACCTTGGCGTCATAGGAGATGAGTCCGCGGGACACCGCCACCGCTACGACCAGGGCGGCGACGCCTTTGGTCGTGGAGAACATGTTCACCATGGTGTCGGGCTGCCATGGATCCTTGGTCAATCCATTCCGGTATCCGCCCCACAGGTCGACCACCTTGACACCGTCGCGGTAGACGGCGACGGCAGCGCCGACTTCCGCGCCGTCGCCAAGGGTCGCGCGGAAAGCGTCGGCCACCTTGCCGTAACCGGCATCCACGTCGCCGTCGATCAAATCCGGCGACACCCTCATCTTGAGAACCATCCCGCGCCTCCCAGTGGAGACTAGCCAGCCACGTCCGTACGCAGGGTCGTTTGGACGTTCCGTTCGGCCCGGTCAGTGGGCGCCCAGGTCGCCGCCGAGGTAGTCGGCGCGGCATGCCCGACGGGCGAGCTTGCCGCTGGTGGTCCGCGGGATGGCACCGGCGGGCAGCAGACGCGCGTCCGATACGGTCAGACCGTGTCGCCGCGATACCGCTTCGTAGATCGCCTCGATCGCCGGCCGCGGATCCTCGCGGCTGGTGCCCGCGGCACGTTCGGCGACGACGACGAGTTCATCGGCGCCCGGGTTCCCCTCGGCCGGCACGGAAAACGCCGTCACGTATCCGCGCCGAACCATCGGCGACGCTTCCGCAACGGTGGCCTCGATGTCCTGCGGATAGTGGTTGCGGCCGTCGATCGTCACAAGGTCCGCCATCCGGCCCGTCACGTACAGCTCACCGTCGAGGTACACGCCCAGGTCGCCGCTGCGCAGCCACGAGCGTTGGAGGTCGGCGCCCCGTGCGTGGCTGCCGTCGGGGAGTCGGGATTGCAGCCTGGCGCCGAACGCCAGCCGGGTCGCCTCGGGCAGTCCCCAGTATCCGCGGCCAATGTTGTTGCCCTGCAACCAGATTTCGCCCACCTGGCCATCTGGTAATTCGGCTGCGCTGCCGGGGTTGACGATGACCGCCCATGCGCTGCGTGCCACCTGGCCGCATGACACCTGAGCGACGGCGTTGGGAGCGTCCGCGGGAACCCGCACTGCGCGACCGGCACCCAGCTGTTCCCGGTCGAAATACACCGCCGTCGCTTCGGCCTCAGGGGCGATGGTCGCGACGAGCAACGTTCCTTCGGCGATGCCGTAGGACGGTTTGAACGCGGTGCGGGGCAGCCCGTACGGCGCGAAAGCCTTGTTGAAGGTCCTGATCGCCTCGATGCTGACCGGTTCGGAGCCGATGATCATCACCACGTTGCGCAGATCGATGTCCTCGCCGCCGGCGGGCAGGCCGCGCTGCGCGGCCCACTCGTACGCGAAATTCGGCGCCGCGGTGACGACGTTGCCCCGCCGCGACCCGTCGGACAGGGCCTGGATCCACCGCAGCGGCCGACGCACGAACGCGGCGGGAGACATGAGTGTGGAGTGGCCACCGTAGACCGCCGGAAAGCCGATCATCGACAAACCCATGTCGTGGTAGAGCGGCAACCAGCTGACGCCGTGGGTGTTTCGGTCCAGCAGGTCGATCGACAGAATCATCTGCACCAGGTTGGTGCCGACTGCGCGGTGGGTGATCTCGACGCCGACGGGCGGGCGGGTGGAGCCCGAGGTGTACTGCAGGTGTGATACCTCGTCCATGCCGAGCTCGGTCGGCGCGAACGACTCCCCCGCCGAGTCGGGAATCTGGTCGACGGCGATCACCTGCGGCCGGCCCAGGTGCGGGTGGCCGGCCAAGAAACTCTCGACCGCATCGTGTGCGGCGGTGGTCGTGAGGAGGGCCGTGGGCTCCGAATCGCGCAACGCGGTATCGAGGCGTTCGGCATGCCCGGGCAATTCCGGGGCGAACAGCGGGACCGCGATGGTTCCAGCCTTGACCGCCGCATAGAACCCGGCGACGTAGTCGATGCCCTGCGGCGCGAGGACCGCAACGCGCTCACCGCGACTCGCGATTTGTTGGATCCGCGCGCCGATGGCTTCCAGCCGGACGCCGAGCTGGGTCCAGGTCACCTCTTCGGCATTGCCCTCCCCCGGGCCGCTGTAGTCGAGGTAGCGATAGGCCACGGCGTCGCCGACGTTCGCGATGTTGCGGTCGATGAGCGATATCAGGTTGACACCGGGCGGCAGCGCGACACCGCCCTCGGCGTCCAGGCAATCCTCGATTCGGAGCAGGCCGGGGATGCCGACGGCGTCGTGCCGGGAACCGTGATCCATGGGTGCAAGTCTAAGCAAGCCGATCCAGCGCTCCGGGTGCCGGTGAATTGGCAAACGGCAAGAGCTGCGGTCGCATTCGCCGATTCCGGTTGACGCTCGTCGTCGGTCGGCGAGGGCGAAGCGCCCGGGCCGCAGGGTGCGTGCCCGCAGCACCGATCAACCCGATCCGGCGGGCGCCCGACGTGGGCGGTAGCCTACCGGCGAGCGGCGTCCAGGGCCGTTGCGTTGCTACCACCAGGAGTTGTCATGCCGGGCCGGAAGTTCTCCTTCGAAATCACCCGTACCAGCAGCGCGCCCGCCGCGACGCTGTTTCGGCTCGTCGCTGACGGTGCCAACTGGTCGCAGTGGGCCAAGCCGATCGTTTTGCGCTCGAGTTGGGCGCGCCAGGGTGATCCGGCACCGGGCGGGATTGGGGCCATCCGCAAGGTGGGCATGTGGCCGGTCTTCGTGCAGGAGGAGACCGTCGAGTACGAGCCGGACCGTCGCCACGCGTACAAACTGGTGGGACCGCCGAGCCCGGCCAAGGACTACACCGGTGAAGTGGTCTTCACGCCGAATGCGGCGGGCGGCACCGACATCCGCTGGACCGGTTCATTCACCGAAGGTGTCCGCGGAACGGGTCCGGTGATGCGTGCCGCCATGGGCGGGGCGGTCCGATTCTTCGCGGGCCGGCTGGTCAAGGCGGCCGAACGCGAGTCGAACGGCGGGCGATAGCCCAGCGTTTTGAGCGCGCCTACCGAGGCTTCGATCTTGGTACGCCCGGATATTTACGTCGCGTGGGGACCATACGGGGACGCTACCCGATTCCGGCGAAATACGCAGTCTGCGAAGCACATTCACGCGGTGGCTCGGCATCTGAGCCGTTACTTGGAGCCGACCTCGTCCTGATATTTCTTGGTCATGTGCGCGACGGCATCCAACTGCGACTGCGCGAGGCTCTCCCGAGCTTGGCCGGCGCGCGCGGCGGCGTCCAGCGTCGGCTGCGCCTGGCCCTGGAAGTGCGGCATCACCTCGGCGGCGAACAATTCGGCGGATCGCTTCGTTGCGGCCGGGTTAGCCCACTCGTGACCCATCTGCAGCATGCAACCGAATCCGCCGGACTGGTCCCACAGCCGCTGTACCTGTTCCCGCGCCCGCTCCGGCGTGCCGATGACACCTGCGCCGTTGTCGTTGATCACGTCGATCATCTCGTCGAGCTGTTCTCCCGGCATTGTCATCTGGGGGAACGCGGCCACCTTCTGGAAGTACCGGAACCACGGCTCGATGCCGAATTTGACCTCTTCGCGGGCTTGTTTTTCGGTCTCGGCGAGATGGAACAAACCGACCAGGCTCCAGTTCCTGCGGTCGACCTGCGTGCCGAAGGTCGCCGCGCGCTCCTCGACGATGTCCCAGTGGTAGGAGAGCGCGTTGAAGCCCTCGACGGTCAGGGTCGCCCCGATGGACAAAAGGCCGATGCCATGTTTGCCGGCCAGCCGCGCGCCCGTCGGCGACGCGACCGCGGCGACGGACAGCGGGATCCCGCCGTCGGAGTAGGGGGCAAGCTGCAACCTGGCGTCGAACAGCTGGTGGGTGGCTGTTTTGGCGCTCACCGTCTCGCCTGCCAGCAGCCGGACGACGACGTCGAGATTCGTTTCCAGCAGCTCACGCGTGTCGGTGGGGGTGAGCCCGATCATGGACGAGTCGCTGGGCAGCGAGCCCGGCCCGACACCGCCGATGATGCGGCCGTGGGTGAGATGGTCCAGCAGCATCAGCCGGTCGGCGACCCACAGTGGGTTGTGATACGACAGCGAAATGACCCCGGTGCCGAACCGGATTCGCTTTGCGCGTTCGGCGGCGGCGGCGATGAAGATCTCCGGCGAGCTGATGATCTCGCTACCGGCCGAGTGGTGTTCGCCCATCCAGACTTCGTCAAAGCCGAGGGCGTCGAGATGCTCGATGAACTCGAGATCGCGCTGCAGGGCCAGCGTCGGATTGGTGCCCGCGCGGTGGAATGGGGCGATGAAATATCCAAACCTGAGCTTGGCCATGGGATCCCCTTGCAGTCGAGTCCCCCGAACCATAACTCAAAGCGTGCTGCGAGAAGCCAGAAGAATAAACCCAGCAGTTATCAGCCGGCGGGGCCAGGTAACCATGGCCCCACCGGCTAGGGAAACAAGTCTGGGGCTTCGAACTAGAAACAGGCGCAACGACAGTGGCTGATCACGGGTAGCCGCCGCAGACGTTGCCGACGCAACCGCCGCCACCGCCCGGACCGCCGCTGCCACCGCCAACGCCGGGAATGCTGCCACCACCGCCGCCGGGACCGCCGCCGCCGGACGGGCCACCGGGCACGCCGCCGCCCCCGCCGCCGGGACCGCCGCCGCCGGTCGGGCCACCGGGCACGCCGCCACCGCCGCCGCCCGGTCCACCGCCGCCGCTCGGGCCGCCGCCGCCTTCACCGGGTGTCGTGGACGGCACGACGCTCGACGATGGCGTGGTCGTCGGGGTGGTCGTGCTGCTCGGGCCTTCTTTGTGACCGCCGCCGCATCCGACCGCCAGTACCAGCATGGCCGCGCCGCCGAACAGGGCAACCGTCGTCCTCGGTCCAGATCCCATCAGATTCCCCAATCTTCGCGTGCGCCACATCGCGCCGCCCACCTTTTCTTACCCCGGGGGACCGACGCGCAAACTACTTCCGGCCCGAGATTGCGGTGCACGAAGGTGGCCCATCAGACGGGTGCGACGGGCCATGGGCGGGAAAGCGGCGTCCGAACAATTGCACTGGCGAAGCGCTTATCGGCACCAACTTGATCTGACCAACAAGGGTCTTTGAAAGCCGATGGCCCATCTCGGGCCTATGGACCATCGGCGAACAGAATCGTATCTGTATTGGCGGGTCGTCGTACGCGGAATTTCTACACTCGTTAATTAGAAAATTCCTTAATTCACTAATGAGACGTCAGGCACCACTGTCTCGCCGGCCCGCGCACGGCTGTGACCAGGGCCGCAGCCGAACCGCGGCTACCCCTCTTTGGTGATCAGCTTGCGCAACGCCACCCGGTCGGGCTTCAGCAGTTCGGCGATGCGGGGCTGGTTCACCTCGGCGACGATGATCTCGCCGACCTCCTGGTAGACCTCGCTGAAGATGCCGTGGGATTTCATCTTCGAGGTCTGATAGAGGTTGTCCTCGGTGGGCGTCACATAGATCACCCCGTCGGCCTTGAAGCGGTGCACCAGCCAGAGGTGGATCAGGGTCATCAGCCGCTTCTGCCGGAGCTTTTCGGCGAAGGTGTTCTGGTCGCGCACCTGAAGGATGCTGCGGCCGTGCCGGTCCTTGATCGGATCGACGACCACATTGGCCAGCTGCTCGTCGCCGTTGCCGTAGATGCCGAGTTCGAGCACGTCCGAGCCGGCGCGGCGGGGCCGCAGTTGCACCCGCAGTTTCTCCCCGAGGTCGTAATTTTCGCTCCACATCGTCAGCCACTCCTCCAGCAGCTTCTTCGGCACCTCGGTCTGCACCAGGTGCTGGTGCTGGGTCGAGCCCTCACCCATTGACTTGGTGGTTGCGGTGCGGCCCGAGGAGGCGGTCAGCGCCGCGTCGCTGCGCGGCCCACCGGCCAGGGTTTGCGGTGTGCGGTAAGGAGATTCGACCAGGCGCATCTTGCGCTGCAGGCGGGCCAGCGCCAGCATGCCATCCTGTTGCAGCGAGGTGGCGAACTCCTCGGCGGCCACGCCGTCGATTTGGTGTCCGCCATAGGTGATGAAGTTGAAGACGAAGCCCATCCTGCCCAGTTCCTCGGGGAACTCCTTCATCTGCTCGTCGGTCATGCCGGTGGTGTCCCAGTTGAACGACGGGGACAGGTTGTAGGCCAGCATCTGGTCGGGGAACTGGGCGTGGATCGCGTCGGCGAACTGCCGGGCATCGTCCAGGTCGGCGGTCTTGGTCTCCATCCACAGGATGTCGGCGAACGGCGCGGCCGCCAGTGATTTGGCGATGGCGTACGGGATGCCTCCGCGGATCTGGTAGTAGCCCTCGGGCGTCTTCGATAGTTCGCAGTCCCAACCAGGGTCGACGCCCAACTCCTTCGCCTTTGCCTTGGCGGAGTACAGCGATGCACCGGCCGCGAAAACCCGCCATTCGTCGGCGCTCATATCGGCCGGTTCGCCTTCGCTGGCGGCGAACGCGAGCACGTCGGCGACGGCCTCGCCGTAGGTCATCAGGCCGGCGTCGTCCTCCCAGGCCGCCACGAATCGCGACTCGACTTGGTCGAACAGGTCGTCGATCGATTGTTGACCGTTCTCGCGCCAGGCGTTGACCGCGTCGGAGATCACGCCCTGGATCCCTTGGCGCTCAAGCCATGCGGCGGCCTCGGCGTACTCGCCTTCGGGCAGCGCGTAGAGAAGGTGACCGTTGAGGTCCTTGACCCCGAGCTCGTAGAAGCGACGCACCAACGCCAGGAAACAGGACTTGTACGAAGGAATCTTGAGGTTGGTGGCGCCGAGCAGGAACGGCTGGTCGCGCTCGTCGGCGCGGCTGTCCAGCAGGTTGGCGGCCTCGGCGTCGGTGCGGGCGACGATGATGCCCGGCACCTGCATGATGTCGAGCTGGAAGCGCGCGGCGTTGAGGCGCTTGATTTGTTCGTCGGACGGCACCAAGACCTTGCCGCCCTGATGGCCGCACTTCTTGGTGCCGGGGCGCTGGTCCTCGATGTGGTAGCCGGGCACGCCGACCTCGACGAACCGCCGGATCAGGTTGCGCACGTGCGGGTCACCGCCGTGGCCGGTGTCCGCGTCGGCGATGATGAACGGACGATAGTCGTACGCGGTAGCCGTGGCGCGCTGCTGTTCGCTCATCTGCAGTCGCTGGTACTGCTGGTTGCGGTCGGCGGTGAGCAGGGCGCGCACCAGCACCGCGGCGTCGTCGGGCACCTGACTCAGCGGGTAGCTGGCAAGGTCGGGACCGGGATCTTCGGTGGTCGACCCCTTGGCCGAGGTTGCCCAACCGCCCAGGTAGATCCCCTCGATGCCCATGCGCTTCATCGCGACCGCCTGGCCGGGCGAGTACGGGCCGAACGTCGTGATGCTCTTCTTCTCGGCGAACAGCTCGCGCAACCGTTCGTAGAACGCCGCCGCCGCGTTTCGTGCCACCGTGTAGTCCGTGGGTATGGTGCCACGCTGCTCTGCCACCTGGCGGGCGGTGTACAGGCGGGTAATGCGAGCAAAGCGCGGATCGTCGAAGTATCGCTGCGTGGCAGCGACCTCGTCGTCAAACGATGGCCGGACTTGGGTGTCCTTGTCGATGATCGCCATGTCTTACGCCCCTCTCCGGCACGACTCCACTGAACGTGAGTCTATCCCCGCGAAGGGCAGTTCACTCAGGAGCCGAAAGACTGAGCCAAAGGGATTGTAAATGCCTTGGGGCACACGGTATTTCGATATGGTAGTGATTACGGGGCGGCCGCTTGCCCGCTCAGCCAGTCGCGCTGACGACGGACGAATCCCGCGTCGACGACCTTGCCGTGGCCCGGGACGTAGGCCGCGTCGGGTCCGCCGACCGCCAGCAACCGGTCGAGGGTCGCCGGCCAGGCCGCGACGTCGGAATCGGCGTCGATCGCAGGGGCGGCGGACTCCTCGACCAGGTCACCGGTGAACACCACCACCCGTTCGCGGTCATTGGTCGCCGGCGCGACCACCACCAGGTCCGAGGTGGTGTGGCCGCGGCCGAGGTAACTGATCGTCACCGTCCGGTCCCCCAGGTCGACCGCGGCGTCGTAGATCCCGTGGTGCGGCGGCCGCAAGGCGGCGATCGCCGCGTCCACCTCGGTGATGTCGGCGCCATAACGCAGCGCGTCCACCCGGATCTGATCCGTCGCCGCGGTGAGGTACCCGACCACCTCGGGCGCGCAATAGATCTGCGCCCCGCCAAATACCGACGAGCCCAAGACATGGTCGAAGTGCTTGTGTGTCAAGACGATATGGCTCACCGGACGCCCGGCAAGCAGCCGGACATCGGCATCGATCGCGGCCGCTTCAGCGAGGGTGGTACCGGTATCGACGAGCAACGCTGCGGTGCGACCGCGCACCAGACCGACGGTGACATCGCAGAACGGGAGCCGGCAGCGATGCACGCTGCTGGTCAGCCGTTCCCAGGCGAGATGCACACCCAGGAAGGTAGCCCCGGCTTGCTTCCAGGGGCCGACGCGGTCGGTTTCGAGCGTCACCGCAGCGGCTATCTCCTCGACATGGCTATCACCGATTCCCGCGAGGTCGTCATCGAAGCGACGCCCGACGAAATCCTGGAAGTGTTGTTCGACCTCGAGTCCTTGACCGAATGGTCGTCGGCGCACAAAAAGGTCGAAGTGCTCGAGCGCGACGACCAGAACCACCCGACCAGGTCCAAGCAGGTGGTCAAACTCGTCGGCGTCAGCGACGAACAGGAGCTCGCGTACACCGTCCACGACGACGGAGTCGGGTGGACCCTGGTCAGCTCCAAACAGCAACGCGCTCAGGAGGGGCGATACACGTTGACGCCCGACGGGGACGCCACCCGGGTCCGCTTCGACCTCACCGTCGACCTCCTCATGCCCGTTCCCGGATTCCTGGTTAAGAAGGGCGCGAAAAGCCTGATGGACACGGCCACCGACGGATTGCGCAGGCGGGTGCTGGAAGTCGAGAAGCGCGGTAAGTGATCGGATTGACCGCGGGGAAACGCAAGCTTCCGCAGCGCGCCTGCCCGGGTCAGACTGTCTTCATGGACTCGACGCTGGCGTTTCGCCGAATCGCGGCGCTCATGGGCGGGGCGGCGCTGCTGGGGTCGTTGGCCGGCTGCGGCGGACACGGTGATAGCCCCATGACATCGTCTTCGGCACCGAAGGTCACGACCCTCGGGCGGACGGCGCCCGACGCGCCCGCCGGCGGCCCGTTGACGATCAGCAGCCCGGCATTCGCCGACGGCGCGCCGATTCCGGTGCAGTACACCTGCAAAGGCGCCGACATCGCACCGCCGTTGGCTTGGTCGGCCCCGTTGGGCGCGGCACTCATCGTCGACGACCCCGACGCCCCGGCCGGGTTGTACGTCCACTGGCTGGTGGTCGGGATCGCGCCCGGATCCGGCAGCACGGCCGAGGGTCAGACTCCGGCCGGCGCAACGACTCTGCCGAACACGGCCGGCCGGCCCGCGTATCAGGGCCCCTGTCCGCCGGCGGGAACCGGCATACATCATTACCGGTTCACTCTCTATCAGCTTCCCAATGATTACCAGCTGCCCGGCGGCCTGGCCGGAGTGCAGGCCGAGCAGACGATTGCCGGCGCCGCGACGGCGCAGGCGCAGCTGGTCGGCGCGTTCGGCGGTTGATCCGTCCGGGTTAGGACGCGTCGGCGAGCACCTGATAGCCGGCGTTGTACCCGGGGGTGAAGGTGATACCCGGTCCGCCATGGCAGCCGGCGCCACCGAGGTAGAGGCCGACGATCGGGATAGGTGAATCGAGGAAGCCTTTGGGACCGGGCCGGTTGGGGCCCATCAGGTCTGGGTGCAGGAGCCCGTGGCAGAAGTCGCCGTCGGGCGCGCCGAACATGGTGTTCATGTGGTAGGGCGCGAACGTGATGTGGCGTATCACGATGTCCTTGAAGTTCGGCGCGAACCTGGCGATCTTGTCGATAACCCGTTGCGCCATATCATTTTTGAGGTGCCCATGCTGCTCACGGTCGACTTCGACCGGAAAGGCGTAGGCGAACGCGCTCGCGGCGTGCTTGCCGGGCGGCGCCATGCCCGGGTCGTGCACCGACGGGATCTGCATGCCCATCGACGGGTTGTCCGGAACGATGCCCCGCCGGCAATTTTCCCAGTGCAGCTGCTGCTCCTCGGGCGACCCGAAGATGCCGACCGACTGTTGCATGCCCTCTTCGTTGAGGAACTCATACGGCGGGGCGAATTCGGGCAGCCCGTCCAGAGCGAAGTGGATCTGCACGAAGGAGGCGCGGTGGTCGCGGCCGGACACGCGCGAGACCAGCTCCGCGGGAACGTGTTCGGGCGCGATGAGCTCGGTGAGGGTGACGTCGGGTGACAGGTTGGACACCACGACCGGCGCCGAGATCGTCGACCCGTCGCGCAGTCGCACGCCGGTCACCTTCTGCTGGTCGACGAGGATCTGCTCGGCCCTGGTGCGGAAACGGATCTCGCCGCCGTGCGAGATGAAGAGCTCGCGCAGGTGTTCGGTCAGTGCGCCGATGCCGCCCTTCAGCTTGGTCATCATCGCGGTGCTGCCGTCGGGCACCGCAAGCGCGAACGCCAAACATGTTGCGCTGCCCGGCGTATACGGGCCGCGGTAGGTGGAGTTGACGGCCAGGAATGCCAGCATCCCGCGCATGACCGCGTGCTTTTGGGTGTCGGGCAGATAGCGGTCGATCACGTCCATCGCCGAACCGAACAGCATGTCGTGGATGGCCCGGCGTTCGGCGTCGTTGGTCGCACAGGCATACATCTCGTCAAGGGTCTTGGGCGGCTGGCGTACGTCGAAGCGGCCCAGCGCCTTCGCCGGCCCCTGGCTCCAACCGATCAATTCGGCCATGCCGGTGACGGCCTCGACGCCGTGTTTCTCGCCCAGGTGCGTCATCAGTTGCATCGGGTCGCGATAGAAGATCATGGGTTCTTCACCGTGTTCGCCGATGTTGGTCGACATCACCTCGGGCTCCACCGCCGGCAGTGTGTCGAGCCCGAGGTCCTTGGTGAGTTGGCTTGCCATGGGGAACTGCACCGAACCGGCGATCTCATATCGGAAGCCGTCGATCAATTCGACCGTCGCCGCCATGCCACCGGCATAGGTGTTCGCTTCCAGGCACAGCGTGCGCAGGCCCGCGCGCTGCAGGATCGCCGCGGCGGTCAGCCCGTTGTGCCCGGCCCCCACCACGATCGCGTCGTAATCCGTTGTGCTCATGGCCCTCGCCTCCGTCGGGTTACCGAGTTGCAGAATATGTCAGTACTGACATAATTGGAAGATGTCAGTGACGACCACTTCGGCCGGGATACGATCTCCCCTGAGATGACCGCCCCGGGCAACCGTCACGAACAGCGACGACGATCGACGCATGAGGCACTTCGGCGCGCCGCATTGAAGAGCTTCGCCCGCAAGGGTTTTGCGAACGTCACCGTCACCGAGCTGGCGCGCGAGGCCGGAGTCACCGAGCGCACCTTCTTCAGGCACTTCCCCACCAAGGAAGCCGTCCTTTTCCAGGACTACGAGACGCAGCTGGAATGGTTGGCCGAGGCGCTCGCGCAACGCCCGCCGTCCGAGTCGCTGTTCGATGCGGTGCTGGCCAGCGTTGCCGCCTTCCCGCACGACCTCGAAGTGGTCCGCCAGGCCGCGAGCGCGCGCGCGGAACTGATCAGCGCCGACCGGATCGCCGGCCACCTCCGGGTGGTGCAGTCCTCGTTCGCGCGCGTGCTCACCGATTTCGTCAGAACGCGCAACCCGGACGTGGCGAACATCGACCTGCTCGCCGAGGTCGCGGGTTCTGCGCTCGCCGCGGCCCTCGTTGCGGCAGTGGAGAATTGGGGCCGCAGGGGTTGCACGGGTGACCTCGGCGACGACGTGGCCACAAGTCTGGGTTTGGTGCGCTCCGGACTGGCGCTGCTTGCCTGAGCGACCCCCACAGCTCCGCCGCGGTTGTCACGGGCGCCCGCCCGAATCGCGCGACGGTGTGCTGAAGTGAGTAACACCATGGCATTGCATACGCGCGTGACGGAGTTCTTCGGTATCGAGCACCCCATCCTGCTCGCGCCGATGGCGCTGGTCTCTGGGGGCCGGCTCGCGGCGGCGGTGACGTCGGCGGGTGGGCTGGGCCTCATCGGCGGGGGCTACGGCGACGCCCGATGGCTGGAGCGCGAATTCGACCACGCGGGTGCGGCGAGGGTCGGATGCGGATTCATCACCTGGAGCCTGGCCCGCGACCCGGGCGTGCTCGACATCGCGCTGGTCCGGCAACCGGCGACGGTCATGTTGTCGTTCGGCGACGTGCGGCCGTTCGCGGATCGCATCCACGGCGCCGGCGTTGCCCTCACCGCCCAGGTGCAGAACCTCGACCAGACACGCCGTGCGGTGGACGCCGGGGCGAAGGTCATCGTGGCGCAGGGCAGCGAGGCGGGCGGCCATGGAATGAGCGGGCGGTCGACCTTCACGTTGGTGCCCGAAGTCGTTGACCTCGTGGCCGAACGTTCGCCCGACACGTTGGTGGTGGCCGCCGGTGGCGTCGGCGATGGCCGCGGGTTGGCGGCCGCGCTGGCGCTGGGCGCCGACGGCGCGGTCGTGGGAACGAGGTTCTGGGCGTCGCCGGAGGCGTTGGTGTCAGCGCGAGCGCAGCAGCGCGCCGTGGCGGCGCATGGCGACGACACCGTGCGCACCCGCGTCTATGACGTTGTGCGCGGTCTCGCTTGGCCCGCCGAATACGACGCGCGGGCGCTGGGGAACGCGTTCCTGAACACCTGGCACGGTAACGAGGCCGAGCTGTCGGCGCAGCTGCCCCACGTGGCTTCCGGCTACGAGAAGGCCGTCGCCGCAGAGGATTTCGATACCGCAGCCATATTGACCGGCGAAGTGGTGGGACGCGTCCGCGATGTGCGTCCGGCCGCCGACATCGTCGCCGACATGGTCACCGAAGCGGCATACATCCTCAACCGGGCCCCCGGGGCCTAGACGCCGAGCTGAGCGTCTGGTTTGCTCAGCTCGATACCTCATTTCCGCGGGCAGGAGTTCGCTGATGGCCCGTCTCAACGTGCCGGACGGCCCCGGCGGCGAAGCCGCCATGATCTGGACGCTACGGCCACAACTCGCCGGCATGGTCGAACGCATGATCCGCGGTGCCTATCAGCAGAGCATCCTGCCCGCCGACGAGCGTGAGCTGGCCAGAATGCGGATCGCACAGATCAACGATTGCGTCGCGTGCTCGGGCTTTCGCGCCCCGTCGGTGCTGGATGCCGGTGTGGCACCCGAGCTGTACGACAACGTCGCCGCGTATGCCAGCTACCCCGGTTACACGCCGCGTCAGCGCCTTGCCATTGAATACGCCGAGCGCTTCGCCAACGATCACGCATCTATGAACGATGCGTTCTTCCAACGACTTCGGGATTCGTTCTCGGACGAGGAGATCCTGGATCTCACGCTGTGCGTCGCCGTCTTTCTCGGCCTGGGGCGCTCCTTGACCGTGCTGGGCATCGACCAGTCCTGCGCCATCGACCTCTAACCACGCATCGGGAAGGAACCCATGGACATCGCCACCGTCGACGAGCTGCTGAGCACCACACGGTCGGTGCGCAAACGGCTCGACCTGACCCGGCCGGTCAGCCGCGACGTGATTCTGGAATGCATCCAGCTGGCGATGCAGGCGCCCACGGCGAGCAACACGCAGGACTGGCGTTGGCTGGTGATCACGGACGCCGACAAGCGAGCGGCCATCGCCGAGATCTACCGCAGCATCGGTGCGCAGTACCTGGCGTACGCGGCCGACAATGCGACGGACCCGCAGACGCAGCGGGTCTACCAGAGCGCGATGAGCCTGACCGAAACGCTGGCACAAGTTCCGGTGCACGTCATTCCCTGCCTCAGCCAGCGCATCGACACCGCGGAACCGGGCATTGCGGCGGCGGCGTGGGCGTCGATCATCCCGGCGGGCTGGAGCTTTCTGCTGGCGCTCCGGTCGCGCGGGCTGGGATCGGTCTGGACGACGATGCATCTGTTCAAGGAGCAGGAGGTGGCCGAGCTGCTCGGCATTCCGCCCACCGTCACGCAAGCCGCGTTGTTTCCCGTCGCCTACACGATCGGCACCGACTTCCGCCCGGCCGCGCGGCCGCCCGCCGCGACGATCACCTACTGGGACACCTGGGAACGGCCTATAGGAGAAAGCTGATGCAGTCCTACACCGTGCGATTCCACATCGATGCCCCGCCGCGGAAAGTCTGGCGAGTGCTGCATCCGCCGGCGCCGCCGAACGCCCCGCGCCCGCGGGTGCTCAGGTGGCCGACCGGCAGCATGGAAATCCTCAACGAGGGCAACGAAGCCGGCGAGGGCCTGGTCCGCACCTGCGTCTTCGAGGTGCCCAAATACCTGCTGACCGGCGGCCGGGCGCGCTCCTGGGAGACCGTGACCGAAGCCGAGATCAACAAACTGTCGCGTTACGTGGCCGTCGGCGCCCCGCTGTGGTCGCGCGCCGAGGGATATCACCAGCTCGAAGAGCAGCCCGACGGAACCACCGTGCTCACGTTCCACGAGACCTACCACGCCTACAACCCGGTGCTGCGCTTCTTTCTCGAACGGCCGGTACACGCGAAGATCTCCCGCGACAACCTCGAGACGTACGAACATGCGCTCGGTCACGCGGGCCCGGTGCAACGGCTCGTTTAGACCTTCCTTGCTGCTCGGTTCGTTGCACAACGCCGTGAATTAGGTTCTTGACCCCGGTACCCTCGATTTCTATGGGTGGAGTAGCTACTGCGGCACGGTTGGCTGCTGCGTGTTTGACGGTCGCGGGCTGGGCCGCGTCGACGGTGGTTGCCGGCGCCGATCCGGACGAGACACGGGGGCCGGTACCGGGGCCAGCGGCGTCGCCGTCGCCGGCTGCTGCACCGTCGCCGGCGGCGTCACCAGCACCTTCAGTCTCACCGGCGCCCGCAGCGTCGCCCGGGGCAGAACCGGCTCCCCCGCCGCCAGGGCCGAAAACCACCATCGACCAGGACGGCATCTACGCCGTGGGGTCCGACATCGCGCCGGGCACCTACAGCTCCGGCGGGCCCGTCGGCAACGGCACGTGTTACTGGAAACGGAGCGGCAATCCCGACGGCGCACTCATTGACAACGCCATGAGCAAAAAGCCGCAGGTCGTGCAGATTGATCCGGGCGACAAATCGTTCAAGACCTCGGGCTGCCAGCCCTGGCAACTGACGCCGGACGCGGTCCCACCCGCGCAAGTGCCGCCCGCGGGTGTGCAGGGCGCGCTCGGCATCCTCAACGGTTTGATGGGCGGAAACGGACAGCGCGCCCCGCAAGCCCCGGCCGCCGCGCCGGCAACCCCGCAAGTCCCGGCGGCCGCGCCGGCCACCCCGCAAGTCCCGGCGGCCGCGCCGGCCACCCCGCAAGTCCCGGCGGCCGCGCCGGCAACCCCGCAAGTCCCGGCGGCCGCGCCGGCAACCCCGGCCACCCCGCAAGCGCCCGCGGCCGCGCCGGCAACCCCGGTGGCCCCGCAAGCCGCGCACTCCTGACCGGCCTGGCTAGCCTCCGCCGCTGACCAGCCGCGACCCGCTGTCGGCGCGTTTTCGCTACGGTGGCGCCGTGGCCAGTACGCAGCAGATTGTCGTGGTCGGTGCCGGCGTGAGCGGACTGACGTCGGCCATTTGCCTGGCCGAGGCGGGCTGGCCGGTCCGCGTATGGGCGGCCACCATGCCACGGAAAACGACCTCGGCGGTGGCGGGCGCCGTCTGCGCACCGCGGCCGATGCGGCCCAGTGGGAAAGCCGCGGAGTGGAACAAACACTCGCTCGGGGTATTTCGCGACTTGGCCCAGGACCCGACCACGGGGGTCCTGATGGCCCCGGCGGTGATCGTCGGGGACGTCGACGCAAACCAGCAGAAACTGATCCACGACCTGCGGCCGGCAGAGCCCGCCGACCTTCCGGCGGGCTTCGACTCGGGGTTTCGCGGCAGCATGCCGATGATCGACATGCCGCATTATCTGGACTATCTGACACGGCGGCTGGCAACGGCCGGCTGCGAAATCGAAGAGCGTCCCGTTCGATCCTTGGCCGAGGCCGCCGACGCCGCCGGAATCATCGTCAACTGCACCGGCCTCGCGGCGCGCGAACTCGCCGGTGACAACGCCGTCGAGCCACTATTCGGACAGCATGTCGTGTTGACCAATCCCGGTCTGCGACAACTATTTTTGAACATGACGCAGGAGCCGGAATTCACCTGCTACTTCCCCCACCCGCAGCGGGTGGTGTGCGGCGGGGTGAGCATCCGCGGCCGCGACGATACCGCGGATCCCGAGATCACCGAACAGATCCTCGATCGCTGCCGGCGCGTCGAGCCGCGACTCGCCGAAGCCGAGGTGATCGACGTCATCACCGGATTGCGTCCTCACCGTGACTCGGTGCGTGTGGAAGCCGAGCCGTTCGGGCGCGCGCGGTGCATCCACAACTACGGGCACGGTGGCAACGGCGTCACCTTATCCTGGGGTTGCGCGCGCGACGTGCTGAGCCTGGTCAGCGGCCCCTGACTCAGGCGCCGGTGCGGCGAATTATCAAGGACAGCAACCAACTGACGATCGACAAGACGATCGCGGCCCAAATTGCGGTCCACCAAAAGTGGTCGATCTGCAGGCCCCAGTGGGTGGTGTGCTCGGTGATTCGCGCGGTGATCCAGAGCATCAGCGCATTGATG
>NZ_JAICZA010000077.1 GCF_025933915.1 Mycobacterium sp.
AACGGCGTGTCCACGGCGGCGCGGAACCGCTCGAATTCGGCTGGGGTGTGCAGGGCTTCGGTGAAGATCAGGTCGGCGCCCGCGTCGGCGTAGGCCTTGGCGCGCTCGATCGCCGCCGGCACCCCCTCGATGCCGGCGGCATCGGTGCGCGCGCAGACGATGAAATTCGGGTCCCGCCGGGCGGAGACGGCCGCGCGCAGCCGTTTGATCATCTCGCCGGCCGGCACCACGGCCTTGCCGTCGAGATGCCCGCAGCGCTTGGGGTTTTCCTGGTCCTCCAGATGGCAGCCGGCCAGCCCGGCGTCCTCGAGCACCGTCACGGTGCGGGCGGCGCTCATCGGTTCACCGAAGCCGGTGTCGGCGTCGATCAGGGTGGGCAGATCGGTCACCCCCGCGATCTGCGCGCCACGCCCGCTGACTTCGGTCAGGGTGGTCAGGCCGATATCGGGCAGACCGAGATCGGCGGAGAGCGCCGCGCCGGACACATAGACCCCGTCGAAACCGAGCTCGGCGACCAGCTTGGCCACCAGTGGCGAAAACGCACCCGGGAACCGTTGCAACCGACCGCTTTCCAGCGCGGCACGTAACCGAGCCCGCTTCTCCGCCGCCGCCACGGCACCACCGATCAGCCCGCCCATCAGAAGATTCCCGGTGGAATAGTAGGTGCGGTGTCCAGCACCAGCGGACCGACCGCGATGTTGAGCGCACCCAGAGCGCCCGCCCGCAGGCCCGAAAGGGCTTCGACCGCCGACAAGAACCGCCGCTGCTCGGTGTCGCTGACCACACCCTCGGCCAGTTCGGTGAACTTCCCGATGTACTGCTTGCGCTCAAATGGCCGGGCCCCCAGCGGATGAGCGTCGGCGACGGCGATCTCGTCAACGATGACCTCACCGTTTTTGAGGGTGACCTCCGCGCGGGCGCCGAACGCCTTCTCCGCGGGGTCTGAGGAGTGGTAGCGCCGAGTCCATTCTGGATCCTCGACCGTCGAGACTTTGCGCCACAGCTTGATGGTGTCGGCTCGGTGAGCCCGCTCCGGCGCGTAAGACCGCTCGTGATGCCAGGTTCCGTCCTGCAGTGCGACGGCGAAAATGTACATCACCGAGTGATCCAGCGTCTCCCGCGAAGCATCCGGGTCGAACTTCTGCGGATCGCCCGACCCGGTGCCGATCACGTAGTGGGTGTGATGGCTGGTGTGCAGCACGATCGTCGCGACCTGATCCAGATCGCCGATGCTCGCCCGCATTCGGCGGGCGAGGTCGATCAGCGCCTGGCTTTGGTATTCGGCCGAGTGCTCCTTGGTGTAACTGTCCAGGATGGCGCGCTTGGGCTCGCCAGGTTCGGGCAGCGGAACCCGGTAGGTGTGCTCCGGGCCGGAAAGCAGCCAGGCGATCACCCCGTCCTCGCCCTCCCAGATCGGGGCGGGTGCGCCCTCGCCACGCATCGCGCGATCGACCGCCTCGATGGCGACCTTGCCCGCCCACGCGGGCGCATACGCCTTCCAGCTCGAGATCAGGCCCTTGCGTGACTGCCGGGTCGACGTCGTCAAATGCAGCGCCTGCCCGATCGCCTGATAGATGGTCGCGGTGTCCAGACCCAACATGGTGCCCAGGCCGGCCGCCACCGACGGGCCCAGGTGAGCGACGTGGTCAATCTTGTGCTCGTGCAAGCAGATTCCCTTGACCAGATCGATCTGGACCTCATAGCCGGTCGTGATACCGCGGATCAGATCCGCGCCGCCGATCCCGAGGTGTTGCGCCACGGCCACCATCGGGGGAATGTTGTCACCCGGATGCGAATACTCGGCGGCCAAGAACGTGTCGTGGAAGTCCAGTTCCCGCACCGCGACACCGTTGGCCCACGCCGCCCATTCCGGGGAGTAATCGCCCTCGATCCCGAAAACCTTCCCGCCCCCGCTCGAAGTCGGATGCGCCTGCGCCTGAGTCCGCGCGACCGCCACCGGCCGACGAACCGCCGAGGCCGCCGAAACCGCGGCGTTGTCGATGATGCGATTGATCACCATCGCCTCGACGTCCGCAGGCACCGCCACGGGGTCCGCGGCGACCTCGGCGATCTTCCAAGCCAGGTGCTCGCCGCGGGGGAAGTCGTCGGCGCTGCGCCGGGTTCGAACGTCATGAATCCGCATAACCCCACAGTACGCAGAGCTCGACGCGGGGTAAATCCCCTGTAAAAGCGTAATATTGTGTCCTTATCCGGGTGATTTTGCGAATCTTGTGAAAGAGGCGGGCGTACTGTGTCACGGGTGGCGAAGGCGTTCGCCGGCGCGCGGCTACGGCGTTTGCGGGAGGAGCAGGGGCTGACCCAGGTGGCGCTGGCGCGTGCCCTGGGGCTGTCGACCAGCTACGTCAACCAGCTGGAAAATGACCAGCGCCCGATCACCGTTCCGGTACTGCTCACCCTTACCGAACGATTCGACTTGCCGAGCCAGTACTTTGCGCCGGAGTCCGATGCCCGCCTGATTTCCGACCTTCGGGAGGTGCTCGCCGAGGGGCCCGCCACGGCGGCGCAAGTCGAGGAGCTCGTCGCCCGCATGCCCGCGATCGGTCAGACGCTGGTCAACCTGCATCGGCGGCTGCACGATACGACCGCCGACCTGGAAGCCCTGCACAGTCGCGCCAACCTGGAAATCTCGGACACGTCGGCGCTGTCCCAGCAGCCGATGCCGTTCGAAGAGGTTCGGGATTTCTTCTACGACCGCAAGAACTACATCGGCGAACTGGACACCGCGGCCGAGGATCTGTTCAACAAGAACCAGTTGCGAATCGGCGGACTCGATGTCCAGCTCGCCGAGCTGCTCGCCGACCAACTCGGCATCGCCGTGGTGATCGACGACGCAAAGGTGTTGGGTCCCAACTCCAAACGCGTGTTCGCGCCGGAATCGCAAACCTTGTACCTGGCTCGGTGGCTGCATCCCGGCCAGCGGGCCTTTCAGCTCGCCACCCAGATCGCCCTGCTCACCCATGCCGGCCTGATCACCGGGATCGTCGCGGGCGACGATCAGCTCAGTGACGACGCCCGCGGCGTCGCGCGCATCGGGCTGGCCAACTATTTCGCCGGCGCCCTGCTGTTGCCCTACCGGAGGTTCCTCGACGCCGCCGAGGGAGTCCGCTACGACATCGACCAGCTGGCACGGCGATTCGAGGTCGGATTCGAAACCATCTGTCACCGGCTGTCCACCCTGCAACGCCCCAAGGCGCGGGGGGTGCCGTTCATCTTCGTGCGCACCGACAGCGCCGGGAACATCTCTAAACGCCAGTCCGCCACCGCCTTTCACTTCTCCCGCGTCGGAGGGAATTGCCCGCTGTGGGTGGTCCACCATGCGTTTTCCCGGCCCGGCCGGTTTCTGACCCAGGTCGCGCAGATGCCCGACGGGCGCACCTACTTCTGGATCGCGCGGACCACCACAACGGAGTCGAGCCGATACCTCGGCCCGGACAAGAGTTTCGCCATCGGACTGGGATGCGATGTCGCGCACGCGGAGAAGTTGATCTACTCGGTCGGCGTCGATTTGGCCGACGCCGAGTCGATCGTCCCGATCGGTGCCGGCTGCAAGATCTGCGACCGGCCCGCGTGCCCGCAACGTGCGTTCCCGTACCTCGGTCACCCGGTGTACGTCGACCCCCACAGCAGCACCGATCTGCCGTATCCGCCCGCGATCACGCCCTGATTGGAGAGTGCACATGCCCAAGGTAGCGATACTCGATGACTACGCCGGGGTGGCCCTGCAGGTCGCCGACTGGGCGGCGGTGCAGAACCGTACTGACGTGACCGTTTTCGACCGCCACCTCTCCGAGGACGCGGCCGCCGAAACGCTGCGCCCGTTTGATGTGGTGTGCACCCTGCGTGAGCGGATGGCGTTTCCCCGAACCCTGATCGAGCGGCTGCCGAACCTGAAGCTGATCACCATCGTCGGCAAGAGCCTGCCCAACCTGGACCTTGCCGCGGCTTCCGAGCACGGGATCCTGGTCGCCCATTCCGATTTCGCGCATCCCCGATTCAGGTCTGTGCGCGACGCGACGCCGGAGCTCGCCTGGGGATTGATGATCGCGACGGTACGCAATCTGGCCGAGGAGCATCGAAACATGCGCGACGGCGGGTGGCAGAGCACCGCGGGCATGACGCTGTCGGGCAAGACGCTCGGCCTCCTCGGCCTGGGCCGAGTCGGCCAACGAATGGCCGAATACGCCACAGCGTTTGGCATGGAAGTCGTTGCGTGGAGCCAGAATCTCACCGAGGAAGCCGCCGCGAGCGTCGGCGCTCGCCGGGTGGAGAAGGCCGCCCTGTTCGAAGCCTCCGACGTGGTGTCCATCCACTTGATGCTCTCCGAGCGCACCCGCGGCCTCGTCGGCGCATCCGAGCTGGCACTGATGAAGCCACACGCCTACCTGATCAACACGTCCAGGGGCCCGATCGTCGACGAGGTGGCCCTGCTCGCCGCGCTGGAATCCGGCCGTATCGCCGGGGCCGGGCTGGACGTCTATGACATCGAACCGCTGCCCAGCGATCACCGGTTGCGGCTGCTCCCGAATGTGACCCTGTCTCCGCACCTGGGGTACGTCACTCGCGAGATGCTCGGCGCCTTCTACTCCGACACCGTGGAGTCAGTGGCGGCCTGGCTGGACGGGACGCCCATTCGGATCGCCAACCCCGAGGCGTCGCAGCGGCGCTGACCTCTCACTTCCGTTTCCAGTGCGGACTTTTGACCGCGTCGAGGGCCTCGGTGACGTAGCGATCCAGCGGCCGCGGCCGCCCGGACTGTCGTACCCATTGCTGGAACGCGAAATCCGCCGCCGCGAAGGCCAGTTGGACCAGCAGGCCGGGGCGCGTGTCGGTGTCGGGGTTGGCGCCCATCCGTTCGGCGATGAGCTTGGTTGCCCGCTCCTTGTCGGCGGGCCGGTGCACCGTGACCTTGTCGAGTAGGTCGGGGACGACCAGCAAGGCTTGGCGCCATTCTTCGGTGTCGGCCTGCTCGAACGAGCGCGTCCGGGTGATGATCGCGTTGATCAGCGCGACGTCGGGCGATTCGTCGGCCGGGCGCCCTTCGAGGAGAGTGACGATCGCGGCGCCGCCGTAGCGCACGGGCGCAAGGAGAAGCTCCTCCTTCGCCGGCACGTGCCGGAAGAAGGTGCGCGCGGAAACACCTGCGGCGGCGGCGATCTCCTCCGTGGTCACCGCATCGTACCCGCGCTCGACGAACAACCGGAACGCCGCGCGCCGAATGTCGGCGCGGATCTGTGCGCGCTGCCGATCGCGGAGCGACTCCGGTCTGGTGGGAATTGTCACCGAAAGCAGCCGATCCCGCCGTCGACGTGGATGGTCTGCCCGGTGATGAAGGTGGCATCACCACCGAGCAAAAACGCCACCAGCGCGCCCACGTCGGTGCGGACGTCGCCGATGCGCTTCATCGGAACCCGCCCCACCGCCTTTTCGTACTCCTTGGGCGCGAACGACTTCCAGTACTTGACGCCATCCGACTCGGCGAACGGGCAGATGACGTTGACGCGGATGTTGTCGCGTCCCCACTCCAGCGCCGCGACCTTGGACAGTCCGCGGATGCCTTCCTTGGCGGCCGCGTACCCGCCCCACTTGGGTTCGCCGCCCGTGCCCGTCCCGGAGCCCAGGTTGACGATCGACCCGCCGCCCTCCTTGACCATCAACGGGTGCACGGCCTGCATGAGCAGGAATGTCGCTCGGGGACCGACGTCGTACCCGAGCGCCAGGTCCTCGGTGGTGATGTCGACGAACGCCTTGGGCTCGTTGGTGGCAATCGCGTTGTTCACCAGGCCATGCACCGTCCCGAAGGCGTCGATTGCGGCGGCCGCGATCCGCTGCGCGCTGTCGGGGTCGCGCAGGTCGGCGACGAGCCGCTCCACCCGTCCGATCGCCTGGAGTTCGGCGGTGGTCGTCGCGAGGACCTCCTCTTGGATGTCGACCAACAGCACTGCCGCACCGCGTTCGAGTAGCGCGGCGGCCACGCCCTTGCCGACGCCCTGGGCGGCGCCGGTGACGATCGCGACGTGCCCGCGCATCGAATCGGGGTGACTGTAGCTCATTGCGCGGGTCCCATCCGCAGCCGTACGCCCGGGTGACAGAACGACACGTCGTCGAGGACGGCCTTGTCGGTCATGGCCTGCCCGCCGCCAGATTCGGCGCCGGCCGCCCGGCGAACAGCGGGAGATCGAGGTAGGTCTTGATGCCCGGTTCGGCGGCGCAGACGTCGGGAACGGCGTTGATGCAGTGGTTGGCGGTGACCACCACGCCCGGATTCTTCACCAGCCCTTCGGCGATCGTCTCCGGCTGCAGCCCCTTGAAGGTGAGGCTGACGTCGGGGTCGCCGGTGATCTCGACCTCGAAGCGTTCGCCGCGCCCACCGAAATTCCAGTCGGGGTCCAGGTTTTCCTCACCCATCAGCCAGTTGACGGCCGCGGTGATCACCGGTTCGCCGTCAACGAGCGCTTGCCAGCGGAACCGACGTGCCGCCACGGTGCCGGTGGTGATCGGGAACGGGTCGTAGTCGATGTCGGCGGTCGCCACGGCGACATCCTGGATGGTTCTGATGTTGGGGTCGATGCGAAATCCCATGTGATCGGCGATCATCCGTACCGACTGCTTGAAGCCCGCGTCGAGCAGGCCGGCCATCGGCCCCTGGGTGGCTTCCTCGGGTGTGCCGCCGAATCCCATGATGTGGCGCACCACGTCCGGTGCGTTGTAGGTGCGGATGTCGGAGAACTCCTCGGCGCGTATATGGGTGACCGCCGAGGACAGCGAGGACAGCATGAGCGGGAATCGCTCCGTGATGCCGCCGGGATGGATCCCCGAACCATGCAGCGTCACACCGCTTTCCACCGCGGCATCGGCGACGGACTGATGGCGCGGGTTGCCCGGATCTGGGTACACCCAGCCGACCGGCGTGACCACGTTCTTGCCGGACCGCAGGATCGCGATGACCTCGTCGTCGTTGGGTATCAGCGGGCTGTACATGACGCAATCGGCGTCCAGCGCCAGCACCTCGTCGATGCTGGTCGTCGCGGTGACACCGAGGTCCTGCCTGCCGATGATCCTGCCGACGTCGACACCGTTCTTGTCCGCGCTGTGCACCCAGCACCCGACGAGTTCCAGCCGCGGGTGATTGAGGACGCACGCGATCGCCGCTTTACCCACGCCGCCGGTGGCCCACTGGATGACACGAAGCTTGGACGGGCTACTCATCATTGACCTCCCGGACGGCAGTGCGCGGCCTTTACACATCGGCGAACAAAATGGCAGGCTATGACTTGCTGACAGTCACTGTCAACAATCGATGGTTCGGGAGAGGGTCTGTTGATGAGCGTCCTCGAGGGCAAGGTCGCGATCGTGACCGGCACCAGCCGTGGCGTGGGTGTCGGCATCGCCCACGAACTGCTGCGGGCCGGCGCGACGGTCATCGGGTGTTCGCGCTCACCGATGGATGCCATGCCCGGCATCGACGAAGACTGGGCGGCGCGCGCATCTCAAAGGGTCTGCGATCAAGGTGATTACCGTTCGATCGACGCGTTCGTCGCAGACGTCGTGGCCACCCACGGCCGAGTCGACATCCTGGTGAACAACGCCGGCGGCACGGTGCCGGCGCCGCACGTCGAGAGCATTCCCGAACTGGTGCAACGCATTCAGGGCGCACCCGCCAGCGACGACGAGTACGCGCGCACCGCCCTGTTCCATGCGTTCGCGGTGCAGATGAACCTCATCAGCCCACTGTGGTTCGCCATCCGCGCCTATCGGCAGATGCAGACCCAGGACGGCGTCGGCTGCATCATCAACATCTCCAGTGGCGCGGGACACCCGGCCGGATCGCCGACGCTGGTCTCCTACGGCGCGGCCAAAAGCGGTCTCAACCATCTCACCCGGTCACTGGCCGAGGAGTGGGGGCCGAAGGTGCGCGTCAACTGCGTGGCGCTGGGCCCGACGATGACCGAGAACTTTCGCTCGTTTGTGCTGCCCAAAGACGACCCGACCGGAGAGAAGTATTTCGCGGCGGTGCCGTTGCGCCGCGCCGGGGAGCCCGCGGAGGTGGGGCGGGTCTGCGTGTTCCTCGCGAGCGGGCAGGCCGACTTCGTCAACGGCACCACCATCGAATGCGACGGCGGGATGCTGCCCGGCGTGCTGTACGACGCGGGCCTCAAGACGATCACCGACCTGCTGTGATTCCGCCCGGCACGCTTCAAGAAATAGCTAGGGCAAGGAGATTCACATGAGCGCCTCATTGGAACCCACCGCGGAACAGTTTGCGGCGCTGGCGGCACGACCCGCCGACGCACCGGTGGTGATGGTCAACCTGCTGAAGTTCAAGCCCGAGGGCGGCGTGGAAAGCTATCTGCAATACGGCCAGGAAGTCGTTCCGCACCTCGAAGGCGTGGGCGCCAAACTGCGCTACGCCGGGGGAGCGCCGTCGGTGGTGATCGGCGACGGCGAACGGCCTTGGTGGGACGTGATTCTCATCGTCGAATACCCGACACCGCAGGCCTTCATCGACATGGTGACGACGCGGGAGTACGCCAAGGTACACGAGCATCGCGCCGCCGGCCTGGACCGCGGAGACCTGATCGCGACGTCGACGTGGTCGGTCATGGCCGACTGACCGGCGGCGAATCCGTTCGTCGCAGATCTGCGCAGAGATAAGCGCGTCGACGTCAGTCGCGGTGTAATGGGTGGATGGAACTGATGTTGCCCACCGACGCGATCTTTCTCCTGGGAGAATCTCGTGAACATCCCATGCACGTCGGAGGCTTGCAGTTGTTCGAGCCCCCGCCGGGCGCCGGCCGTGGCTTCGTTCGTGAGCTCTACAAGAGTTTGGCCGCGCAGCGGGATTTCCAGCCCACGTTTCGTAAGCATCCCGCGAGCTTCGTCGGTGGAATCGCAAACCTGGGCTGGTCGTACGACGACGACGTCGATATCGACTACCACGTCCGGCGCTCCGCGCTGCCGTCACCCAAACGGGTCCGCGAATTGCTCGAGCTGACGTCGCGGTGGCATAGCAGCCTGCTGGATCGTCACCGCCCGTTGTGGGAGACGCACGTCGTCGAGGGGCTCAAAGACGGCCGGTTCGCCATCTACACCAAGGTCCACCACGCCTTGATCGACGGCGTATCCGCGCAGAAGTTGATGCAGCGCGCGTTGTCCACCGACCCCGACGACGCCGAGATCCGCGCCCCGTGGAGTCTGCGTAAACCCCAGCGCAAACCCAGCGCGTCGTCTCCATTGAGTTCGTTGGCTCGCACGGCGGGATCCCTTGCGGCACTTGCTCCCTCGACGGTGGGGCTGGTGCGTGCGGGTCTGCTCGAGCAGCAACTGACGTTGCCTTTCGGGGCGCCGAAGACCATGTTTAACGTCAAGATCGGCGGCGCTCGACGCTGCGCCGCGCAGTCCTGGTCGCTGGACCGGATCAAAAGCGTGAAGAACGCCGCGGGAGTCACCGTCAACGACGTCGTCTTGGCGATGTGCTCGGGCGCCCTGCGCTATTACCTGCTCGAGCAGAACGCGCTGCCGGACACGCCGCTGATCGCGATGGTCCCGGTCAGCCTGCGCACCGAGGACGAGGCCGACGCCGGCGGCAACCTGGTCGGAGCCATCCTGTGCAACCTCGCGACCGACGCCGATGATCCGACGCAGCGTCTGCTGACCATCAGCGAATCGATGCGCAGCAACAAGACGGTGTTCTCGCAGTTGCCGCGGTTCCAGGCACTGGCGCTGTCCGCGGTCAACACGTCAGCGTTGGCGTTGGCGGCGGTCCCGGGCTGGGTGAGATCGACGTCGCCCCCGTTCAACATCATCATTTCGAACGTGCCGGGACCCACGCAGCCGATCTACTACGGGGGCGCGCGGCTCGACGGCAACTACCCACTGTCCATCGCGCTGGACGGCCAGGCGCTGAACATCACCCTGGCCAGCAACGCCGGAAACCTGGACTTCGGTCTGGTGGGGTGCCGGCGCAGCGTGCCGCACCTGCAACGCCTGCTCACGCATCTGGAGTCCTCGCTCAAGGATTTGGAACGCGCTGTGGGAGAATAGGAGTCGATGGCCAAGCTCAGCGCGGGTGTGTTGGTGCACCGGACCTGCGACGGTGTCGTCGAGGTCTTGATCGCGCATCCGGGCGGCCCGTTCTGGGCCCGCAAAGACGACGGGGCGTGGTCGATCCCGAAAGGGGAGTACAGCGACGGGGAGGACCCCTGGGCGGCCGCTGCGCGCGAGTTCGCCGAGGAACTCGGACTCGCGGTGCCGCCCGGGCCGCGCATCGACCTGGGGACGCTGAAACAATCGGGCGGCAAGGTGGTGACCGCCTTCGCGGTGCGAAGCGACCTCGACATCACCGACGCGCGCAGCAACACTTTCCAGTTGGAGTGGCCGAAGGGCTCGGGCACGCTGCGGGAGTTCCCCGAGGTCGACCGGGTGGGCTGGTTTGCGGTGGCGACCGCACGCACCAAGTTGTTGAAGAGTCAGCACGGATTTCTCGATCGCTTGATGGCGCAGCCCGGCTTGGCCGGACTATCCGAAGGGATTTGACATGCAGACGTTGCGAACAGCCGACGACCGGTTCGACGCGGTTCCCGATTTCCCTTACCCGCCAAGGTATTGCGAACTATCCGACGGTGACGGCGGTGTGCTGCGGGCGGCCTGGATCGAAGACGGCCCAGAAGGCGCCGATCCGATTCTCATGCTGCATGGCGAGCCGTCGTGGTCCTACCTGTACCGCAAGATGGTTCCGATACTGGTCGCCGAGGGCCACCGAGTCATCTGCCCGGACCTGGTCGGATTCGGCCGTTCGGACAAGCCGACCCGGCTCGACGACCACAGCTATGCGCGCCACGTCGAATGGATGCGCGCGCTGGCGTTCGATGTCCTGGATCTTCGCGACGTCACCCTGGTCGGTCAGGACTGGGGCGGGCTGATCGGATTGCGGCTCGCCGCAGAGCATCCCGAACGGTTCGCCCGAGTGGTCGTCGCCAACACCGGGCTGCCAAACGGGGAGCAGCTCATGGCCGACATCTGGTGGCGCTTCCGGGAGGCCATCACGTCGACGCCGACGCTGGACGTCGGCGCGTTCGTACAGGGCGGTTGTCGCCGGCAGATGAGTGACACCGAGCGTGCGGGCTACGACGCGCCGTTCCCCGCCGACGAGTACTGCACCGGCCCGCGGGCCATGCCCGGGCTGGTGCCCACGTCACCGGACGATCCGGCCGCGGCCGCGAACAAGGCGGCGTGGGCCAAGCTCTCGGTGAGCCCGACGCCCATGCTGGTCGCCTTCAGCGACAGCGACCCCATCACCGGGCCGATGGCGGCCATCTTCGCGCGCGAGATGCGCGGCGCGCAGGGGATCGACCACCCGGTGATCCGCGGCGCCGGACACTTCTTGCAGGAGGACGCCGGAGAAGAATTGGCCGGCCACATCGTGACGTTCCTGCGCCGCTGAGCGGGGCGCGGATCGAGCGGCGGGCACAATGTCAGGATGACAACCGCGCCGACCCAGACCACCGAATCCCAGGGGTTGTTGCTGCAGCTGTTGGACCCCGCCAACCGGGCAGACCCCTATCGGCTGTGCGCGCAGTTTCGCGACCGCGGAGCGCTGCAGTTGCCCGACACCAACCTGGCGGTCTTCTTGAGTTACCGCGACTGCGACGAGGTGTTGCGGCACCCGTCGTCGAGCAGCGACAACGTCAACGCGACGGTCGCGAAGCAGCAGGCGGAGTCCGGCACGGCGCCGCCCAGGCAAGGGCCGCCGGGATTCTTGTTCCTCGACCCGCCCGACCACACCCGGCTGCGCAAGCTGGTCAGCAAGGCGTTCGCGCCGAGGGTGGTGAGTGCGCTGCAACCCGACATTCGCGAGCTGGTCGACGGATTGCTCGACCGGGTCGCCGAAAAAGGCCAGTTTGAGGTCGTCGAAGATTTCGCCTATCCGCTGCCGGTCGCGGTGATCTGCCGGCTGCTCGGTGTGCCCCTTGAGGACGAGCCGCAGTTCAGCCGCGCGTCGGCGTTGCTTGCGCAGGCGCTGGACCCGTTTTCGACGATCACCGGCGTGCCTGCGGAAGTCGCGAACGCGCGACAACAGGCCGGTACGTGGCTGCGTGACTACTTCCACGGCCTGATCGACAAGCGCCGTTCACGGCCCGGCGACGACCTGCTGTCGGGGTTGATCGCCGTGGAGGAGTCGGGGGATCAACTGACGGAGGACGAGATCGTCTCCACCTGCAATCTGCTGCTCATCGCCGGACACGAGACCACGGTGAACCTCATTGGTAACGCCATTTTGGCCATGCTGCGCAACACCGGTCAGTGGGCAGCCCTGGGCGCCGACCCCGACCGAGCGCCGGCGATCGTGGAAGAGACCCTGCGTTATGACCCACCCGTACAACTGGTGGGCCGAATCGCACTCGCCGACATGGTGATTGGGGGAATCGAGGTGCCCGCGGGTGATGTCATGATGCTGCTACTTGCCGGCGCCAACCGTGACCCAGCGGAGTTTGACCGTCCCGACGTGTTCGACCCGGATCGGAAAGGCATGCGGCACTTGGGCTTCGGACGCGGGGCGCATTACTGCCTGGGTGCACCGCTGGCCAGGCTGGAAGCCGGCGTGGCCCTGTCGGCGGTGACCGGGCGCTTCCCGAACGCGCGGTTGGACGGCGAACCGCAGTACAAGACCAACGTCACGCTGCGCGGACTGTCGCAGCTTATGGTCGCGGTCTGATCAGCGGCGCTCCCAGGGAGGACTTTCGTCCATCTTCCTGTAGTACTTCGCCAGGTGGCTTTTGATCCGATCGACGTCGGAGGGGGGCACGTCGATTCCGCCGCGCGCACCGTCCATGATCGCGGCCGCCGCCATCACGCCGCGCGGCACCGCCTTGAGGGTTCCGCCGATGACGTCGGCGATCAGCAGCTTGTACCCGGTGAAGTTATCCTTTTTCTCGCCGTCGTACCAGACGTGGGCGTCACGGTACTTCTGGTTCGGGGCATCCTCGGCGCCCGCCCACTTACGGACCCGCGTCTCGGCGGCGTCGCCGTCCCACTTCCGGTCGCGATCGGCCAACGGCAGATCTTGAAAGGCTGTGACTGACATGCGGGCCGCGTGCCCGCTTCGGTCCGGCATTAAACGCTCACTTGGAGTTATCCACAGTTGGAAGTTGCTCCACAGGCGGGCCTTTGGACTCAGCGGGACGTCGGTGGGCGTGGCTAGCGTTCGAAACATGTTCGATTGCGAGTTGCCGACCGTCGAGGCGCTGGCCTACGCGGATGACGCGGAAGTGGTGGCCGCGATCGCCGAGTGCGCCAGGGTGGAGGCGGCGGCCGCGGCGCGCCGGCTGGCGGCGACTGCGGAGCTGGTGCGCCGCCACGCCGACGGTCCCACCGATTGCGCCCACTGGTCGTGTGACAACTGGGATTCGATGGCCGCGGAAGTCGCCGCCGCGCAAAACATCAGCCATGCCATGGCCTCGGGACAGATGTATCTGGCTGTGGCCCTGCGTGATCGGTTGCCGAGGGTGGCGGCGCTGTTCGCTGAGGGCGTCATCAGTGCCAGGCTGGCGGCGACCATTGTCTGGCGCACCGACCTGATCAAAGACCCAGAAACAGTCCGGTTGGTCGATGCGACGCTGGCCGAGGATGCGACCGGCTTCGGGCCGATGACGGCGAACAGAACCGCACAAGCGATCGATGCGGTGGTAGACCAATACGATCCGGGAGCTTTGCGGCGCACCCGCACTGGTGCCCGCGCCCGCGACGTCGTCATCAAGCAGGCCGATGACGAGTCGGGCACCGCGGACCTGTGGGGACGGCTCTATGCGACCGATGCGGCCATGCTGGATCGGCGCCTGTCGCAACTGGCTCACACGGTTTGCCAGGACGATCCGCGCACTCTCGGCCAGCGGCGCGCTGACGCGTTGGGTGCACTTGCCGCCGACGCGGATCGGCTCGCGTGCGCATGCGGCAATCGCGACTGCCCGGTGGGCGCCGCCGACGACGAGCGGGCCAGCAGCATCGTGATTCACGTTGTTGCGCAGGCGTCGACGTTGGACGCCGACCCGGATCCGCACATGTCCGGAGAACGGCCACCCAGGCCGATCACGCCGGAGATGACCCTGGCGGAGGCTCTAGCACCCGACCCAGAACCCGACGTACCAGCCGAACGCAAGTCTCCCGGTCTGATCACCGGCGGCGGCGTGATTTCCCCCGCGCTGGTCGCCGAGTTGGTCCGCGGTGGGGCGAAGGTTCGGCCGGTACACCATCCCGGCGATGCCCCGCCCGAATCGGGATACCGCCCATCGGCCGAGCTGGAGCGGTTTATCCGAAGCCGGGATATGACCTGCCGGTTTCCCGGTTGCGACCGGCCCGCCGAGTTCGCCGATATCGACCACACGGTGCCCTACCCGCTTGGGCCGACCCACGCGTCCAACCTCAAATGCCTGTGCCGAAAACATCATCTTTTGAAAACTTTCTGGACGGGCTGGCATGACGAGCAACGGCCCGACGGCACCATCGCATGGACATCGCCAAGCGGGCACCGCTACATCACCCAGCCAGGCAGCCGACTGTTCTTTCCCGCCCTGTGCGTGCCAACCGGCAAATTGCCCACCGCCCCAAGGCAATACCGATCTCCCGGCGATCGCGGGGTCATGATGCCCACGCGCCGGCGGACGCGACACCAAGACCGCGCCCGCCGCATCGACGCCGAACGCTCGCTTAACGCCGCGCGCGTCGCCGAGCGCAACCAGCCGCCGCCGTTTTAGCCCGAGCCGAGGCCCGGCACGATCTCGCCGAGACTGAATGTCACCGGCTGTTCCAGCTGTTCGTAGGTGCAGGAGCGCGGGTCGCGGTCTGGACGCCACCGATTGAACTGCGCGGTGTGACGAAACCGCCGGCCCTCCATGTGGTCGTAGCGGACCTCGACCACGCGCTCCGGTCGCAGCGGCACGAAGGAGAGGTCCTTGCCGGCGTTCCAGCGTGAGAATTCGTTCTTGCGGGGCGTGCGCTCACCGGCTTCATGGGCGGCCCAGTTCCAGGGGTGGTCGGAGAAGTCGGTGACGAGGGGCTGGACTTCGGCGAACAGCCGCCGCCGCTCGGCCATCGGGAAGGCTCCGATGACGCCGACCGACGCGAGTTGACCGTCATCCTGGTAGAGCCCCAACAGCAGCGAACCGATCGCGTCAGCACCGGACTTGTGCACCCGGTAGCCGGCGACCACACAGTCCGCGGTGCGTTCGTGCTTGATCTTGAACATGACCCGCTTGTCCGGCTGGTAGGTGACGTCCAGGGGCTTGGCGATCACGCCGTCGAGGCCGGCGCCCTCGAATTCGTCGAACCATCGCCGCGCGGTGCCCAGATCGGTCGTCGCCGGTGTGACATGGATGGAACCCGGCCCCGAACCGCCCACAGCGTCGACGAGGGCCGCGCGCCGCTCGCTGAACGGTCGCCGGGTGTAGTCGTCGTCGCCGAGGGCGAGCAGGTCGAAGGCGATGAAGGACGCCGGTGTCGCCTCGGCGAGCATCCGCACCCGCGAGTCCGCCGGGTGGATGCGTTGCTGCAGCGCCTCGAAGTCCAGGCCGTGGTCGGTCGCGACGACGATCTCCCCGTCGATCACGCAGCGCTGCGGCAGCTCGGCCTTGACCGCGGCCACCAACTCGGGGAAGTAGCGCGTCATCGGCCGCTCATTGCGGCTGCCCAACTCGACATGATCGCCGTCGCGAAAACAGATCGACCTGAATCCGTCCCACTTGGGCTCATACGACGCGTCGGGGGGAATCGAGCGAACCGATTTGGCCAGCATCGGGGACACCGGCGGCATGACAGGGAGGTCCATAGCCTGATTGTGCTGGAATCGATGGCATGGCTGCTGCAGAAGAGCTTGACGTCGACGGTATCGCGGTCCGCCTGACCAATCCCGACAAGCCGTATTTCCCCGGGCTGGGGTCAAACGGCACCAAGCGCCACCTGGTTGAGTACTACCGCGCCGTCGCGGGCGGTCCGATGCTCGACACACTGCGCAACCGGCCAACCCACCTGCAGCGTTTCCCGGACGGCATCGACGGCGAGGAGATCTACCAGAAGCGGATCCCCCAGCACCATCCCGACTATCTGCAGACATGCCAGGTGACCTTCCCGTCGGGGCGGACCGCCGACGCGCTGAAGGTCACCCACCCCGCGGCGATCGTGTGGGCGGCACAGATGGGCACGGTCACCTTGCACCCGTGGCCGGTGCGCTGCCCGGACACCGATCACCCCGACGAGTTGCGCATCGATCTGGATCCGCAGCCCGGTGTCGGCTTCGAGCAGGCGCGCACCGTCGCGGTCGACGTGTTGCGGCCACTCCTCGATGAGCTCGGTCTGGTGGGATATCCGAAAACATCGGGGGGCCGCGGGATCCACGTCTTCCTGCGGATCGCCACGGACTGGGATTTCGTCGCGGTGCGCCGCGCGGGCATCGCGCTGGCCCGCGAAGTTGAGCGCCGCGCACCCGATGCCATCACCACGGCGTGGTGGAAGGAGGAAAGGGGCGCGCGCATCTTCATCGACTTCAACCAGAACGCCCGGGACCGCACCATGGCGTCGGCTTATTCGGTGCGGCGCACGCCGATCGCGACGGTATCGATGCCGCTGACATGGGAGGAGCTGGCCGGCACCGAGCCCGACGAGTACACCATGGCGACCGTGCCCGATCTGGTCGCGCGGCGGGAAGACCCTTGGGCAGCAATGGATGAGGTGGCGCAGTCGATCGTTCCCTTGCTGGAGATGGCCGAGGCAGACGAAGAGCATGGGCTCGGTGACATGCCATATCCGCCGAACTATCCGAAGATGCCCGGGGAACCCAAACGCGTCCAGCCCAGCCGGGATCGGGATTTGAAAGATTGACGGATCAAGGTGGGGCAACTGGCATCTGCACTCGCCCTGGGCCCGCGGTTACCCCTCTCACATAGCTGAACCGCACGCCCATGCGAGCAACTCAAACATTATCAGTCGGGGGTGGCGCACGGAAGTGATTCTCTTGCGCCCCAGTGGGTTAGGAGAATTTGTCACAGTGACGGCCAACCGCCTGGCAAGCGAAGTTGCCCGAACTGCCAGGGCGCCAGGGCCAACCGCTTTCAACGCTGTTTCGCTGAGGCGATTAGTCTACCGCGAACCCGCACAAAGGTCAGCAAGCAATTCGCGAAGAGCGTGCGCACGGCCCGGAGGATACGCACGCCCTCGCGTCGCTTAGGTGCCGGCCTTGTTCGAGAGTCGACCGGAACAACACCAACATGAACCGTTAAAACCATTGGCGCCCAGTCGCTTTCACGTCACATGACCGCGCTGTCGCTGTCACGGTGTCATCCGATACACGGGGGGAAGGTATCGGCTTCGGCCGTGCGAAAAACTGGCACCCAATGCCGTTAAGGAGGCACTCAATAGGCTCGAATATTGAACGCTACCAAGTAAAGGGTGCTAGTAGTCGAGATCCTGTGGCTGCCGAGCAGACCTACGGGGTGCAGGTCAGAGTGGGTCCGCAGTCGATGGTTACCGGAAACGTGCAGCCTGAGGCCGTGATGGCGGTGAAAGTGAGGAACAGGCCGAGAACAACCTTGTATTTCAAACCAGACATAACCACTCCGTCCGTAGGAGAAATGTACGCCCGAGGTGAGTTATATTACGCGGTGAGTTCTCGGGAAGCTATGGGAATGAGTAAATTTCAGAAATTACTTCACCTGACTGAAAACCCGTTTGGGGGTGGGTTTCACTGCGCCGCAAGGCGGATACGTGGAATGCGGTCGTCGCTCACCGTCTTCGCCGAATAACGTTGACCGTTCAGCATGGGCTTAAACGCATTGAGCGCGACTGGGATAGGGAATGGCCTAGGCTTCGTTGCTATGTCGATGGCGGCCCGGGTGTGGACTGCGGCCTGCGCGTTAATGCTGTTGGCGGCCTCCTGTGGCATCACCGCCGCCGCAGCACCGGCCGAGCCGACGACCAACGGCTTCGGCGAAAGGATGATCGGCTGGGACACCTATCGTCGGTTGGATCGGCTGCCCTATCTGGACGCCGGTTCGCAGGCGCTGCAGGTGTCGAGTTTCGATCGCAGTGGCGGCGATTTCGACATTTCCACGGGTAATAAGAATGGCACTGGTGGGTGTCTGGCGCCGGGCGGCGCCGACTGCGTCATTGCGGAGGATCAAGGTGCCGGAGAAATCGATTCGATCTGGCTGACCCGCGACGGCGGCAATGTTCGTGCGATCGGAAATGTCCGCATCGAACTGGATGGGCATACCGTCGTAGACGCACCATTGCAGTCGCTTGTCGACGGCGAACTGGGGGCGCCATTCGCGTGGCCGCTGGTGGCCAACGCCGCGCAGTCGCCGGGCGGCGTCTATATCAAGGTGCCGATGCCTTATCGGCGGTCGATGCGGATCAGCGTGGCGTCGCATCTGGAGTATTACCACGTCGATTATCGCCAGTTTCCGACTGCCGACGGGGTCAGCACCTTTTCGCCTACCGATCCCGCGCTCGATGTGCTGGACACGCTCCGCGCCGCGGGAACCACCGACCCCAAACCGCCGGCGGGCACCGCGGCACACGACAATCGGGTCGTCGACCTTTCCGCGGGGGCCGAACGCACAATCGCCGAAACGAGTGGCCCGGGCAGCATCTCGGCGCTGCGGCTGCGGCTGCCGGCGCCGGCGGATCAACTGCTGGCCGGATTGCGCCTGCAGATCGAGTTCGACGGCCGGACCATGGTCGACGCCCCACTCGGGGAATTCTTCGGCGCGGGACTCGGTGCCAACACCGTGCGGTCGATGATGTTCGCCGCCGCCCCACAACCGGACGGGTCGCTGGTGTTACGGGATTGGTGGCCAATGCCTTTCGCGAACTCCGCCCGCGTCACGCTCGTCAACGTCACCGATTCCCCGGTAGCGGGGATAGACAGCGACGTCACGACCACACCCGATGACCAATGGACGGCGGCGCTGGCCCGTGGCAGAGCAGGATATTTCACCGCACGCTCACACGCCGGACCGACCGTGCCGGGCCAGGACTGGCTGTTCGCCGACGAACAGGGCCACGGCAAATTCGTCGGCGTCAGCCAGACCATACGTGGCTACCGAACGAAAACAGCGTTCAGTGACGACGCCCCTTACTTTCTCGAAGGCGCCGAGCGCGTCTACACAGACGGCTCCGCGTCCCCGCAGTGGTACGGCACCGGCACCGAAGACCTGTACGAGGGCGGCTGGTACTTCAAAGACGGCACCCACTTCAGCGACCCACTCAACGGTCAACCCGACCAACGCTCGGCGACCGGTGGGTGCGCGGACTACTGCGTCGCCGTCTACCGGATCATGCTGGCCGACGCCATCGGTTATCACTCCGCGCTCCGATTCGGGATCGAGCATGGCAAACGCAACATGGTCCAACCCGACTACAGCTCAACCGCCTTCCTCTACACACAGCCGGACTCAGGCGTGACCGGCGGCGACGACGTCCGCCCGGCCGATCCCCTCAATCGAGTCCTGCACGGCTACACCGACACCGATGCGACCGATCAGCTGCTGGTCGGCGAATACGAGGGCACCGAGGACACCCTGCCGGTCGCCGGCTCGGTCCGCGGCACCCAAAGCGCGATCGCTTTCCGTGTCCAGATCGATCCGGACAACCACGGCGTCCTTTTGCGGCGCACGTCGGACCAGGCCATCGGCTTCCAATCGGCGGACGTCGCGGTCGACGGCATGCCCGCGGGCACTTGGCTGCAGCCGCGCAGCAACACTTATCACCGTTGGCTGCAGGACACGTATCTGATGCCAGAGTCGGTCACCGCGGGCAAAACGGAGCTGACGGTCGCGCTCACCCCCACTCCCGACTCGCCGCCGTGGACTGCCAGCCGCTACCACGTGGACGCGTTGACCGGCCCGACTGGTTGACGAGAGTTTCGTAGTCACCCGGCCGTGGCGCTCACCGGTTGGCGGTCTTGACGAATTCGCGGACATGCTGCTAGACATGGCCTGCGCCCCGTATTTGGGCGATCGCCCAAAAGTCGATGGGGTGCGGGGATGCCGGCGGCTGCCCGAAGTGAGGAAATCGATGACCGTCACCAACGACACGGACGTCTACTACGACCCCTACGACGTCAACATCAATGCCAACCCGTACCCGATCTACGCACGGCTGCGCGAAGAGGCGCCGATCTACTACAACGAACGCTACGATTTCTGGGCGCTGTCACGGCATTCCGACGTCGATCGGGCGCTGTCAACCTGGGAAACATTCTCCAACAAGCGAAGCGACATCCTCGAGCTGGTCCAGTCGAAGTTCGACATGCCGGGCGGCGTCATGATGTTCCAGGACCCGCCCGAACACACGAGGCTGCGCGGCCTGATGTCCCGCGTGTTCACGCCCCGCCGGATGGCCGCCCTCGAGGACCAGATCCGGCAATATTGCGTCCGGTGCCTCGATCCGCTCGTCGGCTCCGGCGGCTTCGACATCATCGCCGAACTCGCTTCGATGATGCCGATGCGGGTGATCGGCATGCTGATGGGAATACCGGAGTCCGAACAGATCTCGGTGCGCGACGCCAACGACGCCAACCTGCGCACCAAGCCGGGCGCGCCGCTGAAGGTCGCCAACGCCGACTCCATCGCCGACGGCCGGATCTACGCCGACTACGTCGAATGGCGATCCAAGAACCCGTCCGACGACCTGATGACGACGCTGCTCAACGTCGAGTTCGACGACGAGCACGGTGTGCACCGCAAGCTGACCCGCAAAGAGGTGTTGCACTACACCCAGGTCGTCGCCGGCGCGGGCAACGAGACGACCGGCCGGCTGATCGGCTGGCTGGCCAAGGTGCTGGCCGAGCATCCCGACCAGCGCCGCGAGGTTCATCAGGACCGGTCACTGCTGACCCGCACCGTCGACGAGACCCTGCGATTCGAACCCACCGGTCCCCACGTCGCCCGGTGGATGGCACAGGATTTCGACTGCTACGGCACGACGGTCCCCGCCGGCAGCGCCATGCTGCTGCTGTTCGGCGCCGCCAACCGCGACCCGCGCCGCTATATCGACCCGGACACCTACAACATCCGCCGCGACAACATCTCGCACATCACGTTCGGGAAGGGCGTGCACTACTGCCTGGGCGCCAACCTGGCCCGCCTCGAGGGTCGCGTCGCGCTGGACGAGATTCTCAACCGATGGCCCGAATGGGACATCGACTACGACACAGCGCAATTGGCGTCCACGTCGACCGTCCGTGGCTGGGAGCGTTTGCGGGTCGTGTTGCCCTGACGGGCGCTAATTCGGCATCTCGAATCGGTCGATGAGCCGGTTGACCAGGGCGACGGCCTCCGCATGACCACCCGTGGTTCCGAGCGCTTGTTCCAGGATGAGCATGCGACCGATCGCCGCGATGATGACCGCGATGCCGGCGGGCGGAAATTCGTCCTTGTCCAACCCATGTTCGCGCGCGATGAAATTCAGTGCGGTGGTTTGTGATTCGCGCCACCGCTCCGACCAGGCCGCGATCTCGGCCCCGATCTCCTTGCGATGATTGGCAAGTCCCATGAATTCCAGCAGCAACCGGGTGTCCTTCGGCTCCATCAGCGTGTCCCAGAAGGCGTGCAGCGGGCGGTCGGATGCCAGCGCCTGCCGCTGGCGCTCCAGATAAGCGGCGGCGCCGCGGCGGAAGACGTCCAGATACAGCTCGTCCATGGTGGGGAAGTAATAGTGGACCAGCGCCGGTTTGACGCCGGCTTCGTTCGCCACCCGCCGCGACGTGGCCGCGGCGTATCCGTCCTCGACCATGATCTGGATCGTCGCGTCGATCAACATGTCGCGAGTGTTGGAGTCTCGCGCCTTCGGCCGTCGTGAGGCGGTCATGATCTACGCCTTTCGGGCAACAATCCAGAGCGCGCAGCTTTTGGGCGATCGCCCAAAAGCTTAGCCCAGCGTGGAGCCGGTGACGATTAGGAAGTCGGGTGATCGGGCATCTGAGTTGCTATTGCTCCGATCCACAGGAAGGCAAGGCAGTGGCCCCCAGCTTCACCGACGTCATTCAATCCAAATACTTGCTGTTGACCACGTTCACCAAAGACGGCCGGCCCAAGCCGACACCGATCTGGGGCGCCCCCGACGGCGACGACACGCTGTTGGTGATCACCGACGACGGCTCGTGGAAAACCAAGCGGATCAACAACACACCCAGGGTGACGATCGCGAAGAGCACGGCGCTGGGCAAGCCCAAGACCGACGGGGTCGAAGCCGTCGCGCGGGTGCTGCCGAAGTCCGAGACGCGGCGGGTCTACGACGCCGTCGTCAAGCGGTACTGGTATCACGCGTGGTGGTTCTATGCGCACACGATCATCCGCGGCGGCGTCGACAAGGTGCACGTCGGCCTGGAGATCAAACCCGCCGCCTGAGCGGCCCTGAGCGGCCCTGAGCGGCCCTGCGGCTAGCCGCTTTCGGCGCGCATCGCCTCGAAGGTGTCCGCCACCGTCTCCCGGGGATCCCGATAGGTGATGCCCAGTTCCCGTTCGCTCGGGGAATCATCGGATGCCGGCATCTGGGTGTAGTACTGCATTCCGGCCCAGGTGAACGGGGTGTCGAAGGGCAGGAAGCGGCCGGCTCGATCGAGCA
>NZ_JAICZA010000199.1 GCF_025933915.1 Mycobacterium sp.
AACGACTTTCGCGATGTGCTTCCGGCCGCCGGTTGGGAGATCACCTATCTGGGCCCGACCACCTACCAGGTCAACATCAGCGCCGAGTCCATCCAGATGATGGCCGCGCGCAATCCCGACATGGCCGATGAGGCGGAGAAGCTGCTGGAGCGGTTCCGCGCGATGGAGCCCTGGCTCGAGGGCGGGCGGGTGTTTGCGCCCTTCTGGGAAGTCCACGCCACGCGGGTCGACTGACGGCTTTCCCCACCATGCCGGGCTATGGTCGTGCAGCGCAGGGCTATGGTCGTGCAGCGCGGACGCTTTTCTCGCGAAACTTAAACCATGGCGCCACTTCTCGGCGTGTCGTGTGCGTGGTTTACGCGTCGCGGCATCCCCGACGAATAAGTGCCTCTCGCGCACGTCGCACCACATCCTTGGGCTTGTCCTCGGCAATCACCCGGACGACGAGCCAACCCAGTTCTTCTAGCTTGCGCAGCCGATCCTGGTCGCGGGCGTACTGCCGCCGGTTGGCGCGATGGTGGTCGCCGTCGTATTCGACCGCCACTTTGTACTCCTGCCAGCCCATGTCGAGGATGGCAATGAGTCGCCAGTCGTGTTGCACCGGAATCTGCGTGGCGGGGACGGGAAGTCCGGCGTCTATCAAGAGCAAGCGCAGCCAGGTCTCCTTGGGCGACGCGGCGCCCGGATCTATTAACGGCAGTGCGGCACGCAGCTTTCGCAGGCCCCGCGCTCCCGCATGCCGCTTGGCCAGCATCAGCACATCCTGGATCGAAAACGGCTTCGCCCGCATCAGCGCGTCGAGTCGCGCCACCGCCTGGCCGGCGGGCAGCCGCCTGGCCAAGTCAAACGCCGTCCTGGCCGAAGTGGTGACCGGCAGACCACTAGTTCGGGTGACCTCGTCGGGATCGACTCGCTGGTTGAGCGTGATCACGCCCGCCGGCGGATGCGGGTTACGCCAGATCAACTCGATGGGTTCGTCGTCGTCGATCCAGCTCGAGCCGTGCAGCGCGGCGGCGGCCAGCCCGGCGAGGACGCCGCGTCGGCCCGACCACAACCACGCCGCAACCGAACGCGTGCGCAGTGACGGCACGGCGTGAACCGGCAGGTAGATGTCGGGATGGATGGCGCGGAATTGGGAGCGCAGCCGGTGCCGGCTCAAGTTTCCCTGCTGCAAGGCCTCGCTGCCGATAAACACGTCGTCCACACCTGGAAGACGTCAGGACTCAGCGGTCGGATCCGTGAAACTTAAGGCGTGGCGGCGTTCTCCGGCGTGTCGTGTGCGTGGTGTAAGTGTCGCGAAAACCCAACGGCGAAATTGGGCCGCGGGGTCTGGGCCGTGGGCTAGGAGCCGCGGCCTAGGCCGGCACCAAACGCAAGCAGACCGAGTTGATGCAGTACCGCTGGTCCGTCGGCGTCGGGTAGCCCTCACCGGCGAACACGTGGCCCAGGTGGCTGTGGCAGTTCGCGCACAGCACCTCGGTGCGCGTCGCGCCCAGCGAATGGTCGGGCCGCAGGATCACCGCGTCGGAGTCCGCCGGGTCGAAGAACGACGGCCAGCCGCAGTGCGACTCGAATTTCTCTGTGCTGCGGAACAATTCGGTGCCGCAGGCGCGGCACTGGTACACGCCTTCGGTCTTGGTGTCCGTGTATTCACCGGTGAAGGGCCGCTCGGTGCCGGCTTGGCGCAGCACCTGAAACTCTTCCGGGCTGAGTTTCTTGCGCCACTCGTCGTCGGTCAGCTGCAACTTCGGACGCGACACGTCTGGGGAGGTCATACATCCACGCTAGCGCCAATTGCGCTGACCCGCTGCGCCCGGCTCCGCCGCGCTTGCGATCACCGCGAGGCTCAATGGAGGTGACCCGCTGCGCCCGGCTCCGCCGCGCTTGCGATCACCTCACGCTCACGCTCGTCCGTCAGCCACGCCGGATCGATGCCGCCATCCAGCCGGTCCTCGGCCTTGGCGTCCAGGAACCGGAAGTACAGCACCGTGAACGTCACGATCAGCAGCAGCGACCAGCCGTAGGTGATCTTGAGGTACTCCAGCGCGCGGCCCCAGCGCATCCAGTTGAACAAAAGCCAGCGGTCAAGAGTCATGAAGCCGTAGATCCCCAGCCACGCCGGCCAGCTGCGGATCAGCGAATTGGGCAGCACGACCGTCATCAGGAACGGGAACAGCATCATCGAGTAGTAGCCCTGGGCCAGCGACGACACCAGGAACGACCACAACAGCAGCACCCCCGCCGAGTTGGTCAACCAGAACCGCGGGTCCCGGGTGCGGTAGTGGCGGTACAGCAGCCACAGGGCCCCGATCGCGAGCAGCGTGAACAGGATGCGCAGGAACACGATCAGCCAGGTGGGCAGGCCGAAGTACACGCCGTTGCCCTCGATCGAGCTGTTGAAGTAGTCGCGGGTGCCCAGGAAGTAGGGCACCGTTCGGGTGACGAAGTCCATCGGATCGCTGACCAGCGGCCACGCGGCCGCGTTGATGACGACGGGAATCACGACGGCGGGCACCAGCGTCCGCCACTGGCGGTTGAGCAACGGCAGCAACAGCAACGGCAACAGCACCGGCTTGAGCGTCAGCGTCAAACCGATCGCGGCGCCGGCCCACCACTGCCGGCTGATCCTGCCGTCCAGCAGCCAGCGCAAGAACAGCATCTCCGCGAGCAGCACGCAGCCGTTGATGTTGGTGAACACCAGCGTGTTGGTCACCGTCTCGGTGCAGAACATCGCCAGCAGCAGGGCGGGCGCGGCGACCGAGGACAGCGTGTAGTTGAACATCCGCAGCAGCAGGTACCAGGCGAGCAGGATCGCCACGGTGTTGATCAGGATGAACAGGTACCGCGACGGATACTCGGGCAGGTATCCGAACGGGGCCATCAGCAGCGTGCCGCCGGGGGGATACAGGTAGTGCGGATCGACGTAGTCGAAGTGCTCGTTGTAGATGTCCCAGCCGCGCCGGAAGTTGAGCACCGCCCGGTAGACGGGCTTGAAGTCGTCGGTGATGTTGCCGTTGGTGGTGATGACGATGCTGCGGTGCAGCACCGAGAAGATGGCGATCGGCCACAACGCGGACCGCAATACGCTCGCCACGCTCGGTGCGCCGGTGCGGGGACGAAAGGCGGCCAGGAGCCGATCACGCGAGCCGGTTCGGGTCGATTCAGCTGCCGTCACCAGCGCACCGTACACCGGCGCGCCCGGCTCGCCGAAGGCAGCATCAGGCCGGGCAGTAGGTGTCGGTGCCGGGCAATTTGCCGCTGTTGAGGTAGCCGGTCAGCGGCGGAATCGCGCACGCCGAATAGATGCTGGCGCCGTGGCCGATGCCCTGCCACATCACCCGCTTGCTGGCCGAGTTGGCGTTGATGATGCTGGCGGCGGTCGCCGCGACCCCATCGGTTCCCACGATCGGGTCGTTCTGTACACCGAGCAGCAGCACGTCGACCTTCAGGGTCTTCGGCGCGGGCGGCGGCGAGCCGGTGGGCCAGTGCACGCACTTGACCATGTTGAGCGCGGCGACGGTGCCGAACTGCGGGTAGAGCTTGCCCCAGGCGACGAAGAGTTCACGCACCCGGTCCGGCGTGGGGCGGTTGACCGCGTCGCTGCAGACGTTGACGAACTGACCGTCGGAGTCCTGTGTGGCGTTGGCGTGGTTGATCAGGTTGTTCAGCCCATTGGTGTCGCCGGAGCGGGCGGCCGCCAGCGCGTTGGCCAGATTGGTGGTGGCGTTGACGCGGCCGCCGGAGGGAAGACCCAGCGCGACGGTGATGGCGCTGGCGAGCTGTGACACCGACGTGCCACCGGGACCCTTACCGGCGCGGGCGTCGGCCAGCAGAGCGCTGACGGCGCCCTTCGGGTCCGGGCCCAGGGCGCAGTTCACGGCGAGGCACTGGGCGGCGAAGGCGTCGAGCGCCCCCTGCTGTCCCTTGGCCTGTTGCTCGGCGGCGGCTTCGGCGTTGGTGCCCAACGCAACCGGCGAGTCGAGGATCAGGCGGGCGACCTTGTCCGGCCGCGATCCGGCGTAGGACAGCGCCACCTGGGCGCCGTTGCCGATTCCGATCAACGCCAGGGCGGGCACGTCCCACGTGCTGCGCAACCGCTCGATGTCGGAGGCGGCGTGCGCGTCGTCGTACGCGGTGGCGCCCGGCGCGATGGCGTCGGTGCAGTTGGTGGTGGCGGTGTTGGCGATCTCGGACAGGTTGGCCACCGGATCGTCGCCGGTCTGGAATTGCGACTGGTCGCGCATCTCTTGACGGTCGAACTTGTCCCGGCAGTCGATGGGGCTCGACATGCCGATGCCGCGACGGTCGACGGCGACGATGGGGTGGGCGGCGAGCACGTCGGCGCCGGCCCGGGACAGCCAGACCGGTAATTGCGCCGACGACGGCAGATCCGAGCCGGTGGTGAAGACCAGCGGTCCGGCATCGTGGGGCGTCTGATTCGAGCGGGCGCGCACCACGCCGATGCTCAGGCTGCCACCCCCGCCGTTGACCGGGTCAAGGTCGGCGTCGTAATTCGCGCAATCCAGCCGGACGCCCGCGGCGGCGGTAACCGCCGCGTCGGCGAAAACTCGCGAGGTGCAGTCGTGCCAAGCCAGGTCGTTCTTGGGTGCGGCGATCGGGGGCGGCCCGCTGGGCGACGGCTTCGAGGTGGGCACCCCCTGCGGCCGCGCACCGGAATCGGTGGCGAAGCGCGGGTTGGCGGCCAGACCCGGGACGCAGCCGGCGAGCAGCGCGGTCACCGCAACCAGGATCGTGGCGCACGTGTACGGCCGACTCATGCCGACCACAGTAGCTAGGCCCTGACGTAGCGGGTGTAAAGGTAGCCGGCGGCGTCGGTCAGGACATGCGCACAACGCATCCGGGTGAGCAGCTGGCCCGGGCCGGCCGCGATGCGTCGCGGCTGGCCGCCGACGATGTAGGGCGCGATCGTCAGGCACAACTCGTCGAGCATGTCGCGCTCGATCAGCGAGCCCAGCAGCGTCGGCCCGCCCTCGGTGAGAATGCGGCGCAGCCCGCGTGCGCCGAGGGTGGCCAGCATGCTGTCTTCGTCAACCTTCTCGGGATCACTGCCGGAGCAGTCGAGAACCTCGCACAGGCCGTTGAGCAGCCGCCGCGTCTGAGCGGCCGCCGCGGTGCAGGTGAGGACCAGTGGCGGCACCTCGGTGCGGGTGAACACGGCCATGTCCCGGTTCAGGTGACCCGATTTGGTCACGATCGCCAGCGGCGGGACTTCGCTTTGTCCGCGGGCCTGCCGGTGCTGACGCTGGGCGACGCTCAGCTGCGCGCCCGAATACCCCTCGATCCGCACGGTGCCCGCGCCCACCACGATGACATCGGCGAGTTCACGCAGCAGGTTGAAGACGAACCGGTCGCCCGGGCCGCCCATGGCGCCGCTGCTGCCACCCGAGGTGGCTCCGCCGTCGACACTGGTGATGAAGTTCGCCCGCACCCAGGTGCTCTTTTGTTCGGGATAGCCGTAGATCCGGGGGAGTTCGCCGTCGTCGAGTTCGCGCACCGAGCCGAGCAGCGACAGCGGCGTCTCGGGCATGGGTCTGATTGGAGCACGCCGCTACAGTTCCTGCATGCACGGGTCCACCTCTGCGGGCGCTTCGGGCGGCGTGGCTCACCTGGTGGATCGGCATCCGACCGCGTCGCCGGAGCGGCTGATCGCCCAATTGAGACCGCCGCCGACGTTCGCCGACGTGAGCTTTGCGACGTACCAGCCTGATCCGGCCGAGCCGACACAGGCCGCCGCGGTCGCGGCGTGTCGAGACTTCTGCCGGCAGGCCGCGCGGCGCCGCGCAGGCCGGCGAAAACTGTTGGGACGGCGCGAGATTCTGCCCGGTGTCGGGCTGTACCTGGACGGCGGGTTCGGGGTGGGCAAGACGCACCTGCTGGCGTCGGCCTACTACGAGCTGCCCGGCGACGGACCGGGCGGGGCACCGGGCCGGGCGCCGGATGGGCCGGCTCCCAAGGCGTTCGCGACGTTCGGGGAGCTCACCCAGCTCGCCGGGGTGTTCGGCTTCGCCGAATGCGTCGACCTACTGGCCACCTACACGGCGGTCTGCATCGACGAGTTCGAACTCGACGACCCGGGCAACACCACGCTGATCGCGCGGCTCCTGTCGTCGCTGGTCGAGCGCGGGGTGTCGGTGGCCGCCAGCTCCAACACGTTGCCCGAGCAGCTCGGTGAGGGCCGGTTTGCGGCACAGGATTTCCTGCGCGAGATCAACACGCTGGCAAGCATTTTCACCACCGTGCGGATCGAGGGGCCCGACTACCGGCATCGCGGACTGCCGCCGGCACCACGGCCGCTGTCCGACGAACAGGTGGCGGCGCGCGCCGCGCGGGTCGAGGGGGCGACGCTCGACGACTTCGACGCGCTGTGCGCGCACCTGGCCACCATGCACCCGTCGCGGTATCTGACGTTGATCGAAGGTGTGAGCGGGGTGTTTCTGACCGGCGTGCATCCCGTCGACGACCAGAACGTGGCGCTGAGGCTGGTGTCGCTGACCGACCGGCTCTATGACGCCGGCATTCCCGTGGTGGCGTCGGGCGCCAAGCTCGACACCATCTTCGGCGAGGAGATGCTGGCGGGTGGATACCGAAAAAAGTACCTACGGGCCACTTCCCGGCTCCTGGCGTTGACCGCGGCGGTTAGCCGAGTTCGCGAACCATGACGTAGTCGTGCTCGAGGTCGGCGCCGAGGTGAAACGTCCTGGTACCGCTGACCGTGAAGCCGCTCTTGGTGTAAAAGCGTTGCGCGCGTTCGTTCCCCTGATTGACCCCCAGCCACACGCGGCGCGCCCCCCGCTCTTCGGCGGTGGCCAGGGTGAGGTCCATCAGGGCGCTCGACACCCCGCCGCCGTGGTACC
>NZ_JAICZA010000168.1 GCF_025933915.1 Mycobacterium sp.
AGGGCGCGCTGCAGCTTCAGGCCCCGGTGCAAGGCGTAGCCCCGAGGCACGAATCGAGCCACCTTGCGAAGACCGGGATCCAAAATATGGGGCGACGTGAAGGCGTTGTCGGGGAGCCTTTTCGCCATCGAATGCCCTCTGCTTCCTTGCGCCGGCAGACATGCCGACCATACAGGACGGACGTAGTGTCGATGAGCAGAATTCGAGCGGTATGCGAGTTCGTCAGCGCATTGGGCAAGCGGCACAGTCTGTTTCAGGGCGACCCATCGTGGTCGGTTAGTGCGCGCACGACGTGACCGAACATGGTCGTTTTTATCGCGCCGAGCGTGCCCGGATCCTTGCCCTGCAATGGGCGAAGTTCGGCGACGGCGGTGTCGGTGACGGCGTCCGCCGGGCAGGCGATGTCGACGATGCCGAATTGTTCTGCATCGGGGCCGCTGAAGCGTCGGCCGGTAGTCATCGAGGCGACTGCCGCGCGAGGAGTGAGTTTGGATTGGATGAGCGCGGCCATGCCGGGGTTGAACGGGATGCGGATGTCGACCTCGGGAAAACAGAAGTACCCGCGATCGGCGCGCATCACCCGGAAGTCATGCGCGACGGCCAGCATCGCTCCGGCGCCGAACGCGTGACCGACCACGGCGGCGGCCGTGGGGATCGGCAGCGTCAGCATGCGCGCGAGCAGTTGGTCCACACGGCCGATATACCACTGAGCCCGGTCGGTGTGAGCGCTCAGCCAATCCAAATCCAGGCCGTTGGAGTAGAACTTTTCGCCGGCGGTGGTCACCAGCCCCTGGGCGCCGTCTGAGAGGGCTTGGTCGAGCGCATCGTCGATGTCATCCAGAAATGCGGGGGAGAAACGGTTCTCATCTCCACCCAGGTGTACGATGGCGATCTTGTCGTCGTAGTCCAGTTGCACCGTCATGTGTTTCCTCTGAATCCCTTTCGTATTTCGCAAGATTGGTCAGTCGCGTCGTCGGCGGAGAGGCGGCGGTCCTACCTCCAGCACAGCGCGGACAGCCGCGTGCAGGTGCGCACGCGCTGTGGCACTTCCGAGGCGATCTCGACGGAGCAGCAGCGCGGTGGGCAGATCGACGACACAGCTCGTTATCGCATCCACCGCTCCCGCGTCTTTGCGGTCCCACACCGCAACAGCAAGCCGCACCATCAACGCGACGAGAAGCTTGTCGAGGCTTCGCAGTTCGTCGGCAACATCGTCAGGAACATCGTCGGCGAGGACTTCCTCGCGGCGCACACGCAACAAAAGCGTTGATGAGCCGGGATATTGCTGGGTGAACACCACCGGCGCGTCAGCGGCGGCCACCACGGCTGCGACGGGACCGTCTGCGTCGCTACCGGCGGCGGCCTTGTCGACAAGCGCCGTCTGCGCCGCCAGAAATCGCCTACCCGCCCGCAGCCATGCCTGGCCCATCAGACCGCCCCGCGATGTAAAGGTGTGGTACACAGCGCCGTTGGAGACACCCACCGCCGCACCGATCGCGCGGATGGTCACCGCGCTTGGGCCCGCGCGCGCCACCAGGTCCTCGACGGTGTCGAGCACGACGTCGGGATCATGTACGCGCGGGCGTGGCATGCGATCACCATAACAGAGCGACTGCTCTATTTAACCCTCGGCTGTCCGCAGAGGGACCGCCGTGCATCGATTACGGCGGGCCGCCGGGCAGGGCCCAGGCCGTGGTGCCGCGCCGGTTAGCATCGGGTGTCCGAACGTCGATGCGGAGGGTAAGGCTGTGGCTGCGATCCCCGTCATCGCGCTCACCGGTCATCTCGGCGCCGGCAAGACGACGCTGCTCAACCACCTGTTACGCCAACCTGGCACACGAATCGGTGTGGTGGTCAACGATTTCGGAGACATCAACATCGACGCCAGCCTGGTGGCCGGCCAGGTCGACGAGCCGGCCTCGATCGCCGGAGGATGCATCTGTTGCCTGCCCGACGGCGGTGGGCTCGATGACGCGCTCGTCAAGCTCGCCGACCCGGCTCGGCGCCTCGACGCCATCATCGTGGAGGCCAGTGGTTTGGCCGACCCTGTGGCGATCGCGCGGATCATCGGCTTCAGTGAGATACGCGGCGTCCGTCCGGGTGGGCTTGTCGATGTCGTCGATGCCCTCAACCACTTCGACACCGTCGACCGCGGCACCCTCCCGCCGGTGCGCTATGGCGCGGCGTCGCTGATTGTGGTCAACAAGCTTGACCAGGTGCCCGAGCAGGAGCGGTCGGCTGTGGTGCAGCGCGTCGCACAGCGGGCGGCGCAACGTAACCCGCGCACACATGTCGTGGGCACAACGGGTGGCCGGATAGACCCAGGACTACTCTTCGACGCGTCTGCCACGTCCGGGCAGGATGGGCAGCTCTCCTTTCTGGATCTGGTGTCCGAGCACGACCATGACCACGTCCATGCCGATGCCGTCACCGTCAGCAGCTCAGGTTGCGTCGACCCCGATGCCCTGTTCGATCTTCTCGAACAGCCGCCGCACCAGGTGTTCAGGCTGAAAGGCATCGTTGCGGTGCGGCACCGCGCGACTGTCCAGGGCTACGTCGTCAACCTGGTGGGTAACGCAATCCACATCGGGAAGGCACCGCCGGGGGCCGAGGCCAACTGTTTAGTGGCGATCGGGATGCATCTCGACATCCTCGCCGTACGCGCGCGACTCGACAACGCGCTGCGGTCGACGTCGGGGCCGGCGTCGGCGCAGGCGTTACGGCGGCTTCAGCGGTACCGGCGACTCAGCGCGTGAGCAATGATCCGGCAAGATACGTCTTGATGTCATCTTCGCTGGGCGACGTGCTCGCCACCTTGGAGCTCGAGAGGGTCGACCAGTGGCTCTTCGTCGGGCAGCAGCTGCCCGCGCCCGCCAACCACATTCTCGGCGGACATATTTCGGCTCAGGCTTTGTTGGCGGCAAGCCACACCGCGCCCGGTCGCGCACCGCACAGCGTCCACACGTACTTCCTGCGGTCGGGCGATTCGCGTCGGCCGGTGGACTTCGAGGTCGTTGATCTCCAAGAAGGCCGGACGTTTTCGGCGCGACGGGTCACTGCACGCCAAGACGGCGTGATTCTGATGGAAGCGATGTCTTCGTTCAAAGTTGCCGATTCCGCACCCGCTCAGGTGGTCTACCAACCGCCCATGCCGGAGGCTTCCAGTCCAGAATCGCTGCCGTGGGTTGCCCCGCACCTGGCGGAGTCCGACGCGAGCACCCAAGGGCGGTGGTCGAGCCTGCGCTGGTTCGAGCGCCGGATCGTCGAGACCGAGGTCGCTCCACCCGCACGGGCGCTGATGTGGTGGCGACCCGATGGGGAGGTTCCCGATAATCCGGTGCTGACCGCCAGCCTGGTGGCTTACCTGTCGGCGGTGACGTTGACCGAACCGGCGTATGCGGCACGCGGTGGTGTCGGCGGGTCAGCTCAGCGTGACCATTCGGTGTGGTTTCACGCTCCGGCGGCGTTGTCGGATTGGCTTCTCTACGACGGGTCGTCACCGAGCAGCGCTGGCTCGCTGGCGCTGGCGAGTGGCACGATGTTCAATCGCAATGGCGAACTGGTGTGCACGGTGCGACAAGAGATGTACTTCCCGGCGCACACATCCTGAAACCGCAGCCGCTTCAGATCAATCTTCCCGACGGGAATGGCGCATCCAACCATTGGCTTCCCGGAGCTCCGCCTCGGTGGTCGCATCGGGCTAGACGGGCAATCATCGACGCGTCGCTGTGTTATCAATAACCTTGCGCCACAAGATTATTCGTCACAGTGACGTATTGTCGGCGATGGGCGGGGAGGTGGATCGGGGGATTCACGGGCCGGTTCAGGCATGCGGCAGACCGGCGGCGCGCGTCGTCGCACCCGCGCTCGTCGGATTGTCAGTGCTGTGGATGTCGGCGCCAAGTGTGACGAACGTCAACCGGGAACAGTGACCTAGGTCATGGCCCGACCAACGGCAATCGGGTCATCCTGACCGTTCGTTTGCATATCTAATGGCTGGGAGCGCGATGGCCGACCTCGACTTTGCCTATGACCTGACCCTCGATGAGGCGCGCAGACGCAGCGCTGTGCTCGAAGCGATCGGTGACGACTGGAACCCCGTCGCCGTCCTGAGCGAGGAGCAGAAGGCCTACGACATGCTGTACTCGAATCTCGACGACGAGCAACAGCGGGTCTACGACGAGTTGGTCCACGCCGGTGTTCTGCCCGAACGGACCAGTGCTCGTGCTGCCGATTGATCCGACCGCCGACCGCAGCCGCCGCGCATGGCTGCCGTGCCCGTGCTGCGATCACCGCACCCAATGTGGTGATTGCCGAAGCAGCCGAAACTGTGACACGCACTGGCAGTATCTGCTGAGCAACCAGGGCACGCTGGTTCACCTGCAGTGCTCCGATTGTGGCCACCTCTGGTCCACCGACACACATCGCCGCCCGCGCCCGATGCGGTGGGGACACAAACAGAACTGACACCGGCCAACGCAGTATCCTAATATCCTTGCGCTGCAACAACATCCGTCACAGTGACATATCGCCGGCGATAGGCAGGGGAGGGAGGCGGGGGTGTCCGGGGGCGGCGCGGGCATGTAACGCCCTGGTGGCCAGCCACGAACCGTCCGTTATCGGCCGGCGCGAGCAAATACGCCGGCGAGTGCATCCAGAGTGGCCGGCACTAGCCGGTAGTAGGCCCATTTGCCGCGTTGGGTTCGTTCTAGCAGGCCGGCCTCGACCAGGATCTTGAGGTGGTGTGACACCGTCGGTTGGGACAAACCGACCGGGCTGGTCAGGTCACAGACGCATGCTTCAGCGCCTTCATGGCCGGCTATCAACGACACCAGCCGCAGCCGGGTCGGCTCACCCAGCGCCTTGAGTATGGCGGCCAGCCGCTCAGCGGCCGCTGAATCCAGCACCGTATCGGCGATGGGGCGACAGCACGCCTCGAGATCGGCCACAAGTAGCGATCCATCGGATTGCGCCGAGGTCGGGATCGTCGTAGGCATGGAACCCAGTATGGCACACATTGACAGTCATCGATGGATCGTGCATTCTATGTCCCATAGACATCTGTCGATGAGAGGAGTATCGGAATGGCCGAGACTACGGATGGCCAACTGCGGGATCAGGTTCGCGCCAGCTACGGCGCGGCTGCCACAGCGATCAGCAGCGGCGCGACCAACAGCGATGTGCTCACCGCGGCGAGCTGCTGCGGGTCGAGCGATTCGGTCGACGTCGGCACCATCTTCGGCGCCGGTCTCTACGGCGACGACGAGCACTCTGAGCTGCCCGCCGAAGCCGTCGCGGCCAGCCTGGGGTGCGGCAACCCGACCGCGGTCGCCGACCTGCACCTCGGTGAACGCGTCCTGGACCTGGGCTCCGGCGGCGGCATCGACGTGCTGCTCTCGGCCCGCCGGGTCGGTCCGACCGGATTCGCTTACGGCGTTGACATGACCGATGAGATGCTTGCCCTGGCCGAGGCGAACAAGGCGAAAGCCGGTGTCACCAACGTCGAATTCCGCAAGGGCACCATCGAGGACATCCCGCTGGCCGACGCAGCTGTCGACGTAGTGATCTCCAACTGCGTGATCAACCTGTCGTCCGACAAGTCGGCCGTGCTCGCCGAGATGTTCCGGGTTCTGGTGCCCGGCGGGCGGATCGGGGTTTCCGACGTCGTCGCCGAGGATCACCTTACCGCCGTGCAACGCGCCGAACGCGGGTCTCACGTCGGCTGCATCGCCGGAGCCTTGTCCAACCAGGAATACCTCGACGGCCTGGCCGCCGTCGGATTCGTCGATGCCTCCGTGGCCTTCACGCACGAGGTTGCCGACGGCATGCACGGCGCGATCATCCGCGCCACCAAACCCGCAACATCGGTCAGCGGCTAAACCGACACGGGGCCGAATGCGAGCGACTCCAGGCCCCATCGATCGATCCGCGTCGCGGCAGAAGCGATGTTCCGATAGCCCTTGCGGGCCAGAGTAATTCGTCACAGTGACGTATTACCGGTGGTGCGGCAGGAGCGGGGACGGGTGGTCGATTGGCGGGCCTATGGATCAAGTGCAGTTAGGATCGCCTCGGCGCCGAACGTTGGTCCGGTCGACGTGCCGGCCTCAACCGCGATCTGTTCGGTGCGTTCTGTTGGAGGTCGGTGGCTGCGCGCATAGGCGCAGACGCGGGCGCTGCGAAGTACTCAATCGTCAAGGGGTGCGAGCGCTTTCACCTACTCAACCTCGGTGTAGCGTTTGCCGATAAGCAACATTATGTCAGGTAGGCGAGAAGGCATCGCTTTCGCACGTCGCTATTAGTGTCGGTGTCCTGCGGCATGCTTTGGCCATGACATCGACTCCGTCAGGCTTGGAGTTGATCCGCTGCTGCCTGTTCCAATTGTGCGGAGAGCTCGCAGGAAAAACCTTGTGGTTTGCGGTTGACTGTCAGTCGACCGCGAGAAGCGCTCGCGAGGGGTCAACTGCGAGGGGGCGACTATGCCTGCCATCACTACGTCGGATGGTGTCGAGATCTTCTACAAGGACTGGGGCTCTGGTCAGCCGATCGTTTTCAGTCATGGCTGGCCGCTGACGGCCGACGACTGGGACGCGCAGATGATGTTCTTCTTGCACCAGGGCTATCGGGTGATCGCGCACGATCGGCGCGGGCATGGCCGATCCGAGCAGACCGGCAACGGCAATGACATGGAGCACTGGGTCGCCGACCTGGCCGCGTTGGCCGAGCAGCTCGACCTGCACGAGGCCGTCCATATTGGGCACTCCACCGGCGGCGCTGAGGTCGCCTGCTACGTGGCGCGCCACCAGGAGCGGGTCGCCAAGGCGGTATTGGTGTCTTCCCCGACGCCGAGCATGGTGCAGACCGAGAACAACCCGGGCGGGCAACCCCAGGAGTGGTTCGACGCGGTGCAGGCGGGTGTCTTGGGAAATCGATCGGAGTTCTTTCGCGCGGTGCCGGAGGGGCCGTTCTATGGGTTCAACCGAGCAGGGGTGGACCCGTCCGAGGCGGTTATCGCGAACTGGTGGCGACAGGGCATGTCGGGTAGCGCCCACGCTCACTATGAGACAGTGTCTTCCTGGCTGCAGGACTACTCCGAGGATCTGCGCAGGATCACCGTCCCCGTCCTGGTAATGCACGGCGACGACGATCAAATCGTTCCGTTTACCAACTCGGTCCCCCGAGCGGTCGACCTACTCCAGAACGGCGTGTTGAAGACCTATGCTGGCTACCCTCACGGCATGCTGACCACGCACGCGGATGTCCTCAACCCGGATCTGCTCGCGTTCATCGCGTCTTGATCGGCAGTCTCGGGCCAGCATCATGTTGTGTAGCAATATATTTTATGACTCGCCCGCCGGGGCGGTAGCATGTCAAGAGACGTAATGTACTGCGGTGCAGTTTGATTCGACACACCGTAATTGGGATGCGGACAATAATGATGATTCATCAGATGAATCAATCCGGTGCCGCATCCCATACCGCCGGATGCCTCTGCGGCCGCTCCCCGGCTGGGGGATCGAATTGTCTCGGGATCGGGCTTCAGCGTTGCTCAACATCGGTGAGAAGTTTCCAGGGCTGCATGCCGAGTGCATCCGCAAGGTTCTGCTGCAGCGCAACGCCGGCCGGCAGCGTGCGGTAAAAGATGCTCGCCTCGGCGATCTTGCCGTCCGCGTCGAGCAAGACGAAGAATATTCCGCTGACCGCAGCCTCTCCAACTTGCAGCCGGAAGTGTGCGGCGTGGTGGGTCTCACCGCTGAGGACCTCCAGATAGGTGTCGTCGGACGAGAGTCCGTTGACGGTTTTTATGGTTTCCACGGCGACCTCGCGGCCGGTGATCGGCTCATCGCCGAACGGGCCGTACAGCACCACGTCCTCGGCGAGCAGACGGGCGAGGGTGTCTGTGTCTGCGCCGCCGTTGATGCAGTCGACGAAGGACTCCAAGGTGTCGCGGTGCGGGGCGAACGTGGTTATGGTCACTCCTCGTGGCTTGTCAGACTTCGTGCGTGTGAATTCTGTTGGTGTGCCTAGGCTGTCAGCTGGCCGGAGAAGTAATGGCCGTTGTCCAAATCCGCGAGCAGGCTGGGTTGAGTGAGTTCCCAACCGAGCATCTGGCGCGTGATGAGGTTCGAGGCCGGCAGCGACATCGCGACCAGGTTCGTGTAAAGGCCGAAGTATCCCGGCAGCATCAGTACGTCCGCGGGAATGCTCACGACGGGCAGGCCCAGACGGCTGCCGATGGCCTCGGCGATCTCGCGGAACGGGATACCCCCGTCTTCAATCGCGTGCCAATATTTGCCGGGCGGCCCCTTCTCCAGCGCCAAGCGGAACAAGGAAGCGACGTCGCGGATGTGCACGGCGCCCCACAGGTTCGCGCCGTCGCCGGGGTAGCCGGCGAAGCCCTTCTCCTTCGCGAGCGCGATCAACCCCGGGAGAAAGCCGCCACTATCGGTCGTGCTGTGCGCGATGGTGGGAAACCGCACGATCGAAGACCGCACTCCCCGCTCGGCGAGGCCGATTACGGCGAGTTCCACGGCGTTACGAAATCGCAGGGTGCCCTTGTACTCATCGCCGCTGGGCAGGGCGGGATCTTCCTCGGTGGCAGGCCGCCCCAGGGTCCCGAATGACGACGAGGCCATACTACCCGCCGCGACCAGCGGTTTTCCGGTTCCCGCGAGTGCCTCGCCGTACGCGAGAATGACCGGGACTTCGGCGGCGGTCACGGCGTCGATCCCGCCGGACGGTAGCAGGTCTTGCCGGTGTGCGACGTGGATGACGCCGTCGGAGTCCGTGGCCGCCTCCTTGAGCCCGTCGAGATCCTCGAGGCTGCCGCGACGGACCTTCGCGCCGAGCGCGGACAGGACCGCCGCGGCGGTGTCCGACCGGGCCAGGCCCGTCACGTCGTGCCCCGCGGCGATCAGCTCGGGGATGATGTACGAACCGGAATGGCCGGTCCCGCCAGTGACGAAAACGCGCATGTGACTGTCCTTTTCAGGGTAGGCGGAGCTCAGCCGAGAACGTTGACGCCGAGGAAGAAGTCGGTGTGCTTGATGGAGTGGTTGAGAAGGCTTATCTCCAGCAGGCCGACGTTCTCGAGCGCCCGCGCCA
>NZ_JAICZA010000061.1 GCF_025933915.1 Mycobacterium sp.
AGCGAGCCTACCCAATATTCAATAATTATTGAAGATTCGGAACTTACCGACTTTCTGTTAGTGTTCGATGAGGAAGAGGAGGTGCGAGTGACCGAACGCGGGGATCAACGCGATGCGGCCGAACAGCTCGCACTCGTACTCGTCAACCACGGGCTGCAGCGCATGACCGCCCGGGTGCTGGCCACCTTGCTGTTCACCGAGCAGGCCAGCATGACGATGGGCGAGTTGGCCGAGCGGCTGCAGGCCAGCTCGGGTGCGATCTCGGGCGCGCTCAAAATGCTCACCTCCGTGGGGCTGGCCGAGCGGGCGCCCGCCCCCGGCAGCAGGCGGGATCACTACCGGCTGCGCGACGACGCGTGGGCAACGCTTTTCACCAACCAGAACATTGTGATATCGGCCATGCAGACCGCGGCCGAGGCCGGGATCACCGCGACCGGATCGGACAGCGTTGCCGGGCAACGACTCACGCGGATGCGCGACTTCTACGCCTTCATGCTCGACGAGATCCCGGCGATGCTCGAACGCTGGCGGCAGCGCTCACCCGGCTAGGCGGGCCGGGTCAGCAGCGCGACGGATTCGGCGTGATGGGTCAGCGGGAACGCGTCGAACACCCTGATCTTCTCGACGGCGTAGCCGTGACCGAGGTAGATCCCGATATCGCGCGCGAAAGATGCTGCCTCACAACCGATGTGCACCACACGCGGGACGCCGGCGGCACTCAGCAGATCGATGATCTCACGTCCGGCGCCCGCCCGCGGCGGGTCCAGCACCGCCACATCCGCTCTTGAGGCGCTTCCCTCATGCGCCGTCAGCGCGCGCCGCACCGAGTCGGTGACGATCTGCACCTGGGTCAGATCGGCCAGGGCGGCCCGAGCGGCCCGCGTCGACGCGCGCGAGGTGTCCACGCTCAACACCCGTCCGGAGGGCCCCACGGCCGCGCCGAGCACCGCGGCGAAAACGCCTGCGCCACCGTAGAGATCCCAGGCGCTCATGCCGGAGCCGGCGGCCGCCCAGTCGGCGACCAGATCGCTGTAGGTGGCCGCGGCGTCGCGGTGCGCCTGCCAGAAGGCCGTCACCGGCACCTGCCAGCTGCGCCCCGCCACTCGCTGGACCGCCTCGTAGCGGCCCTGGATCACCTTGGTCGCGGTCCGCTTGCCTTGCCGCAGGGTGCGCACCACATGGCGCGCGCCGTCATCGTCGAGGGCCACGTGCAGCTGGGCGCCCATGGGCCACTCGGTCTCGGCGATGCCGTCGAGCATGCCGACCGGCAGCTGCGCGCAGCGCAGGTCGGTCACCAAATCGTCGCTGTGATAGCGGTGAAAGCCCGGGCGACGGTCGGCCCCCACGTCGAGGCGAACGCGGGTGCGCCAGCCCGTCGGTCCGGAACCCGACAGCGGTTCGGCCTCGCCGCTCCAGCGATGCCCACCGAGGCGCTCCAGCTGATTGGACACGACTTCGGCCTTGAGCGCGCGGGCCACCTCGGGGACGGCGAACGCCAGGTCGCAGCAGCCGGCACCGTCGACCCCGGCGATCGGGCACAGCGACGCGGTACGGCCGTCCGCCGGCTCGATGACCTCGATAACCTCTGCGTGCCAATACGATCCGCGGTCCGCGGTAACCCGGACACGCACCCGCTCACCGGGTAGCGCGTACCGGACGAACACCACCCGGCCTTCGTGGTGCGCCACGCAGCTGCCGCCGTTGGCCGGCGCACCGGTGATCAAGGTCAGCTCCCCCGCCGGCGGCGAAGCGCCGCGCGGTGCACGGGTCGATTCGCGGGTCAATCGAAGATTCCCCGACGGGTGTCGCCCGGCGCCACGTGCGGCTGCAGCGTCTTGCGCCGTTCCGACGAACTCAATTGCCACGGAACCGAAGTCACCATGACTCCGGGCATGAACAGCAGCCGGCCCTTGAGCCGGAGCGCGCTCTGGTTGTGCAGCACCTGCTCCCACCAATGACCCACCACATACTCCGGGATGAACACCGTGACCACGGTACGCGGTGACTCTTCCCTGGCCCGCTTGACGTATTCCAGTACGGGGCGGGTGATTTCGCGATACGGCGAGGCAATGACCTTGAGCGGAACGCTGATATCGCTTTCCTCCCACTTCTGCACCAGCTCGCGGGTTTCCGCGTCGTCGACGCTGACCGTCACGGCCTCGAGAACGTCGGGCCGCGTGGCCCTGGCGTAGGCCAGTGCGCGCAGCGTCGGCAGGTGCAACTTCGACACCAGCACCACGGCGTGATTGCGGCTGGGCAACGCCACGTCCTCCTCGTCCGCGGCCTGTCGCGCCAATTCGTGGTTCACGGTGTTGTAGTGCCGGTGAATCATCTTCATGATTCCGAACAGCAAGCTCATCGCGAACAGGGCGATCCACGCCCCGGCGACGAACTTGGTGACCAGGACCACCAGCAAAACCGTGCCGGTGGAGAGCAATCCGACCGTATTGACCACCCGTGAGCGCATCATCTTGCGCCGCACCTGCGGATCGGTCTCGGTGCGCAACAACCGGGTCCAGTGCCGCACCATGCCGATCTGGCTCAGCGTGAACGAGATGAACACGCCGACGATGTAGAGCTGGATCAACGCGGTGACCTCGCCGCGGAACGCCACGATCGCCAGCACCGCGACCCCGGACAGGAACAGGATTCCGTTGGAGAACGCCAACCGGTCTCCGCGGGTGTGCAATTGGCGCGGAAGGTAGCTGTGCTGCGCGAGGATCGAACCGAGCACCGGGAACCCGTTGAACGCGGTGTTGGCCGCCAGCACCAGGATGAGTGCGGTCACCGTCGCGATCAGCAGGAAGCCGAGGTGGAAGCTGCCGAACACCGCTTGCGCCAGCTGGGCGACCAGCGTCTTTTGGTAGTAGCCCTGCGGCGTCCCGCTCAGTTGCGTCGCGGGATCCTCGACGAGCTGAACCCCGATCTTCTCGGCCAGCACGACGATGCCCATCAGCAGGGTCACCGCGATCACGCCCAGCATCAGCAGGGTCGTCGCCGCGTTGCGTGACTTGGGTTTCTGAAACGCCGGCACCCCGTTGCTGATCGCCTCGACACCCGTGAGCGCCGCGCACCCCGAGGAGAACGACCGCGCGACCAAGAACGCCAGGGCGAAACCGACGACCTGGCCGTGCGCGGCATGCATCTGGAAACCGGCGGACTCCGCCCGCAACGGATCGCCCAGCACGAAGATCCGGAACAGACCCCAGCCGATCATGACGAGGACACCGACGATGAACGCATAGGTCGGGATGGCGAAGGCCACCCCGGATTCGCGGACCCCACGCAGGTTCAGCGCCATCACCACCAGAATGGAGACCACGCAGAAGAACACCTTGTGTTCGGCCACGATCGGGATGGCCGACCCGATGTTCGCCATCGCCGACGCCGTCGAAACGGCCACGGTCAGAACGTAATCCACCATCAGGGCGCTGGCCACGACGAGCCCCGCGGTCTCGCCGAGATTGGTGGTGACCACCTCGTAGTCGCCGCCGCCGGACGGATAGGCGTGGACGTTTTGCCGGTAGCTGGCCACCACCACCAACATGACCGCGGCCACCGCGAGCCCGATCCACGGCGTCAGCGCGTACGCCGACAGCCCGGCAACCGAGAGCATCAAGAAGACCTCCTCGGGCGCATAGGCCACCGAGGACAACGCGTCGGAGGCGAATACCGGCAAGGCGATCCGCTTGGGCAGCAGCGTGTGGCTCAGTCGGTCGCTGCGAAACGGCCGGCCGATAAGCAACCGACGAGTGGCGGTTGAAAGTTTGGACACGAGAGCCAAGAGTAAGCGCAGACGGGTTTGACGGTAGCGTTCGTGGACGAGAATGTTCGCCGACCGAAACGGCTTGCCGACGTGCGTTGCCGACGAAGGGCGCAAGACGCGGCCGAGAGGACCACAAGTGCGAGTAGTAGTGATGGGCTGCGGGCGCGTCGGCTCCTCGGTCGCCGACGGGCTATCCCGCATCGGTCACGACGTAGCGGTCATCGACCGCGACAGCACCGCCTTCAACCGGCTCAGCCCGGAATACGCCGGCGAGCGGGTCCTGGGCCAGGGGTTCGACCGAGATGTACTGCTGAGGGCCGGCATCGAAGAGGCGGACGCGTTCGCCGCGGTGTCCTCCGGCGACAACTCCAACATCATCTCGGCGCGACTCGCGCGGGAGACATTCGGCGTCAAGCGAGTCGTGGCCCGCATCTACGACGCCAAACGCGCCGAGGTCTACGAACGCCTGGGCATACCCACCATCGCGACCGTGCCCTGGACTACCGACCGCCTGCTCAATGCCCTGCTGCGCGAGACCGAGACGGCCAAGTGGCGCGATCCGACCGGCACGGTCGCCGTCGCCGAGGTGGTCCTGCACGAGGATTGGATCGGGCACCGGGTCACCGATCTCGAACAGGCCACCGGCGCCCGCGTCGCGTTCCTGATCCGATTCGGGGCCGGCGTGTTGCCCGAGCCGAAATCGGTGATCCAGGCCGGCGACCAGGTTTATGTCGCGGCGATATCGGGCCGCGCCGCCGAGGCGGTGGCCATCGCCGCGCTACCACCGAGCGAAGACCTGTGATGAATTCGAGTGACCGGCTATTGGAGGGGACGGCGCAGATGACGACCGCCGACGACGAAGAAGCCGGCTTGCGTCGTTCTCCGGCCGGGGTCGAGGAGCGGCGCACATGAAGGTAGCGGTTGCCGGCGCCGGCGCGGTCGGTCGCTCCGTCACTCGGGAACTCATCGGCAACGGTCACGACGTGACGCTGATCGAGCGCAACCCCGACCACGTCGACGTCGACGCCATCCCGGCCGCGCACTGGCGCCTGGGCGACGCCTGCGAGTTGAGCCTGCTGGAATCGGTGCAGATGCAGGAGTTCGATGTGGTGGTGGCCGCCACCGGCGATGACAAGGCCAACGTCGTACTTAGCCTCTTGGCCAAAACCGAATTCGCGGTGCCGCGGGTGGTGGCCCGGGTCAACGACCCGCGCAACGAATGGCTGTTTACCGACGCGTGGGGCGTCGACGTCGCGGTGTCGACACCGCGCATGCTGGCCTCGCTCATCGAAGAGGCCGTCGCCGTCGGCGATCTGGTGCGACTCATGGAATTCCGCAAGGGGCAGGCCAACCTCGTCGAGATCACCCTGCCCGATGACACGCCCTGGGGGGGCAAGCCGGTGCGCAAGCTGCAGCTGCCGCGGGACACCTCGCTGGTGACGATCCTGCGTGGCCCGCGGGTCATCGTGCCCGAGGAGGACGAGCCGCTGGAAGGCGGCGACGAGCTGCTGTTCGTCGCCATCGCCGAGGCGGAAGAGGACCTGCAGAAGCTGCTGCTGGGCTAGGGGCGATCACCACCATCGGACCAGGGGCGATCGCCAGCGCGGCGTAGCCGGGCGCAGCGGGTCGCCACCATCGGGCTAGTCGCGGACGGTACGGGGTTCCATCTCGACCCCGGCGCTCGCCGCCATGGCCCGTCGCGCCGATTTGATCGCCGCGTAGGTTGCCAGCGCGGCCAGCACGGTCAGCGGCCAGCCCATCCCGATCCGCGCCGCCGCCAGCCACCCGGTCCGATCGGCGTCGTAGAGCAGCCCCTGAACCACGAAGCGGGCGGCGAACACCAGCACCCAGCCGAGCGACGCGACGTCGAACGCAAGGACGGCCCGGGGCACGCCGCGCCAGCCGTCTCCCCGCCCGGTGGCCCAGCTCCACGCGTAGCCGACCAGCGGCCGGCGGATCGCCACCGACGCGGCGACCACCACCGCCCACACCAAGGACATCCAGATGCCCAGCAGGAAGTAGCCCTTGGACTCCCCCAGCACGTAGGCGATCAGCGCGCACAGCGCGACGCCGAAGAACCCGGAGAACGCCGGCTGCGGGGAATCCCGTCGGACCAGCCGCCACAGCAAGACCAGCGCGGCCACCCCCAACGCGGCCGCGATTGCGGGAACCAGCCCCGACACGCTCGAGGCGACCACGAAGACGACCACCGGAAGCGACGAATAGATGACACCACTGACCCCGCCCGCCTGCGCCAGCAGGCGCTCGGGGCTGATGCGACTAGCGGTCTGTTCCGATGAGCCCGGATCCCGGGCCGACGCGGCTGCCCCACCCAAGTCTTCGGGGACCGTCACCGCTGAATTTCGTAGTGCGGGTTGTAAATCGCCTTGGTTCCGTTCTCGAGCTTGCCGAGGCGGCCCCGCACCCGCAGGGTGCGGCCCGAGTCGATGCCCGGGATGCGTCGCTGGCCCAGCCACACGAGCGTGACGGTGTCGCTGCCGTCGAACAATTCGGCGCGCACCCCGCCGGCGCAGGCCCTGCCGTTGCACTCCACGCTGCGCAGCGTGCCGACCATCGTGACCTCCTGGCCACGCTCGCAGTCGATAGCCCGTTGTGCACCGGTGCTGGCGACTTCGTCGGACAGTTCCTCAGAGTCTCGTTGCTCCGGATCCTCCGTCAACCGGCGGGTGAGCCGGCGCAGATACCCTTGGGCCCCCATGGCCACTCCTGACGATAAAAGCTTCGATGCTTCCTCTATGCCAACGGACACCGTAGACCTCTTGGTTCCCCAGCGCCAACCCACTCAAACACCGGTGTTGGAGGGTGGGTGAACGCCCGGCAGTATCGAGGGGTGGCTGTCGATCTGAGTGGTGTCACGACGGTGTTGTTGCCCGGAACCGGCTCCGACGACGACTACGTTCACCGGGCGTTTTCCCGCCCGATCGGCGAGGTGGGCGCGGTGCTGGTGACCCCGCCGCCGCGACCCGACCGGTTGATCGAGGGCTACCTGGCGGCGCTGGATGCCGCGGCGCGAGAAGGGCCGGTCGCGGTCGGCGGCGTGTCGATCGGCGCGGCGGTGGCGGCGGCCTGGGCGCTGGCCCATCCGGACCGGACGGTCGCGGTGTTGGCCGCCCTGCCGGCCTGGGCCGGGGCCCCCGGCGCGGCGCCGGCGGCCCTCGCGGCGCGGCATTCGGCCGCGCAGTTGCGCGCCGACGGCTTGGCGGTGACGACCACCCAGATGCGGGCGTCCAGCCCGCCGTGGCTGGCCGACGAGCTGACCCGTTCGTGGGGCGCCCAGTGGCCGCACCTGCCCGACGCCATGGACGAGGCGGCCGCCTACATCGCGCCGAGCTGCGACGAGCTGGGCGGGCTGGCCGCGCCGCTGGCGGTGGCGGCCGCGGTCGACGACCCGATTCATCCGCTGCAGGCCGGTGTCGACTGGGTCGCCGCCGCGCCGCGCGCGGCGCTGCGGACGGTGACGCTGGATCAGATCGGGGCGGATCCCGCCGCCCTGGGCGCGGCCTGCCTGACGGCCCTGGCCGAGCTGAGCTAGACGGTACTGCCTGTGTGTCAGCCGCCGGTGGTGGTGCGCAGCTGTTGCATGGCCGACCCGTCGGCGCTGCGCCGTGCGGCCGGCTCGTTGGAGGGCGCCGGTTGCTGCTCGGCTTGCTGCGCATCGCCTTGTTGTGCGGCTTGTTGCGCCTCGGCGGCTTCCCGCAGCTGCTGCGCCATCGGCTCGGGCAACTGCACGGCCAGCGGAGTGCGGACCGGAAGGGGTGTATCACCGCGCCGAACCACGGTGTCCGCCAACGCCGCTCGCGCTTCCAGCTCCAGCGCCTCCATCGTCTCGTGGGCGCCGTTGATCACGCAGCGGATCATCCAGCGGTATCCGTCGACGCCGATGAACCGCACCACGCCGGTGGCGGTGCCGACCACTTCCCGCCCCCACGGCCCGTCCTTGATGCTGACCTGGGCCGAGTCGTTGCGCAGCGATTCGGCAAGTTCGCCGGCCACTTCGCGCCACAGGCCGCCGGTTTTGGGCGCCGCATAGGCCGCGATGGTGAAACGACCGTTGGGCGTGACGACCCAGACCGCGCTCGGGACACCGGTTTCGGTCAGCTCGACCTGCAGCTGACCGGCCTCGGGCATGGGAATCAGCACCGAGCCCAGATCGAGCCGGGCCAGCTCCGCGACGGCGGGGTCGTCGAAGTCCTCGATGTCGAACGGGCCCTCGAGTTCTTCGGGAGCCTGGTCGCCTGCGCCGTGGACCGCGACCTCGTCGGCCGCCGGTGTGCCGGCGGCGGAGGCGTCGTCGTCTTTGGGTGTGCGTTTACCGAATGCAGCCATCAGCGCCGCCCCTCCTCATCGCTTCGCCCCGCATCGTCGCCGGCACATCACAGACTCGCATGTCCGCCGGAGGAACCGTGACCACCGTCGCCACGGGACGTGTCGGCCAGGCCGGCCTCGTCGAACGACGACACCTCGACCAGCTCCACCAACTCGACTCGCTGCACCAACAGTTGGGCGATGCGGTCGCCCCGGTGCACGACGATCGGCTCGGCCGGATCAAGGTTGATCAGCGCGACCTTGATCTCGCCGCGGTAGCCCGCGTCGATGGTACCCGGGCTGTTGACGATCGAAAGTCCAACGCGCGCAGCCAATCCCGATCGCGGATGCACCAGGCCGACCATCCCGAACGGGATGGCGACTGCCACGCCCGTGCGCACCAGGGCGCGCCGCCCAGGCTCCAGTTTCACGTCCTGGGCGCTGTAGAGATCGATCCCGGCGTCGCCTTCGTGGGCACGGCCGGGCAGCGGAAGCTCGGGGTCAAGGCGCACGATGGCCAGACTGGTCGACACGGGGCCACAGACTACCCTTGACTGCGTGTCCGATACGCGCGTCGCGCCGCACAACGTGCGGTATCGCGAACGATTGTGGGTTCCGTGGTGGTGGTGGCCACCGGCCATCGCACTGGCGGGCATCATCGCTTTCGAGTTCAACATGGGCGTCACCCGGCAGTCCTCGTGGTGGCCATACGCAGCACTGTTCGCGGTGGCGGCCGCGGCGTTGTTGTGGCTGGGCCGCATCGAGGTCCGGGTCACCGCCAACCCGGCCGTGCCGGGGGACGTGGAACTGTGGGCGGGCCACGCGCACCTGCCGGTCACCGCGATCGCCCGGTCCGCGCAGATAGCGCCCTCGGCCAAATCCGCCGCCCTGGGGCGCCAACTCGACCCGGCGGCCTACGTCCTGCACAGGGCATGGGTGGCGCCGATGATCCTGGTCGTCCTCGACGACCCGGACGACCCGACGCCGTACTGGCTGGTGAGCTGCCGTCATCCCGAACGGGTGCTGTCGGCCCTGACACGGTGAGCGCAGTTATCAGGCCGCGCAGTCGGTGCAGATCATCACGCCGTTCTTCTCGCTGGCCAGCCGACTGCGGTGCTGCACGAGAAAGCAACTCGAGCAGGTGAACTCGTCAGCCTGCTTCGGAACGACGCGAACCGAGAGTTCTTCACCGGACAGATCCGCGCCGGGCAGTTCAAAGTTCTCAGCGGACTCAGATTCGTCGACGTCGACGACGGCAGAAGCCGCCTCGTTGCGTCGCGCTTTGAGCTCCTCCAGCGAGTCCTCCGAAACATCGTCAGTTTCGGTGCGCCGTGGAGCGTCATAGTCGGTAGGCATATCTCTTCCCCTGCCCTATTGCCTCTACATGCCCGCGTAAATCTCAAGCATCGCTTTGTACCAGCGTCGAACGCATCCACCAAATGATTCGTGCCCGGATCGCGGCCCATTAAGGTGTGATTTACGTCACACCCCCATTTTGACCCTTGTGCTCGCTTCTGAACAGTGGGTTCACCCTGCCGCTAAAGTGCAGCTGTGGTCACACAAATCACCGAGGGTACAGCCTTTGACAAGCACGGTCGGCCCTTCCGACGGCGCAACCCCCGGCCCGCGATCGTGGTGGTGATTTTCCTCGCAGTGGCCACGGGCGTGATCTGGACCGTGGCGTTGACGCGGCCCGCCAAGGTGCATGAGGCGGTGGTGTGCAACCTTCCGCCGCAGTCGACCGGTTCGGCGCCGGCCCAGCTCGGTGAGCAGGTGTCGCGCAGCGCCATGATGGACGTCACGCCCACCAAACTCGCCGACACCAAAGTCCGCGTCCTCAACGCCAGCGGCCGGGGCGGACAGGCCGGCGATGTCGCCGGGGCGATGAAAGACCTCGGCTTCGCGCAGCCGACCGCCGCCAACGACCCCCTCTATGCGGGTACCCGGCTGGCCTGCCAGGGCCAAATCCGTTTCGGCACCGCCGGACAGGCCACCGCCGCGGCGGTGTGGCTGGTGGCGCCGTGCATGGAACTGTTCAACGACAGCCGCGCCGACGACTCCGTCGACCTGTCCTTGGGAACCGACTTCAGCGCGTTGGCCCACAACGACGACATCGACGCCGTGCTCGCCACCCTGCGCCCCGGCGCCAGCGAGCCGTCAGATCCCACACTGCTCGCCAAGATTCACGCCAGCAGCTGCTGAGGCGGTCAATCCAGGATCGGATCCAGGCCGTTGAAGCGCTCCAGGACGGCCAGCAGCTCGTCGGCGATCCCGGGCGCGGCGGCCAGCACCAGCCCGGCCCCGGGGGCGTCGGGCGCCGGCACCACCACCCGGGCTCCCGCCTCGGCCGCGATCAGCGCACCCGCCGCGCGGTCCCATACCTTCAGGCCGTGCTCGTAGTAGGCATCCAGCCGGCCCGAGGCGACCATGCACAGATCCAGCGCCGCCGAGCCGATGCGGCGAACATCGCGGACCACCGGCAGCATCCGCGCCAACAACGCCGCCTGCGCCGCGCGGCGCTGCCGTGAATAACCGAAACCGGTGCCCAGCAACGCCATCGACACGTCCTCGACGGCGGAGCACTGCAACGGCTGGGTTCCGTGGCCGTCGGTGACGTGCGCACCGAGGCCGGTGGCCGCCGAGTACACCCGGTGACCGACGACGTCGGCGACCGCCCCGGCCACCGATTCGCCGTTGAGCTGGACCCCCACCGACACCGCGTAGGCGGGGACGCCGTAAACGAAATTCACCGTGCCGTCGATGGGATCGAGCACCCAGGTGACCGATCCGGCCGGCGTGCCCGACGGGTCGGTAGGCCCGCCGCCCTCCTCGCCGAGAATGGGGTCGCCAGGCCGTAATTGGGCCAACCGGTCCCGCAGCAGCCGCTCGGTCTCGGTATCGACCACGGTCACCGGGTCGGTTGGGGTGCTCTTGGTTCGCACCGCGCCGCTCTCCGGGGCTCTCACGCCGGCCGCCTCGGCACCGAAAACCTCGGAGCGCCGACGCCGCACGAACGCGGCGGCCTCGGTGGCCAGGGTTTCGGCCACTGAGCGCAGCCGCGCGAGCTCGTCATCGGATTGGATCACCGCTCTATCGCATCACAGTCGCCACCGCCGCGCAGACGCCACAGGCCGCGGCGCCGCGGCGTTAAGGTGAGCGGACAGCCCAGTCACGCCGAGGAGATTCGATGACCAGCACCGACTCGACCACGGACCCGCCCGGCACCGCACCGGGCGACGGCACGCCGCAGCGTCGCGGCTTCGGGATCGACGTCGGTGGCAGCGGCATCAAGGGCGGGATCGTCGACATGGACACCGGGTTGCTGATCGGCGAGCGGGTCAAGCTGCTGACCCCGCAACCGGCGACGCCCTCGGCGGTCGCCAAGACCATCGCTGCGGTAGTCGACGAATTCGGATGGACCGGACCCCTCGGGGTGACCTACCCCGGGGTCGTCACGCACGGCGTCGTGCAGACCGCGGCCAACGTGGACAAATCTTGGATCGGCGCCAACGCACACGACATCATCAGCGCCGAGCTGGACGGTCAGGACGTGACGGTCCTCAACGATGCCGACGCGGCCGGGCTGGCCGAGGAGCACTACGGGGCGGGCAGAAGCCAGTCGGGCCTGGTGATCTTGCTGACCTTCGGCACGGGGATCGGCTCCGCGGTCATCCACAACGGCACGCTGATACCCAACACCGAGTTCGGGCACCTGGAGGTCGGCGGCAAGGAAGCCGAGCAACGAGCGGCGTCCTCGGTGAAGGAAAAGAAGGGCTGGTCCTACGAAAAATGGGCCAAAGAGGTGACCAGGGTGCTGGTGAGCATCGAGAACGCGATGTGGCCGGATCTGTTCATCGCCGGGGGCGGCATCAGCCGCAAGGCCGACAAATGGCTGCCGCTTCTCGAGAACCGCACCCCGGTGGTGGCCGCCGCCCTGCTCAACACCGCCGGGATCGTCGGCGCGGCCATGGCCGCCACCTCGGACGTGACCCACTGAATTTGCCGGGCAGAGCTGTAGTACACCGCACTGTCGTTACAATGGTGCTCGGCGAACGCCCAACCGATAGCGTGCACCTACTCACGCTGATACCAACGCCGACATCGACATAGCAGACACTTTCGGTTAACCATGCCCAATACCCACCGGAAGTGAGCCCAAACGAAGGGGTGTAAGTGGCAGCGACCAAAGCAAGCCCGGCAACCGATGGGCCGGTGAAACGCACCGCCACGAAGTCTCCGTCGTCCCCCGCCAAGCGCCCCGCGGCTAAGGCCGCCAACGGCTCCGCGCCCGCCAAACGGGCCGCCAAGACAACGTCGCGGTCCACCAAGTCCGAGGCCGCCGCGGCCGACGATCCGACCAAGAAGACCCGCAAGGGAGCCGACGCCAAGGCGGCGTCGGGGCGCGGGACCAAAGCGGCCAAAGGCGGGCCCGCGGATCCCGACGCCCTCGATTCCGACGGAGCCGTCGAAGATCTCGATAACGAACCCGATCTCGAGGCTGAGCCCGGCGAAGACCTCGACATCGACAGCGATCTCGTCCTCGACGACCTCGAGGAAGACGTGGCGACCGAGGGCGATGTCTCCGAGGCCGCGTCGGGCGACCCCGACGCCGGTGACGACGAGGCGGCGGCCGCGCCCGCGGCCGCCGCCGAGACCGCCCCCGCCGACGAGGACGACGAAATCGCCGAGCCCACCGAAAAGGACAAAGCCTCCGGCGATTTCGTCTGGGACGAGGACGAATCCGAGGCGCTGCGCCAGGCCCGCAAGGACGCCGAACTCACCGCCTCCGCCGACTCGGTTCGCGCGTACCTGAAGCAGATCGGCAAGGTCGCGCTGCTCAACGCCGAGGAAGAGGTCGAGCTGGCCAAGCGCATCGAGGCCGGCCTGTACGCGACCCAGCTGATGACCGAGCACGCCGACCGCGGCGACAAGCTGCCCGCCGCCCAGCGCCGCGACATGACGTGGATCTGCCGCGACGGCGACCGCGCGAAGAACCATCTGCTGGAGGCCAACCTGCGGCTGGTGGTGTCGCTGGCCAAGCGCTACACCGGCCGCGGGATGGCGTTCCTCGACCTGATCCAGGAAGGCAACCTGGGCCTGATCCGAGCGGTCGAGAAGTTCGACTACACCAAGGGCTACAAGTTCTCCACCTACGCGACGTGGTGGATCCGTCAGGCCATCACCCGCGCCATGGCCGACCAGGCCCGCACCATCCGCATCCCGGTGCACATGGTCGAGGTGATCAACAAGCTGGGCCGCATCCAGCGTGAGCTGCTGCAGGATTTGGGCCGCGAGCCCACGCCCGAAGAGCTGGCCAAGGAAATGGACATCACGCCCGAAAAGGTGCTCGAGATCCAGCAATACGCTCGCGAGCCGATCTCGCTGGACCAGACCATCGGCGACGAGGGCGACAGCCAGCTGGGCGATTTCATCGAAGACAGCGAAGCCGTGGTGGCCGTCGACGCGGTGTCGTTCACGCTGCTGCAAGACCAGCTGCAGTCGGTGCTCGAGACGCTCTCCGAGCGCGAGGCCGGCGTGGTGCGGCTGCGCTTCGGGCTCACCGACGGCCAGCCCCGGACCCTGGACGAGATCGGGCAGGTTTACGGGGTGACCCGCGAGCGCATCCGCCAGATCGAATCCAAGACGATGTCAAAGCTGCGTCACCCCAGCCGCTCCCAGGTGCTGCGGGACTACCTCGACTGAGCGAGGCCTGTCGTTCGCGAGAACGGTTGGTGCGCAAGCTGTTCGCGGCACGCTGAACGCGGGCGGGCCAAACAGCCGCCGCGGCGGCAAAATTCGGCTGCGCCCGCGGCCTCCCCGTCGTACGGTGAGGCGCATGTCAGCAAGCCGCAAAGTGGTCCTTTCCGAGTCCACCTTCGAATCGGTGATCGGTTACTCGCGCGCGGTGCGGGTCGGTCCGCATGTGTCGGTGGCCGGGACGACCGGCGCGGGGCCCGCCGATGACATCGCCGCGCAGGCACGAGATGCCCTGCGCCGCATCGAAATTGCACTGCAGCAAGCCGACGCGGCGCTCACCGACGTGGTGCGCACCCGCATCTACGTCACCGACATCTCGCGCTGGCGCGAGGTGGCAGCCGTACACGAGGATGTGTTCGGCGCGATACGTCCCGCGGCCACCATGGTCGAGGTCTCGGCGCTGATCGCACCCGAGTTGCTGGTGGAGATCGAGGCTGACGCCTACGTCGAGGGCCCGGGCGGATCCTGAGCCACGACCGGGGTGATCGGCGGGAAGCTGCCGTCGGCGGCCGGCGGATAGGCCGTGACCCGGATTACCGCGGACACCGGCAGCGGCCCGTACAGGTGCGGGAACAACATCGACTCCGGATCGGTTGTTACTCCTGACTCCCAGCGCACCGGCGCGCCAAGCCGGGCCGGGTCGAGGTGCAACAGCACCAGGTCATCACGACCCCGGTAGAGCCGGTTGGCCGGCAGGTGGACCTGATCGGGCCTGGACAGGTGGACGAAGTCGGCACCGTCGGCGGGGCCTATGGCGCCCCCGCGGCGGGCCGTCGCCCACTGCTCGGCCCCGCACAGGTGCACCAGCACGTCGGGAGCGAAGGTCACCACCGCCACCCTAGAGAACCGCCTAAACCAAACCTGACCTGGTCGTGAGAAACGACACACCCGATAACGATCGGGGAACAGGGCGAAAACGCCGTACGTCTGAGAAAGTGAATGTACGAGAACGGAGAGGCCATGAATGCAACTCTGACGAGTCCGGAACTGACACGGGCCGACCGCTGCGACCGCTGCGGTGCCGCGGCTCGGGTACGCGCCAAGCTGCGTTCAGGCCTCGAGCTTCTCTTCTGCCAGCACCACGCCAACGAGCATGGGGCCAAGCTGACCGAGCTGGACGCCGTGCTGGAGGCCAGCGAAAGCTAAGCCGCGCGAACTTGCCCGTCGCCAATGTGGGCAGTCCGCGCGATCTTCGGTAATGCTGGACTGGTATGAGCGATCAGGCCGCAAAACCGTCGCGCCACCACATCTGGCGAATCACCCTGAGGGCTCTTTCCAAGAGTTGGGACGACTCCATCTTTTCGGAGTCGGCTCAGGCGGGTTTTTGGTCGGCGTTGTCCCTACCGCCGTTGCTGCTTGGGATGTTGGGCACCATGACCTACGTGGCGCCGGTGTTCGGCCCGGACATGCTGCCCAACATCCTGCGGCAACTGATTTCGACCGCGCACAGCGTGTTCTCCCCCAGCGTGGTCAACGAGATCATCGAGCCGACCGTCCATGACATCGCCAACAACGCCCGTGGTGAGGTGGTGTCGTTGGGTTTCATCATCTCGCTGTGGGCGGGGTCGTCGGCCATCTCGGCGTTCGTCGACTCCGTGGTCGAGGCGCATGACCAGACGCCGTTGCGCCATCCGGTGCGCCAGCGCTTCTTCGCGCTGTTTCTCTACGTCGTGATGCTGGTGGTCGTCGTGGCGACGGCGCCCCTGGTGGTCGTGGGCCCGCGCACGGTGGAACAACACATCCCGCTGGGCCTGTCCAACGTGCTCCGCTACGGCTACTACCCGGCGCTGATCATCGGCCTGACGATCGGCGTGATGATCCTGTACCGGGTCGCCCTGCCGGAACCGCTGCCGTCGCACCGGCTGATCCTCGGCGCGATGCTGGCGACCACCGTCTTCGTCACCGCCACGCTGGGCCTGCGGTTCTACTTGAGGTGGATCACCAGCACCGGTTACACGTACGGCGCGCTCTCCACCCCGATCGCCTTCCTGTTGTTCGCATTCTTCGGTGGTTTCGCGATCATGCTCGGCGCCGAACTCAATGCCGCCATCCAGGAGGAATTCCCCGCACCCAAAACGCACGCCCACCGGCTGCGCAGCTGGTTGTTCTCTCGTTCGCCCGCGTTGAAGCGGACGGTGGAAACGCTGGCCAGCCCGATAGCGAATCCCGCAACGCAGCAACGCGATGCCGCGGCGGCCGAGCCGCCCGCCTGATCAGCCCTTCTTCATCCGGTCGTAGATCTGCTTGCAGTCCGGGCAGACCGGTGAGCCCGGCTTCGCCGCCTTGGTGACGGGGAAGACCTCGCCGCACAACGCCACGACGTAGTTGCCCATCACCGCGCTCTCGGCGATCTTGTCCTTCTTGACGTAATGAAAATATTTGGGCGTATCGCTGCCGGTCCCGTCGTCGACGCGTTCGTCGGTCTCGGTGCGTTCGATCGTCTGGGTCTGCATACCTCATATTGTGCACTGCCCGGTACCTCCCCAAAACCGGCCGAGACGGAATCGGCCGGGTGTGGGACAGTGGAGAAATGAAGCACGGCTCCGACTCGGGGTTCGACGGCAGCTTCGATGACTTCGACGGCACCAAAAACCGGCCAGTACTCATCACCGCCGCCGAGCCCTCGTATGAGGAGCAACATCGCGCGCGGGTCCGTAAATACCTGACCCTGATGGCTTTCCGGATTCCGGCGCTCATCCTCGCCGCCCTCGCCTACGGCGCCTGGCACAACGGCCTGATTTCGCTGGCGATCGTGGCGCTGTCAATCCCCCTGCCCTGGATGGCCGTGCTGATCGCCAACGACCGACCGCCGCGCCGCCCCGACGAGCCCCGCCGGTTCGACAATGCCCGCCAGCGCACTCCCCTTTTCCCCCGCGCCGAACGTCCGGCGCTCGAGCCTCCGCGACACCCCCAACCGGGGTCTCCACCTGACGCGCGGGGCGGGATCGACCACGACTAGCCGTCGTTGGCGCTGAAGTGCCGTCGTCGCGCACTTCTCAGGACATTCTCAGGTCGGCGGCACATTTCTGCACGTCAAGACGTGTGAGATGGCGGACCGCCGGGAACTCTGAAACCTGATCGGTCGTTGAAGTCGATGACAGTACAAGCCGAACGGGAGGTCGCTATGGCGAACGCCAGCACGAGCAGATTTGACGGCGATCTGGATGCTCAAAGCCCCGCGGCGGATCTAGTGCGCGTATATCTGAACGGCATCGGTAAGACGGCGTTGCTCAATGCGGCAGGGGAAGTTGAACTCGCAAAGCGCATCGAAGCCGGGCTCTATGCCGGCCACCTGCTCGAAACGCGTAAGCGCCTCGGGGAGAACCGTAAACGCGATCTAGAGGCCGTGGTGCGCGACGGTAAAGCAGCGCGGCGTCACCTGCTGGAAGCGAACCTGCGCCTGGTGGTGTCGCTGGCCAAGCGGTACACAGGTCGCGGCATGCCGCTGCTGGACCTGATCCAGGAGGGCAATCTCGGACTGATCCGCGCGATGGAAAAGTTTGACTACACAAAGGGATTCAAGTTCTCGACCTACGCCACGTGGTGGATCCGTCAGGCCATCACTCGCGGCATGGCCGACCAGAGCCGCACCATCCGGCTGCCCGTCCACCTGGTGGAGCAGGTCAACAAGCTGGCGCGGATCAAGCGGGAGATGCACCAGAACCTCGGACGCGAGGCCACCGACGACGAACTGGCCGCCGAATCGGGCATCCCGGTGGACAAGATCAACGACCTGCTGGAGCACAGCCGCGATCCGGTAAGCCTGGACATGCCGGTTGGCTCGGAGGAGGAAGCCCCGCTGGGCGACTTCATCGAGGACGCCGAAGCGATGTCGGCCGAGAACGCGGTGATCGCGGAGCTGCTGCACACCGACATTCGCAGCGTGCTGGCCACCCTCGACGAGCGCGAGCACCAGGTGATCCGGTTGCGGTTCGGCCTCGATGACGGCCAGCCCCGCACGCTGGACCAGATCGGCAAGCTCTTCGGGCTGTCCCGTGAGCGGGTTCGCCAAATCGAGCGGGACGTAATGTCCAAACTCCGCAACGGGGAGCGCGCCGACAGGCTACGGTCGTACGCGAGCTAACGACTCACACAAGCTAGGTAGCAGACGGTATGCCCGCCGCGTCAGCGGCGGGCATACTGCTTGCCTGGGAGGCGTTGCACCCATTCATGCAGCTGGCCAAGTAGACTCAGCGTCGATGGAAGGTGCTGAATGAACGACCTGGTTGACACCACCGAGATGTACCTGCGGACCATCTACGACCTCGAAGAAGAGGGCGTGACCCCGCTACGTGCCCGAATCGCCGAACGCCTCGATCAGAGCGGGCCGACTGTCAGCCAAACCGTGTCCCGCATGGAGCGCGACGGGCTACTCCACGTGGCCGGTGACCGCCACCTCGAGCTCACCGACAAGGGCCGGGCGCTGGCCGTGGCCGTCATGCGCAAGCATCGGCTCGCCGAACGATTGCTGGTCGACGTCATCGGGGTGCCCTGGGAAGAAGTGCACGCCGAGGCGTGTCGCTGGGAGCACGTGATGAGCGAAGAGGTCGAGCGGCGATTGGTGAAGGTGCTCAACCACCCGACCACGTCACCGTTCGGCAACCCGATCCCCGGGCTTCTGGATCTGGGCGTGGGCCCCGAGTCCGGTGGCGAGGAGGCCAACCTCGTCCGGCTGACCGAACTGCCCCCCGGTTCCCCGGTGGCCGTGGTCGTCCGGCAGTTGACCGAACACGTCCAAGGCGACACCGATCTGATCACCCGCCTCAAGGATGCCGGCGTCGTCCCCAACGCGCGCGTGACCGTCGAGACGGGGCCCGCCGGGGTGACCATCGTCATCCCGGGCCACGAGAACGTCACCCTGCCGCACGAGATGGCCCACGCGGTCAAGGTCGAAAAGGTCTGACCCACGCCGCTGCCCCCGGCTAGCCGGCCCTGCGGCCGAATGGCCGCCGCGGCGGCAGCCGCACCCCGAACCGTTTGGCCAGCCGGTACCCGGTGAGCGCGAGATCCCGGATGTCCTCGGGCCGCAGACCCGACTGCAAAGCGGTGTCCAGCATGCCCGCCATGCGATGGTCGGGCTCGCAACGCAGCGCCTCCTGCAGCGACACCCCGGCCAGCGGACCGTCGCCGCGGGCATACGCGCTGAACGCGAGCAGAACCAGCGCCTCGACCCGCCACGGCGGCGGCAACGTGCGCGCCAGTATCGCCCACAGCGTTTCGACCTCGTCGGCTCCCTCGCCGACGGCGAGTGCGTACAGGATATCGCGCACCTGCGGGTCGCTCAGCGCGCAACCCAGCGCCGCCAGCTCGGCGTCGGACAGCGATTCGTCGGAGGCGACCCGGGCGGCGGCCGCCATCGCGTTCTCCACGTCGCCGCGGGTGCAGCGGACCGGATCCGCGCGATGCGCCGCCCGGCGCCGGGTGGCCTGCCGCCTGACCGCGCCGGCCAACGCGGCGCTGCGTTTCGGGTCGTCGGGCGCGATGACCGCCTGCAGGTCGGCGCGGCGCGGGTAGAGCCGCCTGCCCTCCAGCACGGCCGCGGCGGCCAGCGGCGACGCCGAGGGATCCTCGACAAGGCCACTCGACCCGCAGCCCTCGACGCAATGCCAGCGCCCGCCGAGGGCAACCCGGTCGACCACGTGGCTATCCCACAGCTCAATGTCGTGCTGCGACAAGGACTCTGCGAGCGCCTTACACAGCTGCCGGTACTCCTCGTTGCAGCTGGGACAGTGCGCGCCGTCCGCGTCGACGATCACCGCGATGACGGCCTCGGGCCGGGCGGCCGCAGCGACCTCCGCCAAATGACCGACCCGGCCGGGCAACTCCTGGGAGAGGTCGACGCGCATCACCGACCCGAGCTGTCGACCGTCCAAAGACACTAATACCAATGAGTTTTCGGGAATGAAGCCGAGAACGGCGGGCAGCGCGGCGATGAGCGCGCCGGGGCGGGAAAGCTCGAAGTCGGGTTGTGGATGCGTGGTCATGAACACCAACGCTGACGGCCGCCACCGTCAACCGGGCTCGCGCGCGCCGGCGCGGCAGCGGACCTGTGGATGAACCCGGCACTGTGAGTTGTGCTGCTCTACTGTTTAGCCCATGAGCTCGGCGCAAGAGTACGACATGGTGGTCATCGGTTCGGGGCCCGGCGGGCAGAAGGCCGCCATCGCCTCCGCCAAGCTGGGCAAGTCGGTCGCCATCGTCGAACGCGGCCAGATGATCGGCGGCGTGTGCGTCCAGACCGGCACCATCCCGTCAAAGACGTTGCGCGAAGCGGTCCTTTACCTCACCGGGATGAGCCAACGCGAACTCTACGGCGCGAGCTATCGGGTGAAAGAGAAGATCACCCCGGCCGATCTGCTGGCGCGCACCCAGCATGTGATCGGCAAGGAAGTGGACGTGGTGCGCAACCAGTTGATGCGCAACCGCATCGACCTGCTGATCGGCCACGCGCGATTCGTCGACGCACACACCATCGAGGTCGAAGACCCCTCGCGCCGCGAAAAGATCACCATCAGCGGCAAATACATCGTCGTCGCCACCGGCACCCGGCCGGCGCGGCCCTCCGGCGTGGAGTTCGACGAAGAGCGCGTGCTCGACTCCGACGGGATCCTCGATCTCAAGACACTGCCCACCTCCATGGTGGTCGTCGGCGCGGGCGTGATCGGCATCGAGTACGCCTCGATGTTCGCCGCGCTGGGCACCAAGGTCACCGTGGTGGAAAAGCGCGACGACATGCTGGAGTTCTGCGACCCCGAGGTGGTCGAGGCCCTGAAGTTCCACCTGCGCGACCTGGCGGTGACGTTCCGCTTCGGTGAGGAGGTGACCGCGGTCGACGTCGGCTCGGCGGGCACCGTCACCACCTTGGCCAGCGGCAAGCAGATTCCCGCTGAGACGGTGATGTATTCGGCCGGACGGCAGGGCCAGACCGACCATCTCGACCTGCACAACGCCGAGCTGGAGGCCGACAACCGGGGTCGAATTTTCGTTGACGATAATTTTCAGACCAAGGTGCCCCACATCTACGCCGTCGGGGACGTGATCGGTTTCCCGGCGCTGGCCGCGACCTCGATGGAGCAGGGGCGGCTGGCCGCCTACCACGCGTTCGGGGAAGCGTGCGACGGCATCACCGAGCTGCAGCCGATCGGCATTTATTCGATCCCCGAGGTCTCCTACGTCGGCGCCACCGAGGTGGAGCTCACCAAGAACTCGATCCCCTATGAGGTCGGGGTGGCGCGGTACCGGGAGCTGGCACGCGGCCAGATCGCCGGGGACTCCTACGGGATGCTCAAGCTGCTGGTGTCCACCGAGGACCTCAAGCTGCTCGGCGTGCACATCTTCGGCACCAGCGCGACCGAGATGGTGCACATCGGGCAGGCCGTGATGGGGTGCGGGGGCACGGTGGAGTACCTGGTGGATGCGGTGTTCAACTACCCGACGTTTTCCGAGGCCTACAAGGTGGCGGCGCTCGACGTGATGAACAAAGTGCGGGCGCTCGACCAGTTCCGCCGCTAACCCGATGGTGGCGACCCGCTGCGCCCGGCTACGCCGCGCTGACGATCGCCACTAACAGGCGTCTTGGAGGTCGTTGGGGATCGGGTCGCCCGGCCCACCGCCTTCGGCGCGGGCCAGCAGGTCGGCGGTTTGCGCGTCGAACGGCGCCGAATACGACATGTCCGCGGCGCAGCCACCGCGCTCGAGACCGCCGATCAGCCCGATGAGCGTGGTACCGCTGACCCATGGCGCGCCGCTGGTGCCGTCCACCAGCCCCTCGCACGCCAGCGCGGGGAACCCGCTGTCGCTGACCGATGTGCTGCCCTGACACCCGATGGGTGACCCACCGACGCCGACCGGATACCCCAGCACGGTGACGCGACTGCCCGGCGGCGGCGTCACACCCAGCGTCAGCGCCAAACCGACACGTGACTCGACGTCGGCACCGGTGTCGTTGCTGACCCGCGCGATCGCGTAGTCGGCGTGCGGATCCTTGCTGGCGGTCCAGCGCGGATCGAGGTAGACCGCGTCCGCCTTCCACACATCAGTCGGCGCCGGCGCGGCGTCGCCGGCGAAACCGGGAACGAAGGTGATCAGCGACGCTCCGGCCAAACAATGCGCCGCGGTCATGATCAGGTCCCCGCCCGTCGAATGCACCACCGAACCGGTGCAAACGTGAAGCGGCCCACCATCAATGAAGATCGCCCCGATGCGCCGATCCGGGTCCATCGGACCCGCGACCGCCCGCTGCTCGGGCTGGCTGAGCCGCTGCACCGGCCCACCGACCCGCGGAGCCGACACCGGGGCACCCGACACCTGCTCGACGGGCCGGTGACACGACGTCAGCGACATCGCCACCCCCACCACCGAGCAGAGCATCAAGATCCGAATGCGCATCGCCTTCATCATGCCCGACGGGGTGGCAGCGAGCCGACTTCCGCACAACGCGGTGCGCCAGGGTTTGCTGGCACACCGGCGGCGCCCCGGATGTGTGCTCTCCGGATTACGCCCGAGAATTATCGCGTTTTCAGTTGTAACGCGGAGGCGAGTTCGCTGTTCGATATTGGTGCCGCCTGATTCGGGGGACACTGGGTAGGGCACCCTGGAGAGACCCCCGAGAGGAGGCGATCGAAGATGGATCCCCATCAAGACCCAGGTGATCAGTACCAACCGGGGCAGCCCGGCATGTACGAGCTGGAGCTGCCGGCGCCGCAGTTGTCGACGTCCGATGGCCGCGGCCCGGTGTTGGTGCACGCCCTGGAGGGCTTTTCCGACGCCGGTCACGCCATCCGGTTGGCGGCCTCGCATCTCAAGGCGGTGCTGGATGCCGAGCTGGTCGCGTCCTTCGCGATCGACGAATTGCTGGACTACCGCTCACGACGGCCGCTGATGACCTTCAAGACCGATCACTTCACCCACTATGACGATCCGGAGCTGAGCCTGTACGCGTTGCGCGACACCATCGGCACCCCGTTTCTCTTGCTGGCCGGGATGGAACCGGATCTCAAGTGGGAGCGCTTCATTACCGCCGTACGCCTGCTGGCCGAACGCCTTGGCGTGCGCCAGACCATCGGCCTGGGCACCGTGCCGATGGCGGTTCCGCACACGCGGCCGACCACCATGACCGCACACTCCAACAATCCGGAGTTGATCGCCAGTTTCCAGCCGTGGATCTCGGAGATCCAGGTCCCCGGCAGCGCCTCCAACCTGCTGGAATACCGGATGGGCCAGCATGGCCATGAGGTGGTCGGCTACACCGTGCACGTCCCGCACTACCTCACGCAGACCGATTACCCGGCCGCCGCCCAGGCGTTACTCGAGCAGGTCGCCAAGACCGCGTCGCTGGAGCTACCTCTGACGGCGTTGACCGAAGCGGCAGAGGTGATTCGGGCCAAGATCGACGAGCAGGTCGAAGCGAGCGCAGAAGTCGCCCAGGTGGTGGCCGCGCTGGAGCGCCAGTACGATGCCTTCATCGACGCTCAGGAGAACAGATCGTTACTAGCTCGCGACGAGGATCTGCCGAGTGGCGACGAGCTAGGCGCAGAGTTCGAGCGATTTCTGGCCCAGCAGGCGGAGAAGAAGTTCGACGACGACGACCAGGCCTGACCCCCAGCCGAAACCCCTAGCCACACCGCCCTTAGCCCGGCCCGACAGCAAGGTTGGCGATATGACCGAGCGGAAGCGCAAGAACAGGCTCCGCCCGGTGCGTGAAGTGACCGCACCCACACTCGAGTTTCGCACCATCCATGGTTACCGGCGCGCGTACCGCATCGCCGGCTCCGGGCCGGCGATTCTGCTGATCCACGGCATCGGCGACAACTCCACCACGTGGAATACCGTGCAAGCCAAGCTCGCCCAGCGCTTCACGGTTATTGCCCCGGACCTCCTGGGCCACGGTCAATCTGACAAACCGCGCGCCGACTACTCGATCGCGGCATACGCCAACGGGATGCGTGACCTGCTCAGCGTGCTCGATATCGAGCGGGTGACCATCGTCGGCCATTCGCTGGGCGGCGGTGTGGCCATGCAATTCGCCTACCAGTTCCCGCATTTGGTGGAGCGGCTGATACTGGTCGGCGCGGGCGGCGTGACGAAGGATGTCAACTTCGTCTTGCGGTGGGCTTCCCTGCCGATGGGCAGCGAAGCCATCGCGTTGCTGCGATTACCCCTGGTACTGCCGGCGGTTCAGCTCGTGGGCCGGGTCCTGGGCGTGGCGCTGGGCAGCACCGGCCTGGGCCGTGACCTGCCCAACGTGCTGCGGATCCTCGACGACCTGCCGGAACCGACGGCGTCAGCGGCATTCAGCCGAACGCTGCGGGCGGTGGTGGACTGGCGCGGACAGATCGTCACCATGCTCGACCGATGCTATTTGACCGAAGCCATCCCGGTGCAGATCGTCTGGGGCACCAAGGATGTGGTGGTCCCGCTCCGGCACGCGCGGATGGCCCACGCCGCGATGCCTGGTTCGCGCCTGGAAATCTTCGAGGGCTCCGGCCACTTCCCCTTTCACGACGACCCGGCCCGCTTCATCGATGTCGTCGAGCGCTTCATCGACTCCACCGACCCCGCCGAATACGATCAGGCCGCCCTGCGCACGCTGCTGCGCACCGGCGGCGGCGAGCAGACCGTCACCGGCCCGGCCCCCACCCGCGTCGCCGTTCTCAACGCCATGGGGTCCGACGAACGCAGCGCCACCTGATTTCACCTTGATCGAAACGGCCGGATTCGGGGCCGTACAGTCGGGCCATGGGTATCGACGTCACGGTGTTGCGGGTGTTCAGCGATTCGGACGGCAATTTCGGCAATCCGCTCGGCGTGGTGGATGCCGGCCAGGTCCAGGTCGGGGACCGGCAGCGGTTAGCAACCCAATTAGGCTACAGCGAAACGGTTTTCGTTGACCTTCCGGCCGCGGGCTCCTCGACCGCGCACGCCACCATCTACACGCCCCGCACGCAACTCCCGTTCGCCGGGCACCCGACCGTCGGCGCCTCGTGGTGGCTGCGGGAGAACGGTTCACCGATCAACACGTTGCAGATACCGGCGGGCATCGTGCAGGTGGGCTACGACGAACACCGCACCCGCATCAGCGCACCCGCGGAATGGGCGCCTGAGTTCGCCCTGCACGAATTCGGTTCCGCCGACGACGTTCTCGCCGCCGACCCGACCGACTTTCCCGACGACACGGCCCACTACCTATGGGCCTGGACCGACCGGGCTACCGGGTCGCTGCGTGTCCGCATGTTCGCCGCCAACCTCGGTGTGCCCGAAGACGAGGCGACCGGTTCGGCCGCGATGCGAATCACCGACTACCTGAGCCAAAACCTGCGGATCACCCAGGGCAACGGCTCCGTCATCGAAACCACCTGGAGCGCCGAGGGCTGGGTCGGGGTGGCCGGACGGGTGGTCAACGACGGTGTGCGACATCTGGACTGACGACCCGTCGCGCCGCGGCGAACGCTCAGCGCTGGCGGTGCAACGCCGCGGCGAGGTGGTGCTGCAGCGGCTGTCCAACCGCACTCATCTGCACCGAGTAGGAAAGCTCATCGCCGTCGATGCGGAAGGAACGCCCCAGTTTCGTCACCTCTTTGGCGGTGGGGGTCAGGCCGACGGCTGTGGTGGACATCTGCATTTCGATGAGGTCGCCGGTGACCGAATAGGTACCGATTTCGATTTCGGTGATGCCGCTCGGATGGGCCAGCACCAACTCGAGGTGGCCCGGCTGCGGCACGCGCAGGTATCCCGTCTCGGCGTGTAACGGCTTGCCGTCGGCTACCGCCTTGGTCTTTTGGGTGTAGGCCAGAAACGGTTTGCCGACATGGGCGAATGTGACCTCTTCGACATAGTCGAAGGGCTGGATCGTCGGATATTCGCCGGCACCCTGGCCGACCCAGGTGCCGAGGAGCGGAGCCAACGCCGCGAGGTCGGGATGCAAGTCCATGGGCATGTGTTTCTCCTATGTCAAGCCGCCGCCGTTTGGCAAGGCTGAGTTCGGTTTTGGTGGTCGGTGTGTAGGTGGTGGAAAACGACGCGGGCCAGGCGACGTTTGAGGCGGTCCTTCACACCTGATGCCGACAAAACGCATGAACACCAACCCCACGGGCGGCACCGAGCCTATGAGCCAAACACCAGGTGATCAGGATCCAACCACCGCAACACGCGGCACCTCACCCTGACACTGACCCCGAGCCTAGCGGGGTGACGTGACCCAGCCCGGTGAGGTCCGTCAGCCGGGAGTCGCCACTCCGCGGTGCTCACGAAGCGCCTGAATCTCGCGCTCGAAGTCGTCCGCCGACTCAAAGGAGCGATACACGGAGGC
>NZ_JAICZA010000269.1 GCF_025933915.1 Mycobacterium sp.
CGCAGTGCGGCGGCCGGCATGGCGCGCCGTCGACGCTGGCAAGACACCCGGGCACCGGGTCGGGACCACTCACCCGTTCCGCCGACCGGCCGTACCGCAATTCGTCGATCAGGTCGGCGGCCATTTGCGCAAAGCGGGGATGGGCGTTCGGTGTCGACGCCCGCACCATCGCTATCCCCGCCGCCTCGGCCTGGGACGCCAACTCGTGGTCGAGGTCCCACACCACCTCGATGTGGTCGGCCACAAACCCGATCGGGCAGACGATGACGGCCTTGGTACCGGCCTCCGCCAGCGTCGCTAGATGGTCGCCGACGTCGGGCTCCAGCCACGGAACCTGGGGCGGCCCCGACCGCGACTGCCACACCAGGTCGTACCCGGCATGCCCGGCGGCGGCCGCCACAAGCCTTGCGGCGTAGGCGACTTGGCGGCTGTACAACCGTGGGCCCAGGCGCTCGTCGGCCGCCACCGGGATCGAATGCGCGGTGAACACCAGCCGCGCGCCCGGGGGAACCGTCGCGGCCGCGTCGGCTATCGCCCCGGCGAACATTTCGACAAAAAGCGGGTGGTCGAAATACGGCCGCAGCTTGACCAGTTCGGGCGCGTCCGCCCCCGCCGCCCGGCGCGCCCGGGCGATGTCCTCGACGTATTGAGTGCAGCTGGAATAGCCGCTCCACGCCGAGGTCGCGAATACCGCTGCCCGCCGAATTCCGTTGTCGCGCATCGTCGCGACGGTGTCTTCGACGTACGGCTCCCAGTTGCGGTTGCCGAAATAGACCGGTACGTCCAGGCCGCGGCCGGCTAGCTCGGTGCGCAACTGCTCGATCAGCGCCAGGTTGATCCGGTTGATCGGCGACACGCCGCCGAAATGCATGTAGTGTTCGGCCACCTGGTCGAGACGTTCCGGCGGCACATTGCGGCCCCGGGTGACGTTTTCCAAGAACGGCCGAACCTGCTCGGGACCTTCCGGACCACCGAAGGACAGCAACAGGACGGCATCAAAATCCATGGAATTCCATTGCTGTCTAGAGCAATTGGGTGCTCGCGCCACCGTCGGCGTAGATGATCGACCCCGTCGTCGCCGGCAGCCAATCCGACAGCAGCGCGCACACCGTCTTGGCGACCGGTGTCGGATCCTTCATGTTCCAGCCGATCGGCGCGCGCTGGTCCCAGCCCTCTTCGAGCAGCTGCATCTGGGCGCCGGCCTCTTCGCCGAGCGCACCGCCGACGATTGCGCTCATGGCCAGCGTCCGGATCGGGCCCGCGGCAACAAGATTGGAGCGGACGCCGAACTTACCCGCCTCGCGCGCCACGAACCGGTTGACCGATTCCAGCGCGCTCTTGGCCACCGTCATCCAGTTGTAGGCCGGCATCGCACGGCTCGGGTCGAAGTCCATGCCCACGATGGAACCGCCGGGGTTCATGATCGGCAGCGCCGCCTTGGCCAGCGAGGCGTACGAATACGCCGAGATGTGAATGCCTTTGGAGACATCCTCGTACGGCGCGTCGAAGAACGGGTTGATGCCCATTCCCGTCTGAGGCATGAAACCGATCGAGTGCACCACGCCGTCGAGCTTGTTGCCGTCGCCGATCTCGGCCGTCACCCGCTCGGCGAGCGAATCCAGGTGCTCCTCGTTTTGCACGTCGAGTTCGATCAACGGCGCCTTCTCCGGCAGCCGGTCGGCGATGCGCTGAATCAGGCGCAACCGGTCAAACCCGGTCAGCACCAGCTGCGCTCCCGCTTCCTGGGCCGCCTTGGCGATGTGAAACGCAATCGACGAGTCGGTGATGATCCCAGAGATCAGGATCCGTTTGCCGTCGAGCAATCCTGTCATGTCCGTCCTTAAAGTCCTTGTGTAGTAACTATATTCAGTGGCCCATACCCATGCCGCCATCGACCGGGATGACCGCACCGGAGATGTAGCTCGCATCCTCGGACGCCAGGAAGCTGACCACCCCGGCGACCTCGGCGGCGGTGCCGACCCGCTTCGCAGGGATGAATTGCAGTGCCCCCTCCTGGATCCGCTCATCGAGCGCGCGGGTCATGTCGGTGTCGATGTAGCCCGGCGCCACGACGTTCGCGGTCACGTTGACCTTCGACAGCTCCCGGGCGATCGAGCGGGCCATGCCGATCACACCGGCCTTCGAGGCCGCGTAATTGGCCTGGTTGCCGATGCCCCAACTGCCGGAGACCGACCCTATGAAGATCATTCGGCCGAACTTGTTTCGCTGCATGGTGCGCGACGCCCGCTGCGCCACCCGGAACGCGCCGGTGAGGTTGGCGTTGATGACCTTCTCGAACTTTTCCTCGGTCATCCGCATGAGGAACGCGTCCGCGGACAGCCCGGCGTTGGACACCAGCACCTCGACCGGGCCCTGGTGCTCCTCGACCTCGTTGAAGGCTCGATCGACGGCGTCGTTGTCGGTGACGTCGCACTCGACGCCGAACAGCCCCTCGGGCGCCCCGGATCCGCGATGCGTGACGGCCACCTTGTGGCCGTCGGCGGCCAGCCGTTGCGCGATCGCCAGACCGATCCCCCGGTTTCCGCCGGTGACCAGGACCGAACGGGCTACGAATGCGGGTCTGCCGTAGTCGGCAGCACTTTCGGTGGTGCTCTCGGTGGCCGTGTCCGTCACCCCGTCAACCTATCGTCTCGGCCCGCCATGGCCGAAACCTCCCCCTTTTCACACCTCCCCCCTTTCACACCGCGGCCTCCCCCTTTCACCCCGCGGGTGTAACCAGGCCGCGATTCTCGGGCCGGATTTTCGCAGTGAGGTTACGCGCGCGAGGCCTTGTCGGTGTGGTCCAGCACACTCTCGTCATGAGCGAGCCCTTTCTGGGCAGCGAAGCCCTGGCCGTCGGCGCGGTGACGCCCTATGAGCTGCGTAGCCGGTACGTCGCGCTGCACAAAGACGTGTACCTACCGAAGGATGCCGAGTTGACGCCCGTGTTGCGCGCCAAGGTGTGCTGGCTGCGCTCGCGGCGGCGCGGCGTCCTGGCCGGCTTCTCCGCCTCCGCGATGCACGGCGCTAAATGGATCGATCCGTCCCGTTCCGCCGAGATCATCGATACCAATCGCCGCCGCGCCTCCGGAGTGCGCGCCTTCGAGGAACGCATCGAGTCCGACGAGATCACCGTCGTCGAGCAGATGCGCGTCACTACGCCGGCGCGCACCGCACTCGACCTGGCCCGCCGCCATCCCCGAGGGATCGCCGTCGCTGCGATCGACGCTCTGGTGCAAGCGACCGAGCTGAAGATGGCGGACGTGGAGGTGCTCACGGACCGCTACCGTGGCCGTCACGGCATCAACGCCGCCAGGCCGGTTCTCGAACTGGTCGACGGCGGGGCTCAGTCCCCGAAGGAAACGTGGCTACGTCTGCTGTTGACGGATGCAGGCTTCCCGCGGCCGCAGACACAGATCGCGGTGCGCAACGAATGGGGTTGGGCCGAGGC
>NZ_JAICZA010000052.1 GCF_025933915.1 Mycobacterium sp.
CCTGACCAGATCAAACTCTGTGGAGCTAAGGGGAATCGAACCCCTGACCTACTCGATGCGAACGAGTCGCGCTACCAACTGCGCCATAGCCCCTGATCGCTAGCAGGCTACCAGCCGCGGCACCCACCGCCGAACGGCCAGCGCTATTGGCCGACGGCGCGCGGCAAGTCCCGGGGCCAACCGTAGGTCCGCATCGCCATCGCGTAGTCCAGGTGCTCGAAGACGGGGTCCTCGTCGTCGATTTCCAACACCACCGCGCCCGGGCGGCGCAACCGCGACGGGACCACGTCGTAGTCGCGGTCGTAGGCGTTCTCGACACCGAGGCGCGCCCGCGCCATCCGCTGTATCCGGCGGCGGCGCACCTTCTCTTCGATGCGCGTCTGGCGCCGCAGATAACCCAGGTACAGCAGGGTGATCCCGATCGCGCTGCCGCACACCCACCAGGCGCTCGGCGAGATCTTGAACGCCGCGGTGGCCGAGCCGACCAGGACGACCGCCATCACCATCAAGACCTTCTTGCGGAACGCGTACTTGCGGGCGCTGACCGCGGCGGTGGTCTTGGCGTCGAGCCGGCGCCGCCGCGCGGCGTTGCGCGGGATCGGGGCCGGCGCTTCGTCGTCGGCGGCGTCGTCGTCCTCGGCGGGCTCCAACCCGGATGAGTCGTCGACGTACTCGTAGCTGTCCTCGTCGTCGTGCCGCGCGACGGCCTCTGTGTCGGCGTCGTCGTCCTCGGCGGGCTCGGCGGTCTCCTGGTCGACGACCTCGTCCGCGGAACCGCTGGTCCCCACCGGAAGTGCGGCCGAATCCTCGACGACATCGACATCGAGGTAGTCGGGCTCGGCAGGCTCGGCCAGCGCCATCTTCATGACCACCGGGCGGCGGCGGCTCAGCTCATCGGTGTCGGCGTCGTCGTCGTCGATTTCCCGGCCGCGGTCGTCGTTCTCGGCGAGGTCGTGCTCCTCGTCGAGGTCGGCGTCGGCCGAGTCTTCGGGCGGCTGCCAGTCGGGATCGCTGCGATGGCCGGCGGCGGGGCCGCTGCGCTTGATCAGCCGGGAGTTGGCCCCGCCGTTGAGGACCCGGGTCGCCAACGCCACGTCGCTGGTGCGGCGCACCGCGTCGCGTTTGCTGACGAGCATCGGCACCAAGACGAACAGCCACAGCACCACGAGCGATATCCACAACAATGACTGCGGGATGCTTGGCATGACGACCTGCTCTCTTCGGTTCTCATCCCCCGCGAAGCCCATCGGTGGCCAACGGGGCCGGGTCATGACGACCAGGACAATTACACACCTGTAATTTCCCTCCCACAAGCACCACGAGTCACTCGTGTCGCGTTAGTCCCAGATCGACAAAAATTCGGTCTCTTCCGGCGCGCCATCGAGGCGCCGAGAAGAGCACGCGCAATCACACCCAGCTGGCGTTACCGGCTCTGACCAGCGCCGATGCCACCGATCCGGTGACCTCTTCGGCGGTGATCGCCATCAGCAGGTGATCGCGCCACGCCTTATCGACCTCGAGGTAGCGCTGCAACACGCCCTCCTGGCGAAACCCCACCTTTGCCAACACGGCCCGGCTGGCGGCGTTTTCCGGGCGCACGGTGGCCTCCACCCGGTGCAACATGACCGGCCCGAAGCAGTGATCGAGCCCCAGGGCCAAGGCCGCGGTCGCCACCCCGCCGCCGGTGGCCGACCGCGGCACCCAATAGCCGATCCACGCCGACCGCAACGCCCCGTGCGTGACGTTGCCGACGGTCAACTGGCCGCAGAAGCGCCCGTCGAGTTCGATGACATAGGGCAGCATGCGTCCCTGGCGCGCCTCGGCACGCAGGCCCGAGCACAACGCCGGCCAGGCGGCCACGGCATGCCGGGCCGTCCAGTCTCCCTCGGAGCTGGGCTCCCACGGCTCCAGGTGCGCACGATCGGTCAGCCGGATCCGGCTCCACTGCGCCCCATCGCGCAGCCGCACCGCCCGCAACCGGACCACGCCGGCCGGGACCCGCAGCGGCCCAACGCTCATGGGCCACCCCGGATGACGAGAATTGGAGCGCAACAGGTTCACGGTGGGCGCAGTCGTTCCGCTCAGCCGCGCTGAGCCAAGAAGGCGACGTCGACGATCTCGCCGGTGCGAATCTGCTCGGCGCCGCTGGGCACCACAACCAGACAGTTGGCTTCGGCGAGGGTGGCCAGCAGGTGCGATGACGCGCCCGGGGCGCCGCCGAGTGCCTGCACCAGATACTCCCCGCTCTCCTGGTCACGCATCAGCTGGCCGCGCAGGTAACCCTTGCGCCCCGCCACCGACGTGATGGGCGAGAGCGTCCGGGCCTGCACGATGCGGCGCATCGGCTGGCGTTTGCCCAGCGACAACCGGATCAGCGGTCGCACCATGACCTCGAAAACCACCAGCGCGCTCACCGGGTTGGCCGGCAACAAAAACGTCGGAACGCCCTCGCGGCCCAGCTGCCCAAAACCCTGGACGGATCCGGGATGCATGCCGACCCGGACCACCTCTATCTCGCCGAGCTCGGAGAGCACCGACCGCACCGCCTCGGCCGCGGCGCCCCCGACCGCGCCGGCGACGACGATGACCTCGGCGCGATTGATCTGCCCCTCGACGATGTCGCGCAGGTCCTTGGGACCACCGCCGATGATCCCGATGCGGTTGACCTCCGCGCCGGCGTCGCGGGCCGCCGCCGCCAGCGCATAGGAGTTGACGTCGTAGACCTGCCCGTTGCCCGGGGTGCGTGAAATGTCGACCAGTTCGCCGCCCAGCGCCATGATCGTGACCCGCGGCCGCGGATGGACCAGGACGCGTTCGCGGCCGACCGCGGCGAGCAGCCCGACCTGGGCCGCGCCGATCACCGTTCCGGCGCGCACCGCGACGTCACCGGGCTGGACGTCGTCGCCGGCGCGGCGCACATAGGCACCCGACGGCGCCCCCCGGTAGATCCGCACGCGCGACGTTCCGCCGTCGGTCCACCGCAACGGCAGGACCGCGTCGGACAGCGTGGGCAGCGGCGCTCCGGTCTGCACGCGGACGGCCTGGCGTGGCTGCAAGCGACTGGGTGTGCGCGACCCGGCCTCGACGGTTCCCATCACCGGCAGCACCAGCCCGTCGCGCCCGTCGTTCTCGGGTGAGTCGTCGATCGGCTCGGGGAGGCTGTCGCTGCCCACCTCGCCGATACCGAGGACGTCGACGCTGCGCACCGCATAGCCGTCGATCGCGGCCTGATCGAAACCGGGCATCGGGCGTTCGGTCACCACCTCCTCGGCGCACATCAATCCCTGCGCCTCGGCGATCGCCACACGTATCGGCCGCGGAGCCACCGCGGCCGCCGTGATCCGGGCCTGCTGCTCTTCCACAGAACGCACAGCGCGCCTCTCTGCCCTCAATCCCGGCGGGCGCCGCGACGGGCGACCCGCTCACTGCGCGGGCGGGGCATCCCCGCCCGGCACCGCTGAGCGTTCCGCCGGCCGGGTTACCGCCGGGCTACTGCTCGGCCAGGCCTAATCGCGCCACCAACCAGTGCCGCAACTCCGGGCCGTAATCGTCACGATCCAATGCAAAGTCAACCGCAGCCTTGAGGTAGCCGCCGGGATTTCCCAAGTCGTGTCGAGATCCGCGGTGCACGACGACATGCACGGGGTGGCCCTCAGAAATCAGCAGCGCGATCCCATCGGTGAGTTGCACTTCGCCGCCGGCCCCGCGCTCGATGCGGCGCAGCGCATCGAAGATGGCGCGGTCGAGCACGTATCGACCCGCCGCGGCGAACAACGACGGCGCCTCCTCGGCCGTGGGCTTCTCGACCATGCTCTTGACCCGGAGCACGTCGGGATTGTCGTCGTCGGGCACCGGCTCGACGTCGAAAACCCCGTAGGCGCTGACCTCTTCGGGAGTCACCTCGATGGCGCACAACACCGTGCCGCCGTAGTGGGCCCGCACCTTCGACATCGTCCCCAACACGCCGGTCGGCAGCACCAGGTCGTCGGGCAGCAGCACCGCGATCGAGTCCTCGTCGTCGGACAGCCGCGATTCCACGCACCCGATCGCGTGGCCCAGGCCCAGCGGTTCGCTCTGCACGACGGACTCGACCTTGATCAGCCGCGGCGCGCGCCGGACCTTGTCGAGCATCGCCGTTTTGCCGCGCTCCTCCAGCGTGCTTTCCAGCACCAGGTCTTCGACGAAATGCGCGACGACACCGTCCTTGCCCTCGGAGGTGATGATCACCAGGCGCTCGGCACCGGCTTCGGCCGCCTCGGCGGCGACCAGCTCTATGCCCGGGGTATCGACGACCGGCAACAGTTCCTTGGGGACCGTTTTGGTCGCCGGCAAGAAGCGGGTACCGAGTCCGGCGGCGGGCACAACAGCCGTGCGTGGCACCACCACGTTTGGGCATGACATTGTTCACACGATAACCCGCATCCACTTTGCCGAGTCGATGTGGCGCGGGCAAAGTCCTGGCTGTCATGGTTGACGCATGGCAACCACGGGCAAGGCCGCGTTGCGCGAACAGCTGCTCACGGCCCGGCGTCGCGTTGCCGACGACGTTCGGGCCGCCGAGGCGCGGCTGTTGCGCGACAAGCTGGAAGCCCTGGAAAGCATGGTGACCAGCGACACCACGGTCTGCGCCTACGTGCCGGTGGGCACCGAGCCGGGGTCGGTCGAGCTGCTGGACATGTTGCTGCGGCGCTCTGGGCGGGTGCTGCTGCCGGTTGCGCGCACCACCGCCCACAACACGCCGCTGCCGCTGTCCTGGGGCGCATACCGGCCCGGCACGCTGACCACCGGCCGGTGGGGATTGCTCGAGCCCCCACGGCCGTGGCTGCCGGCATCGGCCCTGGCGGAGGCCGGCCTGGTGCTGGTACCGGCGCTTGCCGTCGACCGCGGCGGGGTGCGGCTGGGCCGGGGCCGGGGCTTCTACGATCGCTCGCTGTGCGGCCGCGACCCCCAAACACCGCTGGTCGCGATCGTGCGCGACTCGGAATTGCTCGACGAGATCCCGGCCGGTCCGCACGACGTTCCCATGACCCACGCGCTCACGCCGCGGGGCGGATTAATCGCCCTCGTTCCGCGCTGACGTGCCGGGCGCATCGGGAATGAGACCAGTCACGTGGCGGTTCTAGCACTTGAGACGCTAGAGTGCTAGCCAGGTTTGCAATCATCCGGAGGTTTTCGTGCCGACTTACAGCTATCAGTGCACCGAGTGCGACGATCGCTTCGACATCGTGCAGGCCTTCACCGACGACGCGCTGACCACGTGCAAAAACTGCTCCGGTCGGCTGCGCAAGCGCTTCAACTCCGTGGGAGTGGTCTTCAAGGGCAGCGGCTTCTACCGCACCGACAGCCGCGAGTCCGGCAAGAAGTCGAGCAGCTCCAGCAATGGGTCCTCCTCGAGCGACTCGGGATCGAGCTCGGCCTCGAGCGACAAGTCCGGTTCCGGTGAGAAGTCCGGTTCAGCGGAGAAGTCCGGCTCGAGCGAGAAGTCGAGCAGCAGCAGCTCCACGGCATCGGCCGCTGCCACCACCAGCTGAGGGTTATCCACACCGGCGTCGCTGACCGCCAGCCCGCCCAGCGCGTTGCGCCTACCGTTGCGGCGTGGGCGAATCATCGCTGAACCCAGGCGTGTTGAGTCGGCTGTCGCGGTGGATGCGACCGGACTGGACTCGTACCGTGCTGGCGCGCCGTGTCGCCGCGGGCGGGCTCGTCGTGCTGGCCGGCATCGCGGCGCTGCGTTCCAATCCCGACGGTGACTACGCGCCGGTGGTGGTCGCCGAGCATGACCTGCGGCCAGGTGCCGCGTTGACCGCCGCCGACATTCGACTCGAAAAGCGTTTAACCTCAACGGTTCCCGACGGGGCACGAACCGACGTGGGCGCGGTGGTGGGTTCGACGCTGGCCGGCCCGACGAGGCGCGGCGAGGTGCTCACCGACGTCCGGTTGCTGGGCGCCCGGCTGGCCGAGGCCGCAATCGGGTCGAAGGCAGGCCCCGGGGCCCGCATCGTGCCGCTGCACTTGGCGGACGGCGCCTTGATCGACCTCGTTCGCGTCGGGGATGTCGTCGACGTGCTGGCCGCACCGGCGACCGTTTCGCCGGAAACGGCCCACGTCGCCCCCAAGGTGGTGGCCACCGACGCCGTCGTGGTGCTCGTGTCGGCCAAGGAAAAACTCCAGGCCGCCGAGAGCGATCGCGTCGTGTTGGTTGCGCTGCCGGCCCGCGTGGCGAACACGGTGGCGGGCTCGGCGCTAGGTCAAGCGGTGACGCTCACCCTGCACTGAGTGCGTCGCCGCAGCCTCGCACCCCAGATGTACTGGATCAGGCGGCCGTCTGGAGGCTGGCACAGTATTTGCACTTGCGCGCGGCCTCCGGGATGTCGGACTTGCACTCCGAGCACGCCTTGGTCGCCGGGTCCTCGCCGAACACGGTGACCCCACGGCGGGCCTGGATGTGCTTGTAAGGCACCACGATCATGAAGTACACGGCCGTCATGAAGACGATGAAGTAGATGATCGCCGAGATGAACGATCCGATGTCGAGGAAGGTCGCCTTGTTGCTCGCGTCGCCGAGCTGCCAACCGAATCCGAACTTGGCACCGGGCTGCACTGCCGCGATCAGCGGGTTGATCACGCTGTCGGTGAACGCCTTGACGAGGTTCGAGAAGGCCAGGGCTATGACCAGACCGATGGCCACGGTGATCACGTCGCCGCGCATCACAAAACTCTTGAATCCCTTGAACATGCGCATACCTCCCGTAGCGCCCACTATCAGGGCAACGCGCTGCCGCCCCAGAAAACGCTATGCCAGGTTGTGCGCTAGCACACAATTCCCGGACAATTAGTCACCAAAGGTTGACCGCATCGTGACGTCGGCAAACAAAACCCCTCAGTCGAGTCCCCTGCTCAACCGTGGTGTGGGGGCACGTTCTCCCGCAACCACTGTTCGTGCTCGTAGGCGTCCGGGTCGAGGCCGTCCGTTGATTCCTGAGTTCCCGAAGCCGATTCGGCGTCGAAACTGGAAGGTCTGGTCACGGCTAACCCCGGGAACCGCGAATCAAATTTCCAGGCTCGACAACTGCCCAATGATCTGGGCCGCCAACGGATTCAGCGTCGCCATTCCGTCGCGCACCGCATAGCGGGAGCCGGCCAGGTTAACCACCAACGTACTGCCGGACACACCGGCCAGACCGCGCGACAATCCCGCATCGACGATGCCCGCGGACAGCCCCGAGCCGCGGATAGCCTCTGCGATACCCAGGATTTCGCGATCCAGGATCTCGCGGGTGGCCTCCGGGGTGACGTCGCGCGGGGTGACGCCCGTCCCGCCGACCGAGACAACCAGGTCCACCCCGCCGATCACGGCGGTGTTCAGCGCATTGCGGATCTCGATCTCGTCGGCGGCGACCGCGACCACACCGTCGACGACGAATCCGGCCTCGGTCAGCAGTTCGGTGACCAGCGGGCCGCTGTGGTCCTCGTCTCCGTGGGCGGTGCGATCGTCGACCACCACGACCAGAGCCCGGCCAACGACCAATTCCGCACCCGTTTCCATGGGTGCAACCGTATATCCGAGCTCCGACAATCCCGTCGCCGAGGGTTCGTCCACTCTCACTACTGGTCCGCCTTCCCGAGGGTGACCGGCAAAGTTCGGCTGCCGCCGCCGGCGGGATCGGCGAACGTCAGCGTGATCTTGTCGCCGGGCGCCCTGGACCGCACCGCGGCCACGAGTGCGTCGGCGCTGTTGATCGGGCGGTCGTCGACCTTGGTGACGACCACGTTCTTCGGCACTCCGGCGGCCGCGGCCGCTCCGCCCGCGACGACGTCGACAATTTTGGCGCCCGGGGCGCCCTTATCGCTAGTCACCTGAACGCCGAGGGAGGCGTGTGACGCCTTGCCGGTAGCGATCAGCTCGTCGGCGATGCGCTTGGCCTGATCGACCGGTATCGCGAAGCCCAGACCGATCGAGCCGCTCTGGGCGTCCGGCGACTCACCGCCCAGGGTGGCGATGGCCGAGTTGACGCCGACGAGCTGGCCATTCATGTTGACCAGCGCGCCACCGGAGTTACCGGGGTTGATCGCGGCATCGGTCTGGATCGCGTCCAGCACGGTGTTCTGGTTGCCCGACTCACCGGTCGTGGACACCGGCCGGTTGAGCGCGCTCACGATTCCGGTGGTCACCGTGCCCGACAGACCCAACGGCGACCCGATCGCCACCACCGGCTGACCGACGTGGAGGTCCGAGGAGGAGCCCAGCGAGACGGGCGGCAGCCCGGACATGCCCTGCACACGAATCACGGCGATGTCGCTGGTGGGGTCGGTGCCGACGACCGTGAAGGGCGCGGTGCGACCGTCCGAGAAGGTCACCGTGGTTTTCGGCGTCGGGCCGCCGGGAGCCGGCGGAGCCCCGGGCGGGCCTCCGGGACCCTTGGGTGGTGCCGCCGCGGCCGCGACCACGTGGTTGTTGGTCAGAATCAGCCCGTCGGTCGACAGGATGATGCCGGAGCCCTCTTCGGATTGTCTCCCGATATCGGTCTCGAGCATCACGACGCTGGGCACGACTTTGGAGGCGACCTGCTCGACGCTGCCCGGCGGCATGTTCGCGGCCGGGACGCTGGGCGCCGCTCCCACGATGCGCCCGCCGGAATTGCCCGTCGCGTGGTTGCCCAGCTCGACGGCCGTTGCCGCCGCGCCGCCGATACCGGCCGACACGACCGCGATGGCCAGCGCCCCGACGGTCAAAAGCCCTGCGCGAGAACGCTTTCGCGGTTCCGGGGCGGGCATTCCGGGCAGCATGCCGGGAATCGGGCCCGTGCCGGCGCCTCCGGGTATCGGGCCCGCCCCGGGGATCCGGCCGGGCCCGCTGTTGCTGAACGGTTCGTAGGGCGGGCGGAACTGGGTTGTCTGCGACCGATAGCGCCAGTCGAACTGCTGGTTGTACGGCTGCTGTTGCCCCTGGGCATAGCCTGAGGGCCCCGCATGGCTCGGGACGGGCGCAGTCTGATTCGGCGCGGGGGGGTACCCCGGCCGCTGCGGCGGTGGCGAATACCTCGGGTCATTCGTCATGTCGCTAAGTCGCTCTTCCTCTATCTCAGTGTTTCGGCAAGTCGACGGCTGGGTTCAACAGTAGCCGCAGACCTACCTTGCCCGCGCGGACTGAGAGTCCACTGAGATAACGTTCGCCGATTCCCGAGAGTTCGCCTCATCGCCGGTCACCGGCACCGCGGGGTCGGTCGTGGCGCCTACCTGGCCGGTTTCCGGTTCCGACGCGGAGTAGGCCGTCGGCGGCAGCGGCCGCCCGGGTAGCAGCACATAGAAGGAGGTGCCCGGGGGCTGGCCGCCCGGGACGGTGTCCTCGACGCGCAGCAATCCGCCGTGGTTGAGCACGACTTTCTTGACGATCGCCAGGCCCAGTCCGGAGCCCGGCATGGCCCGCGCCGTCGTCGAACGATAGAACCGCTCGAACACCAGGCGACGCTCCTGCGGTGGAATGCCGGGGCCGTGGTCGGCGACCACCAGCTCCGCGTGCGACGGGTCGAGTTGTCGCAGGGTGACCCCGACGTGGCCGCCGGGCGGGCTCCATTTGGCCGCGTTGTCCAACAGGTTCAGGACCGCACGCGAGAGCCCGGCGGCGTCGCCGTGCATCTGCCACGGCGTCACGTCGACGTCGAAGCGAATGTCGTTGCGGCGCCGCCTTACTCGCTCCAGGCTGCGATCGACCACGTCGGCCATGTCGACCGGCTCGTGCACCACCTGGCCGGCATCGTCGCGGGTGAGGTCCACCAAATCGCCTACCAGAGTGGACAATTCCTCGATCTGAGCGAGCACGTCGGCGCGCAGGTCGACCATCTCCTGTTCGGGCAGCCGCGGCGCTCCCGGTTCCATCGACGCCATCAACAGCTCGACATTGGTCCGCAGCGACGTCAGTGGGGTGCGCAGTTCGTGCCCGGCGTCGGTGACCAGCCGCGCCTGCCGCTCCCGCGACTCGGCGAGCGCCCGCAGCATCAGGTTGAACGACTCGGTGAGCCTGGCCAATTCGTCGCTGCCGAACACGGGAATGGGCCGCAGGTCATCGGTGCGTGCCACCCGCTCGGCCGCTTCGGTCAGGCGTGCCACCGGGCGCAGGCCGGCCCGGGTGACCATGCCGCCCGCGACCGCCGCGACCGCCACCCCGACGCCGCCCACGATCAGCAGCACCCAGCGCAGTTTGTTCATCACCGCCTCGGTCGGCTTGAGGCTCTTGGAGATCAGCAACGAGGTGCCGTTCTGCAGGTGGACGGCGAGGATGCGTTGATCGCCGGCGGTACGCCGCGACATGAACAGATCGCCGTGGATGACCGCCTTTTCCGGCGCACCGACCGGCAGGGTCTGACCCGGCTGCTGGGCGGTGTAGATCGCGTGGCCCGGGTTCACCAGGATCGCGTTGACGTCCGAATAGGCGGTGCCTTCGATCGCCTTGCCGGGATCCGCGGACAGTGAACCACTGGCGATCAGCAGTTGCGCCCGGCTTTGCAGTTGGTTGTCGATGTCGCTGTACAGCGCGGCCGAAATCACGGCGTAGACGGCGAATGCCATCAGCACCACGACCATCGCGACCATCGACATCGCCAGCAGCATGACCCGCCACCGCAACGACAGGGAGGGCGTGGCGCGCAGCGGTGGGCGCTGAGGGCGGTGGAACTTGATCATCGTTGGAATTGCGTCGTCACGGTGGTGTCTCCCGGAGGACGTAGCCCACTCCCCGCACCGTGTGGATGAGCCGGGACTCGCCGTCGGCTTCGGTTTTGCGGCGCAGGTAGCCCACGTAGACCTCCAGCGCATTGCCCGAGGTGGGGAAGTCGAATCCCCATACCTCCTCGAGGATGCGGCTGCGGGTGAGCACGCGGCGCGGATTGGCGATCAGCATTTCGAGCAACGCGAATTCGGTGCGCGTCAGGCTGATTCGACGCTCGCCGCGGGTGACCTCGCGGGTCAGCGGGTCCAGGGTGAGGTCGGAGAACTGCATCGCCACCGATTCGGCGTCATCCTCCGGCTTGGTCCGGCGCAGTAACGCCCGCATCCGGGCCAACAGTTCTTCCAGGGCGAACGGCTTCGGCAGATAATCGTCGGCGCCGGCATCCAGCCCGGCGACCCGTTCGGAAACCGAATCGCGTGCGGTGAGCACCAGGATCGGCAGGTCGTCGCCGGTGCTGCGGAGCTGACGGCACACCTCGAGGCCATCCAGGCGCGGCATCATCACATCCAGGACGAGCGCGTCGGGGCGATCGCTGGCGATCCGCTCGAGGGCTTCGACCCCGTCATGGGCCAACTCGACGGAGTAACCGTTGAAGGACAACGATCTACGCAGCGACTCGCGCACCGCGCGATCGTCGTCGACGACCAGTATTCGCACGGCCCCTAGTTTCGTCCCACCGCCTGAGACTGACCTGAGAGGCGCGCCGGTGACGGGCTAGCGGCACTCGCAAGCGCGGCGAAGCCGGGCGCAGCGGGCCGCCGCCATCGGACTAGCGGCGGTCGAGGTCGATCAGGCCGAGGCGGGCCGCCTTGAGCAGCCTGCGTGGGACTTTGTGCCGCTGACCTGCGACCGTGACACCGACGAGCTCGGTCTTCTCGGCCTTCCACTGCGCGCGCCGGCTACGGGTGTTCGCGCGCGACATTCTGCGCTTGGGTACGGCCATGGTCGGGCCTAACTCCTCAATGTGGCTTGCGGTTCGGCATGTCGCGCGGCGTGGCCGGGAGGCCGAACGGGCGACGATCGCGTATCAGGATAGTCGCTGGTCCGCTCGTCGCCAAAACGGACGCCCGCCGGCCCGCGGCCCAGCCGGCCGCGCGGGCACGGCCCTGGCGCACCCGCAACGAAGTGGGATCCTTGACGTGACACCCGCGGTACCCGATAACCTACCGGTTGGTTGGTTGGGTCTCACCGGTGAATCCCTGAATGGAGGACGGGCATGGCCTCTGCTTCCGGTGCTTCCGGTAGTTCGGGTGCTGGCGTCCGGATCGCGAACTGCTCCGGGTTCTACGGCGACCGGCTCTCGGCCATGCGCGAGATGCTCACCGGCGGTGAGGTCGACTACCTCACCGGCGACTACCTGGCCGAACTCACCATGCTGATCCTGGGCCGGGACCGGATGAAGCACCCCGAGCGCGGCTACGCCAAGACCTTTCTGACACAGCTCGAGGACTGCCTGGGTGAGGCCCGCGACCGCGGGGTCCGCATCGTGGCCAACGCCGGCGGCCTCAACCCGGCGGGCCTGGCCGCCGCGATCCGCGCGCTGGCCGACCGCCTGGGTATCGACGCCCGGATCGCCCACGTGGAAGGCGACGACCTGCTGCCGCGTGCCGCGGAACTGGGGCTGGGCAGCCCGCTGACCGCGAACGCCTACCTGGGCGCCTGGGGCATCGTCGACTGCCTGGGCGGCGGCGCCGACGTCGTCGTCACCGGCCGGGTCACCGACGCCTCGGTGATCGTCGGGGCGGCCGCCGCGCACTTCGGTTGGGATCGCACCGACTACGACCGGCTCGCCGGCGCCGTGGTCGCCGGCCACGTCATCGAATGCGGTGTGCAGGCCACCGGCGGCAACTACTCGTTCTTCACCGAGGTCGCCGACCTCCTCCACGCCGGATTCCCCCTCGCCGAGGTCTACGCCGACGGATCCTCGGTGATCACCAAGCACGCGGGCACCGGCGGCCTGGTCAGCGTCGACACCGTCACGGCGCAGCTCCTCTACGAGATCACCGGGGCGCGCTACGCGAACCCCGACGTGACCGCCCGGATGGACACCGTCGAGCTCGAGTCCGACGGCACCGACCGGGTGCGCATCAGCGGCGTGCGCGGGGAAGCCCCGCCGCCCACCTACAAGGTGTCGCTGAACAGCATCGGCGGATTCCGCAACTCGATGACCTTCGTGCTGACCGGCCTGGACATCGAGGCCAAGGCCGAGTTGGTGCGCCGGCAACTCGACGCCGCGCTCACCGTCAAGCCCGCCGAACTCGAGTGGACCCTGGCCCGCACCGACCACGCCGACGCCGACACCGAGGAAGCCGCCAGCGCCCTGCTGCACTGCGTCGTGCGCGACCCCGACCCCGCCAACGTCGGACGCCAGTTCTCCTCGGCCGCGGTGGAATTGGCGCTGGCCAGCTATCCGGGATTTCACGTCACCGCACCGCCGGGCGACGGCCAGGTCTACGGCGTGTTCACCCCCGGCTACGTCGACGCCGGCCAGGTGCCCCACGTCGCCGTCCACGCCGACGGCACCCGCACCGACATCCCTTGTGCCACCGATACTTTGGCGCTGGCTCCGGCCGGCCCCCCGCCGCTGCCCGAGCCGCTGCCGGATGGCCCGATGCGCAGGGCGCCGCTGGGCCGCATCGCCGGGGCCCGCAGCGGCGACAAGGGCGGCTCGGCCAACGTCGGGGTCTGGGTCCGCACCGACGAGCAATGGCGCTGGCTGGCCCACACGCTGACCGGCGAGCGCCTCAAGGAGTTGCTGCCCGAGGCGGCGGACTTCGACGTCGTCCGCCACGTATTGCCGAATCTGCGCGCGGTGAACTTCGTGATCGAGGGCATCCTCGGCCAGGGCGTCGCCTACCAGGCCCGATTCGATCCTCAAGCCAAGGGGCTGGGCGAATGGTTGCGCGGCCGCTACCTCGATATCCCGGAGAGTCTGCTGTGAATCTTTGGACCACGCCCGAACGCGAACAGCTGCGAAAGACGGTGCGCTCCTTCGTGGAACGCGAAATCCTGCCCCACGTCGATGAGTGGGAACGCACCGGCGACCTGCCGCGCAGCCTGCACCGCAGCGCCGGCGATGCCGGACTGCTGGGTGCGGGGTTTCCCGAATCGGTCGGCGGCGGAGGCGGCGACGGCGCCGACGCGGTGATCATCTGCGAGGAGATGCATCAGGCCGGAGCGCCGGGGGGTGTGTTCGCGTCGCTGTTCACCTGCGGCATCGCGGTGCCGCACATGATCGCCTCCGGCGACGCGCGGCTGATCGAGGAATTCGTCCGGCCGACGCTGACCGGCGAGAAGATCGGTTCGCTGGCCATCACCGAACCCGGCGGCGGTTCCGACGTCGGGCACCTGCGCACCTCGGCCGTGCGGGACGGCGACGACTACATCGTCAACGGCGCCAAGACCTACATCACCTCCGGGGTACGCGCCGACTACGTCGTCACCGCGGCTCGCACCGGAGGCCCTGGCGCGGCGGGGGTTTCGTTGATCGTGGTCGAGAAGGGTATGCCCGGCTTCGAGGTGACGCGCAAGCTGGACAAGATGGGCTGGCGGTCCTCGGACACCGCGGAGCTCTCCTACACCGACGTCCGGGTGCCGGTGGCCAACCTGGTCGGCCATGAGAACAGCGGCTTCGCACAGATCGCACAGGCATTCGTCTCCGAGCGCATCGGCCTTGCCGCGCAAGCATATTCGAGCGCGCAACGATGCCTGGACCTGACGGTGCAATGGTGTCGCGACCGTGAGACGTTCGGTCGCCCATTGATCTCACGGCAATCGGTACAGAACACTCTGGCCGAGATGGCCCGGCGCATCGACGTGGCCCGCGTCTACTCGCGCAGCGTGGTGGACCGTCAGCTCGCCGGCGAGACGAACCTGATTCCGCAGGTGTGTTTCGCCAAGAACACCGCCGTCGAGGCCGGCGAATGGGTCGCCAACCAAGCCGTCCAGCTGTTCGGCGGCATGGGTTATATGGCCGAATCCGAGGTCGAACGCCAATACCGGGACATGAGGATCCTGGGCATTGGCGGCGGGACCACCGAGATCCTGACCGCACTGTCCGCCAAACTCCTGGGGTTCCAATCATGACCGTGCTGCAGTCCACGCTCGATCGCGACGACGCGGTGTTCACCGAGGCGGCGTCGGCGGCGATAACGAAACTCGACGAGATCGACGCCGAGCTGGCCAACGCGCTGGCGGGCGGCGGGCCCAAATACGTGGAGCGCCACCACGACCGCGGCAAGCTAACGGCCCGCGAACGCATCGAGCTGCTCGTCGACGCGGACTCGCCGTTCTTGGAGCTGAGCCCGCTCGCGGCCTGGGGCAGCGCCTTCAAGGTGGGCGCCAGCACCGTCACCGGCATCGGCGTGGTCGAAGGCGTCGAATGCATGATCGTCGCCAACGACCCGACGGTCAAAGGCGGAACCAGCAACCCGTGGACGCTGAAGAAGATCCTGCGGGCCAACCAAATCGCCTTCGAGAATCGGCTTCCGGTGATCTCGCTGGTGGAATCCGGCGGCGCGGATCTGCCCACCCAGAAGGAAATCTTCATTCCCGGCGGGCGGATGTTCCGCGATCTGACCCGTCTCTCGGCGGCCGGAATCCCCACCATCGCACTGGTATTCGGTAACTCGACCGCGGGCGGCGCCTACGTCCCGGGCATGTCCGATCACGTGGTGATGATCAAGGAACGTTCCAAGGTGTTCCTCGCCGGTCCCCCGCTGGTGAAGATGGCCACCGGCGAGGAATCCGACGACGAATCGCTGGGCGGCGCCGAAATGCACGCCCGGGTATCAGGTTTGGCCGACTACTTCGCCGCCGACGAACTCGACGCGATCCGCATCGGCCGCCGCATCGTCGCCCGGTTGAATTGGGCCAAGCAGGGGCCGAAACCCAAACCGGTCACCGAGCCGCTGTTCGACACCGAGGAGCTCATCGGCATCGTTCCCGCGGACCTGCGTATCCCGTTCGACCCCCGCGAAGTCATCGCCCGCGTCGTCGACGGCTCCGAATTCGACGAATTCAAGCCGCTGTACGGGTCCTCGCTGGTGACGGGCTGGGCCCAGTTGCATGGCTATCCGATCGGGATCCTGGCCAACGCGCGCGGCGTGCTGTTCAGTGAGGAGTCACAAAAGGCCACCCAGTTCATCCAGCTGGCCAACCGCTCCAACACGCCACTGCTGTTCCTGCACAACACGACCGGCTACATGGTGGGCAAGGACTACGAAGAGGGCGGGATGATCAAGCACGGCGCGATGATGATCAACGCCGTGTCCAATTCGACGGTCCCGCACATCTCGCTGCTGATCGGCGCTTCCTACGGCGCGGGCCACTACGGCATGTGCGGTCGCGCCTACGATCCGCGCTTCCTCTTCGCCTGGCCGACGTCGAAGTCGGCGGTGATGGGCGGCGCCCAGCTCTCGGGGGTGCTGTCGATCGTGGCCCGCGCGGCCGCGGAAGCCCGCGGCCAACAGGTCGACGAGGAGGCCGACGCGGCGATGCGGGCCGCCGTGGAAGGCCAGATCGAGGCCGAATCGCTGCCGCTGGTGTTGTCCGGAATGCTTTACGACGACGGGGTCATCGATCCGCGCGACACCCGCACAGTGCTGGGAATGTGTTTGTCCGCCATCGCCAATGGCCCGATCAAGGGGACGTCGAACTTCGGCGTCTTCCGGATGTGAGCCCCATGGGAATCACTCGAGTTCTGGTTGCCAACCGCGGCGAAATCGCCCGCCGGGTATTCGCCACCTGCCGACGTCTCGGCCTGGGCACCGTCGCCGTCTACACCGACCCGGACGCCGGCGCGCCGCACGTCGCCGAGGCCGACGCCCGGGTGCTGCTGCCCAAGACCAACGACTACCTCAACGCCGAGGCCATCATCGCCGCCGCCCGCGCGGCGGGCGCCGATGCGATACACCCCGGTTACGGGTTCCTCTCGGAGAACGCCGATTTCGCGGCCGCCGTGCAGGACGCCGGCCTGACCTGGGTCGGGCCGCCGGTGGATGCGGTGCGCGCGATGGGCTCCAAGATCGAGTCCAAGAAGCTGATGGCCGCCGCCGGCGTGCCCGTTCTCGACGAGCTCGATCCCGAGACCGTCACCCAGGCGCAGCTGCCGGTGCTGGTCAAGGCCTCCGCGGGCGGCGGTGGCCGCGGCATGCGGGTGGTACGCGAATTATCGTCCCTGGCCGGTGAAGTCGCCGCGGCGCGCCGGGAGGCGCAGTCCGCCTTCGGCGATCCGACGGTGTTCTGCGAGCGCTATCTGCCCACCGGACACCACGTCGAGGTACAGGTTCTCGCCGATACCCACGGCACGGTGTGGGCGGTCGGGGAACGCGAATGCTCGATTCAGCGCCGCCACCAGAAGGTCATCGAGGAGGCCCCCTCACCGCTCGTCGAGCGCACCGCGGGCATGCGCGCCAAGCTCTTTGATGCGGCCCGGCTGGCCGCCGACGCGATCGGCTACACCGGTGCCGGGACCGTGGAGTTCCTCGCCGACGATCACGGCGAGTTCTACTTCCTGGAGATGAACACCCGGCTGCAGGTCGAGCACCCGGTCACCGAAGAGACCACCGGGCTCGACCTGGTCGAGCTGCAGCTCGCGGTGGCCGACGGCGCTCGCCTCGACGCCGACCCTCCCGCCGCCCAAGGCCATTCGATCGAGGTGCGGCTCTACGCCGAGGATCCGGCACGCGGCTGGCAGCCGCAGGCCGGTGTGGTGCGCGCGTTCGAGGTGCCGTCGGTTCGGGCCGAGTTCGGCTCGTTGGGGCAGCGGACCGGGATCCGGCTGGATTCGGGCATCGTCGACGGATTCACGGTGTCGATCCACTACGACCCGATGCTGGCCAAGGTCATCTCCTACGCGCCTACGCGCCGTCAGGCGGCGCTGGTTCTCGCCGATGCGCTGACGCGCGCCCGCATGCACGGCCTGCGCACCAACCGCGATCTGCTGGTGAACGTGCTGCGTCATCCGGCGTTCCTCGACGGCGCCACCGACACAGCGTTTTTCGACACCCACGGCTTGACGGAGCTGGCGGCGCCGTTGGGCGACGCCGCAACCGTACGCTTGTCGGCGATCGCCGCCGCCCTCGCCGACGCCGCGCGCAACCGCGCCCTCGCCCCGGTGCTGGGCGCGATCCCCAGCGGGTGGCGAAACCTGCGGTCCGGCCACCAGGCCAAGGCTTACGGTGACGACGAAGGCAACGAACACCGGGTCCAATACCGTTTCGACAGAACGGGGTTGGTCCTGCCCGACGATCCGTCGGTGCATCTGGTGTCGGCCACGGCGGATGACGTGGTGCTCAGGACGGACGGTGTCGACCACAACTTCTCGGTGCGGCGCTACGACACAGGCGATTCGGACGTCTACGTGGATTCCGCGCGCGGACCGGTGCACCTGGTCGCGCTGCCGCGGTTCCCCGAGCCCGGATCGACCGTCGAAAAAGGTTCGCTGGTCGCCCCCATGCCCGGCAACGTCATTCGGCTCGGCGCCGCGATCGGCGACACCGTCACGGCCGGGCAGCCACTGATCTGGTTAGAGGCCATGAAGATGGAACACACCATCACCGCACCGGTCGACGGGACGCTCGCCGAGCTCAGCGTCAAAACCGGTCAGCAAGTCGAAGTTGGCGCCGTGCTGGCAAGAGTCGAAGCGCCGCAATCAGAAGGAGATCCCCAGTGACCGACAGCAGCTTCATCGAGAACGAAGAACGCCAGGCCCTGCGTAAGGCCGTAGCCGAGTGGGCGTCCAACTACGGCAGCGAGTACTACCTGCGCAAGGCCCGCGCCCACGAGCACACCGACGAATTATGGTCGGAGGCAGGAAAACTCGGCTTCCTCGGCGTGAACCTGCCCGAGGAGTACGGCGGTGGGGGCGCCGGGATGTACGAGCTGTCGCTGGTGATGGAGGAAATGGCGGCCGCCGGTAGCGCGCTGCTGCTGATGGTGGTGTCGCCCGCCATCAACGGGACGATCATCAGCAAATTCGGCACCGATGAGCAAAAGAAGCGCTGGATCCCCGGTATCGCCGACGGCACCCTGACGATGGCGTTCGCCATCACCGAGCCGGACGCCGGATCCAACTCACACAAGATCACCACCACTGCCCGTCGCGATGGCAGCGACTGGATCCTCAAGGGCCAGAAGGTCTTCATCTCCGGCATCGACCAGGCGCAGGCCGTGCTGGTGGTGGCCCGCACGGAGGAAGCGAAGACGGGCAAGCTGCGCCCCGCGCTGTTCGTGGTGCCCACCGATTCGCCAGGCTTCACCTATACGCCCATCGAAATGGAATTGATCAGCCCCGAGCGCCAATTCCAGGTCTTCCTCGACGACGTCCGGCTGCCCAGCGACGCGCTCGTCGGCGCCGAGGATGCCGCCATCGCACAGCTTTTCGCCGGGCTCAACCCCGAACGCATCATGGGCGCGGCCAGTTCCGTCGGGATGGGACGGTTCGCGCTCGACCGGGCCGCCGAGTACGTCAAGACCCGCCAGGTGTGGGGCACGCCGATCGGCTCGCACCAAGGCCTGTCACATCCGTTGGCGCAGTGCCACATCGAGGTCGAACTCGCCAAGCTCATGATGCAAAAGGCCGCCACCCTGTATGACTCCGGCAACGACATGGCCGCGGCCGAGGCCGCGAACATGGCCAAATATGCTGCGGCCGAGGCGGCCACCCGGTCGGTAGACCAGGCGGTGCAGTCGATGGGTGGCAACGGGCTCACCAAGGAGTACGGCGTCGGCGCCATGCTGACCTCGGCCCGGCTGGGCCGCATCGCTCCGGTCAGCCGCGAGATGGTGCTGAACTTCGTCGCGCAGACATCACTGGGCCTGCCCCGAAGCTACTGAGGCCCTGCCGATGGACACCCTCGTCGAATACGCCGGGCCCGCCGACACGGGTGGGCCGTATGCGCGGCTGACGCTGAACTCACCGCACAACCGCAACGCGCTTTCCACGACCCTGGTTACCCAGCTGCACCAGGGGCTGCGCGACGCCGCGTCGGATTCTGCGGTGCGCGCGGTCGTGCTGGGCCACACCGGGGGCACCTTCTGCGCCGGCGCGGACCTGAGCGAGGCCGGCGGGGGCAGCCCTAGTGGCGATCGCGAGGGCGGCGCAGCCGGGCGAAGCGGGTCGCCACCATCGGCCCCTGGCGATCGCGAGGGCGGCGCAGCCGGGCGAAGCGGGTCGCCACCATCGGCCTATGACATGGCCGTCGCACGGGCCCGGGAGATGGCCGCCCTGATGCGGGCCATCGTCGCCTCACCACTGCCGGTGATCGCCGCCATCAACGGACACGTCCGGGCGGGTGGCTTCGGCTTGGTGGGTGCCTGCGATATCGCGGTCGCCGGTCCGCGCACTACCTTCGCGCTGACCGAGGCCCGCATCGGCGTCGCGCCCGCGATCATCTCGTTGACACTGCTGCCCAAGCTGTCGGCGCGCGCCGCGGCCCGCTACTACGTGACCGGCGAAACGTTCGATGCCCACCAAGCGGCGCAGATCGGGCTGATCACCCTGGCCGCCGACGACGTCGACACCGCGGTCGACAAGCTGATTGCCGACGTGGGCCGCGGTTCACCGCAGGGCCTCGCGGCCTCCAAGGCGCTCACCACCGCCGCGATCCTCGAGGGGTTCGACCGCGACGCCGAACGGCTCGCCGAGGAATCGGCGCGCCTTTTCGTCTCCGATGAAGCCCGCGAAGGCATGTTGGCGTTCTTGGAGAAGCGGGCGCCGGGATGGACGAGTTAGCCACCGATTAGTTAGCCAGATGTCTAAGAAGGGGTTCGGCCAAACGGCCGGCGGTGCGGCCCGGGCCCGTGCAAGGTTGCAGTTTAGCCAATCCTCTTGCAGCAACACCTGGACGTCGTAGGCTCGTGGGTGATGAGCAACTCTATGCAGCGGGGTGCGGAGGACACGCGCGACGAACCGTCGCGTGCGGCCGATACCGATCGCATCCAGACTGCGCAGTTGCTGGCGTATGCGGCCGAGCAGGGGCGCCTGCAGCTCAACGACTACGAAGACCGCTTGACCAGGGCCTATGCGGCGACGACGTATGAGGAGCTGGATCGGTTGAGGGCCGATTTGCCGGGGGCGCCGATCAGCCCACGCCGCGGTGGCAAACCCAATCCGGCGCCGTCGACACTGCTGCTGGCGCTGCTGAGCGGCTTCGAGCGGCGCGGTCGATGGAACGTGCCGAAGAAGCTGACCACCTTCACCCTGTGGGGCAGCGGGGTGGTCGATTTGCGCTACGCCGACTTCACCTCGACCGAGGTCGACATCCATGCGATGTCGATCATGGGTGTGCAGAACATTTTGCTGCCGCCCGAAGTCAACGTGGTGGTGCACGGCCGCGGCGTGATGGGAAACTTCGATCGCCGCGTCATCGGCCAGGGCACTCCCGGAGCCCCGACGGTCCACATTCGCGGCTTCTCGCTGTGGGGTGGCGTGGGGATCGCACGCAAGGCCCGCAGACCGCGCGGATAGCCGTCGCGCGGCGACAGAAACGTCAGCGGGGCACGTAGTCGAAGGTGTCCGGGTTGGGGCCGTTGCGTCCCGACTCCCCCTTGTTCAGCGCCGAGATCGCGTCCATGTCGGAGTCTTCCAATTCGAAGTCGAACAGCTCGAAGTTGGATTTGACCCGTTCCGGTGTCACCGATTTGGGGAAGACGATGTCGCCCCGCTGAATGTGCCAGCGCAACACCACCTGTGCCGCCGTTCTACCGCGGGCCTCGGCGATGCGGTTGATCACCGGATCGTCGAGCACCCTGCCCTGGGCGATGGGCGCCCAGGCCTCGGTGGCGATGCCGTGCTCGCGCCCATAGGCCCGGACCTCGTCGTTGCCGAAGTACGGATGCAGCTCGATCTGGTTGACCGACGGGACGGTGTCGGCTTCGTCGGCGAGCCGATCCAGATGTGCGACTTGGAAATTCGACACACCGATGCTGCGGGCGCGCCCGTCCCGTGCGAACTCTTCGAGGACCTTCCACGTCGAGACGAAGTCGCCGTCGTAGAGCGTGGGCAGCGGCCAGTGGATGAGGAACAGGTCGACGTAGTCGGAATCCAGCTTCTTCAGTGTCTCGTCGAAGGCGCGGCGCGCATCGTCGGGCTTGTGGAAGCCGTTGTTGAGCTTGCTGGTGATGAAGACCTCGCCGCGGTCGAGACCCGCGTCGCGGATACCTTGTGCGACTTCCTTTTCGTTCCCGTACATCTGGGCGGTGTCGATGTGCCGGTATCCGATGTCCAGCGCTCTCTTGACCGCCGACGCGGTCTCGGCGGGCTTGATCTGGAACACGCCGAAACCGAGCTGCGGGATGTCGACACCGTCGCTGAGTTCGATCGTGGGAACCTTGCTCACCGGGTTTTCTCCTTTTCAGTCCCGCGCATTACCGACGGCGGCGCGATCGTAGATAGTCGCCGACGACGGCCGCTCCCAGCCCGTCGAGGTCGGGCACCACAACCCGTCCCTCGACGCGCCGGGCGACCTGGTCGATGAACCGTGCCAGACCGGGGTCGCTGCCCAGCCGGAAGATCGTGATCTGCGCACCGAGGCGCGCCATTTCGTCGAATCCGCGCACGGTATGGGCGATGGTCCGCGGATGCGGCGGGTAATCAAAAAACACCGTCGTGCCGTCGCCGTCGAAATCCTCCAGGTGCGCGGTCGGCTCACCGTCGGTCACCACCAGTACGACTGGCTGGGCGTTGGGGTGGCGGCGCAGATGACGGCCCGCCAGCGCCAGCGCGTGATGCAGGTTGGTGCCCTGCTCGTACACCCCCTCGAGACCCGTGAGCTCGGCGGCGGTCACCGTCCGGGCGTATCGGCCAAACGCGATGATCTGCAAGGCATCCGAGCGAAACCGGGTGCACACCAGGTGGTTGAGTGCCAGCGCCGTTTGCTTCATGGGCAGCCAGCGGTTCTCCATCACCATGGAGAACGAGGTATCCACCAGCAGCGCGACCGCGGCCTGCGTACGGGTCTCGGTCTCGGAGACCTCGACGTCGTCGACGGTGATCTTCAACCGCGCGTCCGGTCCATCCAGGGTGGCGGTCCCCGCTTGGCGCAGTACGGCGTTGGTCAGTGTGCGGGAGATGTGCCACGGTTCGGTGTCACCGAACTGCCAGGGCCGCGTGGCGCCGGTGAGCTCACCGGCCGCCCCGGCGCGCCGATGATCACGTTCACCGCGCCGTCCGGAAAGTTGTTGTACCACATCGCGTAACGCCGTCTCCCCCAGCCTGCGCATGGCTTTCGGCGACAGCCGCCATTGGCCGTCGGAACCGCGGTCCAAAAAGCCCTGATTGACCAGCGCGCGTTCCAATTCGGCAAGCGTGCGGGCGTCGACGGCTGCCTCGTCGCCGAGCTGGCGCGCCAGCGCGTCCAGGTCGACGTCATCCATGGTGGCGCCCGGATAGCTTTGCGAAAGCTGCTCGGCCAGTTGCTCGAGCTCGGCGATATCGGACAGCGCCTGGGTGCCCTCGCCCATCCCGAACGGGTTGTCACCGGAGAACTGTTCGGACCCGCTCCAGTCCTCCCCCGGTCGCGCCGCCTGCAGGTGCGCGTCGAGCCGATTTAGCGACTGCATCAACGCCGGGGAGCCGAATGCCTGCTGCGCCAAGGCATCCAGCTCCGCTCGCTGCTCGGCGCTCAGGCTGTTGCGGAAGCGTTGCGCGGCGGCGGCGCGCTTGGCCAGCGAGTCCAGCAACTCATCGACGTCGCGCGGGTTCTCCGGGAAGAACTCGCCGTGGGAGTCCATGAACTTTTCGAAGTCTTCTTGGGTGTCCTCACCACGGGCGTGCTTGTCCAGCAGATCATTGAGGTCGTTCAGCATGTCGTTGACGCGCTGACGATCCTCGTCGGTGGCGCCCTGCAGCGCCTGCTTCATTCCCGCAAAGCGTTGGTCCAGCATCTCGCGGCCGAGCAGATCCTTGATCTGGTCGTACTTTTGGCGGGCCTCGCCGCTGCGCCAGTTGTACTCGGAGAGCTCCTGGACGGCCTTGGCCGGCGAAGCCGGCAGCGCGTCCAGCTGGAGTTCGCCGAAGCGGGCGTCGTCGTCGAGCGCGCGGGCGAGCTCCTTGCGTTCGGCCAGCACGGCCTCGTCCAGCAGCTTCTTGATCTCCTGCAGGGTTCCGTCCAAGTTGTTGCGCCGCAACAACTCCCGTCGGCGCCGATTGGCCTCGGCCGCGAGCCGGTCCGCGCCGGGCATGTTCTTGGTGCCGCGGCGCAGCAGCTCGGAGAGCGCCCGGCGCGGTGATGTGCCGGCCATGACGTCCTGGCCGATCTGTTCGAGCGCCTCGCGCAGATCCACCGGCGGCGCCAGCGGGTCGGGCCCGCCGGTGTACGCCGAGTATCGCGAAGAGTGCGCTCTAGCCATAGACGGTCTGCCCCTCCTCGGACACCTTGTCGATCCGCTTGGCCAGATACAGGGCCTCGAGCGCCAATTCCAGCGCCGCGGCGCGCTCGCCCTCCGACCTCGCGCCGAGCTTGTCCGCGATCTTGTCCACCACCGGCAGGCTGGGAACCGCGGCCAGCACGTCCTTGGCCGACACCCGCTCACCCGTCGTCACCGCGGAACCGCCCTCGACCGCCGACACCAGCGAACCCACGTCGATACCGCCCAGCACCCGCGACGCGGTGTCCGCGGTCGCCCGGCGCAGCAGGTGTTCGAGCACCGCCTGTTCGCGGCCTTCCTCGCCGGACTCGAATTCGAGCTTGCCGCGCAGGACGTCGATCACGGTGCCCAGATCGACGACCCGGGCCACCGGATCCGTCTCCCCCAGGATCGCGCCGCGGTGCCGGGCGGCGGCCGCGACGGTCTCGGCGGCGGCGATGGCGAACCGCGCGGACACCCCGGAGCGTTGATCGACGGAGTTGGACTCCCGCAAGTAGCGGGCGAATCGGGCGATGATCTGCATGAGGTAATCGGGCAGTTGGGCCGACAGGTGTGCCTCCTGCACGATCACCCCGACTTCGGCGTCGAGCTCCAGCGGGTAGTGGGTCCGGATCTCCGCGCCGAAGCGGTCTTTGAGCGGCGTGATGATACGTCCCCGGTTCGTGTAGTCCTCGGGGTTGGCGCTGGCGACCACCAAGACGTCCAGCGGCAGGCGCAGCGTGTAGCCGCGGACCTGAATGTCGCGTTCCTCCATCACGTTGAGCATCGACACCTGGATGCGCTCGGCGAGGTCGGGAAGTTCGTTGACCGCGACGATGCCGCGGTGCGCGCGTGGGATCAGCCCGTAGGCGATCGTCTCGGGGTCGCCCAGGCTGCGGCCCTCGGCGACCTTGATCGGGTCTATGTCGCCAACCAGGTCGGCGACGCTGGTGTCGGGGGTGGCGAGCTTTTCGGTGTAGCGCTCGCTGCGGTGCTTCCATTCCACCGGCAGATCGTCGCCCAGGGTGGCGGCCTTGCGGATCGACTCCGGCGTGATCGGCGAGAAGGGATGCTCACCCAGTTCGGCCCCGGCGATCACCGGCGTCCACTCATCGAGCAACCCGACCAGCGCACGCAGCAGCCGGGTTTTGCCCTGGCCGCGTTCGCCGAGCAGGACGAAGTCGTGACCCGCGATCAGGGCCCGCTCGAGCTGGGGCAAGACGGTGTCGTCGAACCCCAGAATGCCCGGCCAGATGGCTGCGCTGTCCGGCCCGTCGGCCAATGCGGTCAACAGATTTTCGCGGATTTCCTGCTTGACACCCCGTTCACGGTGACCGGCGGCACGCAGTTCGCCGACGGTGCGGGGCAGGTTGCTCGGTGACGTCACCACTCCACGCTACGACGCGGCCTCAGACGAGTCATGCGAAGGGCGTTCACTTCAGGCTTCTTGACACGCAATCAGGGGGTGCCGTGGGCACCTATTGGGGCGACGGCGCACCTAATGGGCGAAGTGCCGCGCCCCGGTGAGATACAGCGTGATGCCGGCGTTGGCGGCGGCCGCCGTCACCTCGTCGTCGCGCACCGATCCCCCGGGATGCACGATCGCCGTCACCCCGGCACCGGTCAGCGTTTCGAGGCCGTCGGGGAACGGGAAGAACGCGTCCGAGGCCGCGACCGCGCCGCGCACGCGATCCCCGCCACGTTCGACGGCCAGCCGCGCGGCGTCCACGCGGTTCACCTGACCCATGCCGACGCCGATGGTGGCGCCGCCGGCGGCGATCACGATCGCATTCGATTTGACGGCGCGACAAACGCGCCACGCGAAAACCAGGTCCGACAGCGTCGCCGGATCCGCGGGCGACCCCGTCGCCAGGCTCCAATTCGCCGGGTTATCCCCGTGCGCGTCAAGCTCGTCGCGTTGCTGCACCAAAAGCCCGCCACTGATCGGCCGCAGTTCGGTACCACCGGTCAACGGCTCGGAGGCCACCAGCACCCGGATGTTCTTCTTGCGTGTCAGGACGTCCAGGGCGGCCTGCTCGTAGGCGGGGGCGACGATGACTTCGGTGAAGATGGTGCTGACGTATTCGGCCATCTCAACGCTGACTTCGGTGTTGGCCGCGATGACCCCGCCGAATGCGCTCAGCGGATCGCATTCGTGGGCCTTGCGATGCGCGTCCGCGACCGATACCGATGAGATCGCGATCCCACACGGGTTGGCGTGCTTGATGATTGCCACGCACGTCTGTTCGTGGTCGAAGGCGGCCCGCCAGGCCGCGTCCGCATCGGTGAAGTTGTTGTAGGACATCTCTTTTCCGTGTAGCTGCTCGGCCTGTGCCAGCCCCGGCCACGCGCTCGGGTCGCTGTAGAGCGCGGCCTGCTGGTGCGGATTCTCGCCGTAGCGCAGCATCGCCGAGCGGCGCCAGCTGCGCCCGAGCCACTTCGGGAAGGCGGTCGGCGGATGTTCGGGTGCCAGCGTCGACTCCATCCAGGCCGCCACCGCGAGGTCGTATTCCGCGGTGTGCTGAAATGCCAGCGATGCCAGCCTTTTTCGTTCGGCGAGGGTAAATCCGCCGTGCCGGACCGCGGCGAGCACCCCGTCATAGCCCCCCGGGTCGGTGATCACCGCCACGCTGGGATGGTTCTTCGCGGCGGCGCGCACCATCGACGGGCCACCGATGTCGATCTGTTCGACGCATTCGTCGATGCTGGCGCCGGAGTCGACGGTCTCGGTGAACGGGTACAAGTTGACGACGACGAGTTCGAAGGCCGCGATGCCGAGCTGCTCGAGCGCGGAGGCGTGCTCGGGTTTGCGAAGATCCGCGAGCAAGCCCGCGTGGACGCGCGGGTGCAGGGTCTTGACCCGGCCGTCGAGCACTTCGGGAAAACCGGTCAGCTCCTCGACCGGCGTTACGGGAATGCCTTTTTCGGCAATGTTCTTCGCGGTGGATCCGGTCGAGACGATCTCGACGCCCGCCTCGGTCAGCCCCCGGGCCAGCTCGATGAGCCCGGTCTTGTCGTACACGCTGATCAAGGCGCGACGGATCGGTCTTTTGGCGTTCTCCCGCCAGTCGTCGGTGCTCATCGGTTGTCGCCTTTCATCCGATCGTCGCTTTTCTCCCGACCAGGGTCAGGCCGCCGGTTGCGATCGCGGCCACCACGTCCGCCAGCAGCTTCCGTTCGGTGACTTTGATGCGTTCGTGCAGAGTCTCTTCGTTGTCGCCGTCGAGCACCGGAACGGATTGCTGCGCCAAAATCGGCCCGGTGTCCGTGCCGGCGTCTACCAGGTGCACCGTACAGCCCGTGACCTTCACACCGTAGGCCAACGCGTCGGCAACCCCGTGTGCACCCGGGAACGCCGGCAGCAGCGCCGGGTGGGTGTTGATGACGCGCCCGTGAAATCGTGAAAGGAACTGCGGTCCAAGGATTTTCATGAACCCTGCGGAGACCACCAGGTCGGGCGAGTGGGCGGCGGTGGCCTCGGTGATCGCCGCGTCCCAGGCGGCGCGGTCGGCGTGGTCGCCGAGGCGGACGGTGAACGTGGGCAGCGACGCGGCCGTGGCGATCTCGGTGGCCAGGCAATCGCGGTCGGCGCCGACGGCGACGACCCGGGCCGGATAGTCCGCGACGGCGGCGTCGATCAGGGAATTCAGCAGCGAACCGGTGCCCGAGGCCAGAACCACTACCCGCGCCGACGCGTTGGGGGGCACATGGAGGGGTTCGTCCACATCGGCGAGCCTAGTCGGGCGACGATGCGCGTCCCCACGGGCGCGCGCAGGAACTCCACGATGCACGCGCCGTGCGCCTCGTGCCCATCCGACGACAGGCTGGTCAATAGCCGAATTGCCCGCCTTCGAGCGACAATCGCCCAACGCCCGCCCCCACCCATCGCCGTTGTCGCTGAGAGGCGGGCAACTTGCCTATTCCTCCGGATCGCGTTCGGCCGCGGGAGGCTCCGGCTCGCCCTCGGCCACGGGAGGCTCCGTCCCGCCTTCCCCCGCAGCGCCCTCCGCCGCGGGAAGCTCCATCTCACCTTCCCCCACGCCACCGTCGGGCGCAGAGGGCTCGATGACGTCCTCCTCTGCCGCCCGCTCATCGACAACATCGGCGAAATCGGCCGGCTCCTCGGCCGGTGCGGCGGGCGCGGGTTTGGTCCTGAGGCGTCTGGGGCGACGTATGACCCCGCCGCTCATCACCACGGTGATCCCGCCAATCACCGCGAACCAGAAGAAGACACCGAGAAGCAATGCGCCCTGGTCGACGCCGACATGGCCGAAGTTGCCCAGCTGTCCGCTTCCGCCGTAGGCGATCAGCGACATCACCAAAGCCCCGGCGAC
>NZ_JAICZA010000043.1 GCF_025933915.1 Mycobacterium sp.
CGCGCTGACCGCGGCGCTGGTCGACATCCCCAGCGAATCGAGAAACGAAGCGCGCCTGGCCGACGAGGTCGAGGCCGCGCTGCGCGCTCAGGCCTCCGGTTTCGAAATCGTCCGCAACGGCAACGCCGTGCTGGCGCGCACGCGACACGAGCGGCCGTCGCGAGTCTTGCTGGCCGGCCACCTGGACACCGTCCCGGTGGCCGGAAACCTGCCCAGCCGCCAGGAGGACGGCGAACTGCATGGCTGCGGCACCGCGGACATGAAATCCGGCGACGCGGTATTTCTCCATCTCGCCGCCACCGTCGCCGAACCGGTGCACGACCTGACCCTGGTGATGTACGACTGCGAGGAAATCGACGCGGCGGCAAACGGATTGGGTCGCATCGAACGCGAGCTCCCGGACTGGCTGTCCGCCGATCTGGCCATCCTGGGCGAGCCCACCGGCGGCTACATCGAAGCCGGTTGCCAGGGCACCTTGCGCGTGGTCGTCAGCGCCACCGGGACCCGCGCGCATTCGGCGCGGTCCTGGTTGGGAGACAACGCCATTCACAAACTGGGTGCGGTGCTGGAGCGGCTGGCCGCGTACGAGGCGCGCAGCGTCGATATCGACGGCTGCATCTACCGAGAGGGCTTGTCGGCGGTGCGCATCGACGGCGGCGTGGCGGGCAACGTCATTCCCGACGCGGCCGCGGTGACGGTCAACTTCCGCTTCGCCCCGGACCGGTCGGTGCCCGACGCGCTGCAACACGTGCACGACGTGCTCGCCGGGCTGGACGTGCACATCGAACAGACCGACGCCGCGGCGGGCGCACTGCCCGGACTGTCCCAACCCGCCGCCAAGGCCCTGGTCGAGGCCGCGGGCGGTAACGTCCGCGCCAAGTACGGCTGGACCGACGTCGCCCGTTTCGCCGCACTGGGCATACCGGCGGTCAACTTCGGGCCCGGTGATCCCAACCTGGCGCATCGGCGCGACGAACGCGTGGCGGTCGCCAACATCACCGCCGCGGTGGACACGCTGCGCGGCTACTTGAACGGCTAAGCCTTATCGGTACCGCACCGCCGCGCCTGCGCGGCGGCATCGACCGCGGCGGCGTGCATCCCGATCGACGCCAGCTCGTCCGACACCGCCCGCAGCGCCGCGGCATCGGCGGCGGTAAGCGCGCGGGCATGGGCCAACGCGATTCTGCCTACGACACAGTCGACCTCGTCGCAGAGCCGGGCCAACGGATCGGCGGCCCGGGTGTCACCGAGCCGCACCGCCTCGTGCCAGACGCGCACTGCGACGGCCCGCTGCCCGCCACGCTCGGCCGCGCGGGCGGCGTCGCGCGCGGCGGCCACCGCACCGTGCGAGTCGCGCATCAACGCCAGTCGCCATGCCCGCGCCACCCCGAGTTCGGGTGCGAACAACGCCGACTTGGTTCCGTGTCGGGATTCGGCTCTGCTCAACGCTTTAGCCGTCGCGGCGGTGTCACCCAGCTGGGCCAGCGCCGTGGCCAACAGGGTCAGCGACAGCGGCCCCCACGAGTAGCCGGTGCGTTGCAGGATGGCGGCAGCAGGGGTCAGAACCGTTGCCGCAGAAGAGAATTCGCCTTCGGCGATCAACACATGCGCCAGCAGCACCTCGCCGATCGCGCGGCCCGGTTGCTGCAGTTCGGCGAAGTCGGTGAACTGCCGAGCGAGTTGGCGGGCCTCGTCGAGCCGGCCCGCCAATATCAGCGTGGTCGTTTGGCCAAGCCCGATGGTGAACCGAAGCAGCCCGGGATGTTCGGCGCCCAGGGCGCGCTGCGCCAGCGGCTCGACGTCATCGAATCGGCCCTGCCGCGCCGCGCACAGCGCGGCCGCACTCCCGGCCCAGGCCACCGCCTGGTCATCGGCCGCCGGTGCGGCGAGCACGTCGCGGGCGACCTTGACCGCGTGCGCGACGTTGCCGGCGTTCATCGCGAAGGTCGCGGTCAGCGCGTCGAGGGTGTTCCGCGGTCCGGTATCCGCGACGCGATTACGGACGGTCCGCAGGAAGGCGGTGGCACGCTCCGGCTCGCTCAGCATCCAGAACTGGTTCGCCGACCGCAGCAGGGCCCAGTCCATGAGGGCGGCTTCGGTCAACCCGGTGGAGTCGACGTCGGCCAACACCGAATCGGCCTCGCGGCCACGACCCTGCCACGCCAGCGCGTGTGCCAGCGCGAGCCGCGCCGCCAGGCCGGCGGAGCGCTCGAGCGCCGAGCGTGCCAGCCGCTCGCCCAGCGACAGGTCGCCCAGTCGCAGCGCCTGCTGCGCGGCCGCGACGATGTCGGCGGGCCGCGGGGGCGCGTCGCTGTCCAGCGCCAAGGACACCAGCCGCAACCGGTCGCTGAGATGGTCGGACGGATGCCGTGACAGCAGCTCGGCCAGCGCGGTGCGTCGCCGGCGCGCGTCGTCGGGGTCGAGCGCGGCCCGCGCCCGCTCGGCGAACAGGGGGTGCGCCGTATACACGACCGGGTCGTCGGAAGCCCCGCCCCGCACCCGGGTCTCGGCCGCCCCCCAGTTGACCGCCTCCGCCACCGCGCCGTCACCGGCGAGGATGGTCAGATCGGTGAGCGACAGCGGCTCGCAGACGGCGAGGTAGTCCAGCACCGCCCGCGCCGCGGTGGGCAGCTCGGTGAGGAAGGTGTCGACCTCAGCGGGTGGCCCGGACCCCTTAGTCCCACCGGGCGGCTCGATATCGATCCGGGCGAGCAGCCCGTCACCCCACAACGCGGCGATCGCTTCGGGGGCGGAGTCGGCGCGGGCGGTGGCGATCAGCCGCGCCGCGCCGGTCCGCGCCAGCTGGTAGACCAGCGTGGCCGACAGCACGTCCAGGTGCTGGGCGTCGTCGATGACGAGCAGCAGGTCCTCACCGCCCAGCGAGGCGCGCGCTGCCCGCAGCAGTGCGGCGGGCTTGCCGATGTCGGCGATCTGCACCAGATGGCTGAAGGCCCCGAACGGGACCCCGCGTTCGGTCGGGGTGCCGGTGACCCAGCGGATGAGCGTGTCGGGGTGCTGCTCGGCGTAGTGCTCGGCCGCGACGCGGGCCAGGGTGGATTTGCCGACACCGTCGGGTCCCAACACGACCGCCCCCCGGCCCCCGTCGGCCAAGGCCCCATCCAGCCGCTCTGAGGCCGTCGCATGTTGGGGGACGTTCCATCGAATCGGCACTGCCGGATTTTATGGCGGACGAGCCCGCCGGCAAGGCGAAAGCCCCAGATATGAGGGGCTATCGCGGTTGGTCTACCTTTGGCGGATATGCGCGGGGAACGCGATTCGGCAGGCGAATGGGCGGTGTGTGTGTACTGCGCGTCCGGCCCGCAGCATCCCGAATTGCTCGGCGTCGCTGCAGAACTCGGCGAGGCGATCGCCGCGCGCGGCTGGACTCTGGTGTGGGGCGGCGGCCGTGTTTCGGCGATGGGCGCGGTGGCGAGCGCGGCGCGGGCCCGCGGCGGCCGCACCGTCGGCGTCATCCCCAACGTCTTGATGCGCCGAGAGATCGCCGACGCCGACGCCGACGAGCTGATCGTCAGCGACACCCTGCATGAGCGCAAGCAGATCATGGAGGACCGCGCCGACGCGTTCATTGCGCTGCCGGGCGGAATCGGCACCCTCGACGAGTTGCTCGACACATGGACGACGGCCTACCTCGGTCTACACGACAAACCCATCGTGCTGCTGGATCCGTTGGGCCACTACGAAGGGCTGTGGCTCTGGTTGTGCGGATTGCTGGACAGCGGTTACGTCTCCCAGGCGGCGGTGGACCGATTGGTGCTGGTCGACAAGGTGAGTGCCGCGCTGGACGCGTGTGCGCCCGGCTGAGCTCGCCGCCGGTTCGGTCGCCCCTACTAGGCTGTGCGCCGAGCTTGACTTTGGGAAACGAATCGAGGGGATCACGTGTCCGATCGTGACGGGGGAGCACGCGCGTCGGTCAAACTGACCGACATCGCATCTCGGGTGCCGGCCGTGCTGGCCGACCTGCCGGTGATCGCGCGCGGAGTGCTGACCGGGCTGCTGGCCCAGCCAGGCTCCAAGAAATCGATCGGCACGGTGTTCGCCGAGCGGGCCGCCCGCTACGGCGACCGGATCTTCGTGCGGTTCGGCGATCAGCAACTGACCTACCGCGACGCCAACGCGGCCGCCAACCGATACGCCGCGGTGCTGGCCGCGCGCGGAGTCGGCCACGGCGACGTCGTCGCCATCATGCTGCGCAACTCGCCCAACGCGGTGCTCGCCATGCTGGCCGCGGTCAAGTGCGGCGCGGTCGCCGGCATGCTCAATTACCACCAGCGCGGCGAGGTTCTCGCGCACAGCCTCGGCCTGCTGGACGCCAAGGTGCTCATCGCGGAGACCGATCTGGTCAGCGTCGTGGCCGAGTGCGGCGGCTCGGGCGGCACCCAGACGTTGACCGTCGAAGACCTGGAGCGGTTCGCTGTCAGCGCTCCGGCTACCAATCCGGCGTCGGCGTCGGCCGTGCACGCCCGAGACACGGCGTTCTACATCTTCACCTCGGGCACAACCGGTTTCCCCAAGGCCAGTGTCATGACGCACCTGCGGTGGCTGAAGGCTCTCGCGGCGTTCGGCGGCATCGGGTTGCGACTCAAGAGCTCGGACACCCTCTACTGCTGCCTGCCGCTGTATCACAACAACGCGCTGACCGTGGCGTTGTCGTCGGTGATCAACTCCGGGGCGACGCTGGCGTTGGGCAAGTCGTTTTCGGCGTCGAAGTTCTGGGACGACGTGATCGCCAATGAGGCCACGGCGTTCGTCTACATCGGCGAGATCTGCCGCTACCTGCTCAACCAACCGCCCAAGCCGACCGACCGGGCGCACCAGGTGCGCGTGATCGGCGGCAACGGGCTGCGCCCGGAGATCTGGGACGAGTTCACGACACGATTCGGCATCCCGCGCGTCTGCGAGTTCTATGCCTCCAGCGAGGGCAACACCGCCTTCATCAACATCTTCAACGTGCCCAGGACCACGGGCATCTTTCCGATGCCGGTCGCCTACGTGGAATACGACCCCGACACCGGGCAGCCGCTGCGTGACGACAGCGGGCGGGTGCGCCGGGTGCCCGCAGGGCAGCCCGGGCTGCTGCTCAGCCCGGTCAACCGGCTGCAGCCCTTCGACGGCTACACCGACCAGGAGTCGACCGAGAAGAAGTTGGTGCGCAACGCTTTTCGTGAGGGAGACTGCTGGTTCAACTCGGGTGACGTGATGAGCCCGCAGGGTCTGGGTCATGCGGCGTTCGTCGATCGACTCGGTGACACCTTCCGCTGGAAGGGCGAAAACGTGGCCACCACGCAGGTCGAGGCGGCGCTGGCGTCGGACGAGTCCGTCGAGGACTGCACGGTCTTCGGGGTCGAGGTGCCCCGCACCGGTGGTCGGGCCGGGATGGCCGCGGTCAAACTGCGCGACGGCGCCGAGTTCGACGGGCAGTCCCTGGCCCGTGCCGTGTACGAGCAGCTGCCCGGCTACGCGCTGCCGCTGTTCGTGCGGGTGGTGGAGTCGATCGAGCAGACCACGACCTTCAAGAGCCGCAAGGTGGAGTTGCGCGAGCAGGCCTACGGACCCGACGTGCAGGACCCGCTGTACGTGCTGGCCGGGCGCGGCGACGGCTACGTGCCGTTCTACGACGAGTACCCCGAAGAGGTGGCTGAGGGGAAACGCCCGTAGGGCAGGCGCACACGCATCCCCGAGCCGCACGCCCCGCGGTGACCGGGCACCATATACGTGTGCATTCGACACCGCCGGCTTCGGCCGGCCGCTCGACACCGCCGGCTTCGGCCGGCCGCTCGACGCTGTGCGGCCGCCCAGTCGCGGGCGATCGCGCGCTGATCATGGCGATCATCAACCGCACCCCGGACTCGTTTTATGACAAGGGGGCGACCTTCAGCGACGAGGCCGCCAGGGCGGCCGTGCACCGGGCCGTGGCCGACGGCGCCGATGTCATCGACGTCGGCGGCGTCAAGGCCGGCCCGGGCCAAGAGGTCGACGCCGACACCGAGATCGCGCGGCTGGTGCCGTTCATCGAATGGCTGCGCGACGCCTACCCCGACCAGGTGATCAGCGCCGATACTTGGCGCTCCGAGGTCGCCAAGGTGGCCTGCGCGGCCGGTGCGGACCTGATCAACGACACCTGGGCTGGCATCGACCCCGCCCTGCCGGAGGTGGCCGCGGAGTTCGGGGCGGGCCTGGTGTGTTCGCACACCGGCAACGCTCGGCCGCGCACGCGCCCGTTCCGCGTGAACTATGGAACCACCACGCGCGGCGTGGTCGACGACGTCATCGCCCAGGTCACCACCGCCGCCGAGCGGGCGGTCGCGTGCGGTGTGGCCCGCGACCGGGTGCTGATCGACCCCACCCACGATTTCGGTAAGAACACCTTCCACGGGCTGCTGCTGTTGCGTCACGTCGGCGACCTTGTTGACACCGGGTGGCCCTTGCTCATGGCTTTGAGTAACAAGGACTTCGTCGGGGAGACTCTGGGTGTGGAATTGACCGAGCGGCTCGAGGGAACGTTGGCGGCCACCGCGCTGGCGGCGGCCGCCGGCGCGCGGATGTTTCGCGTGCACCAGGTCGCGGCCACCCGCCGGGTGCTGGAAATGGTGGCCTCGATCCAGGGAACACGCCCGCCGGCCCGCACGCTGAGGGGGCTCGCATGACGACATCGGACCTGGTCGCCGGCGATCTCGCCAGCGACGGGATGCTCGCCGCCCGGCCGGGAGACACCTGGTTGGCCAACCGCAGCTGGAGCCGTCCCGGCTGGACCATCGCCGAACTGGAGGCCGCGAAGGCTGGGCGGACCATTTCGGTGGTGCTGCCTGCCCTCGACGAGGAAGAAACCATCGAGTCGGTGATCGACAGCATCTCACCGCTGGTCGACGGGCTGGTCGACGAGCTGATCGTGCTGGACTCCGGTTCCACCGACGACACCGAGATCCGGGCTGTCGCCGCCGGCGCCCGCGTTGTCAGCCGTGAGCAGGCGCTTCCCGAGGTGCCGATACGGCCCGGCAAGGGCGAGGCGTTGTGGCGTTCGCTGGCGGCCACCCGCGGCGACATCGTGGTGTTCGTCGACTCCGACCTGATCAACCCGCACCCGATGTTCGTGCCGTGGCTGGTCGGCCCCCTACTCACCGGCGACGGTGTTCACCTGGTCAAGAGCTTCTACCGCAGGCCCCTCAATGTCGCCGACGTGGGCGGCGGAGCGGGTGCCACCGGCGGCGGGCGGGTCACCGAGCTGGTGGCCCGGCCGTTACTTGCGGCGCTGCGGCCCGAGCTGGGCGGCGTGCTGCAGCCGCTCGGCGGCGAATACGCCGCCACCAGGGAGCTGCTGACCTCGGTGCCGTTCGCTCCGGGCTACGGCGTGGAGATCGGCCTGCTGGTGGACACCTTCGACCGACTGGGTCTGGACGCAATCGCCCAGGTCAACCTGGGTGTGCGGGCGCACCGCAACCGGCCGCTGGCCGAGCTGGGCGCGATGAGCCGTCAGGTCATCGGGACCCTGCTGTCGCGCTGCGGGATCCCCGACTCCGGGGTCGGCCTGACCCAGTTCATCCCCCTCGGGCCCGACGGGCCCGACGGGCAGAGCTACACCCGGCACACCTCGCCGGTGTCGCTGGCGGACCGGCCGCCGATGCAGGCAATCAGACCCAGGTAGGTCCCGGCGCGGTCACGCTGGACGTCGCGGTGTCGGCGGCATAGGGCAATATCGATCCCGTGGCGTTGGTGTTGCTGTACCTGGTGGTTCTGGTGCTGGTGGCGATCGTCCTGTTCGGCGCGGCCAGCCTGTTGTTCGGTCGCGGTGAGCAGCTCCCGCCCCTGCCGCGGGGGACGACGGCGACGGTGCTGCCCGCCTACGGGGTGACCGGTTCCGACGTCGACGCCGTCAAGTTCACCCAGGTGCTGCGCGGATACAAAACCAGCGAGGTCGACTGGGTGCTGGACCGGCTCGCCCGCGAGCTGGAGGCCCTGCGCGGCCAGTTGGCCGCGGTGCACGCCTCGCCGGTCGCCGAACAGCCGACCGAGGAGGATTCCGGGGAACCGGGCGAGGGCGAGGATCGTCAGGACTCAATGTGAGCGACGACGAGCTGGTCCGGTGCGGCTGGGCGGCCATTCGGCCCGGGCCGGACTTCGAGATGTACCGCGACTATCACGACCAGGAGTGGGGCCGCCCCTTGCACGACGGGGTGGCCCTGTTCGAGCGGATGAGCCTGGAGGCCTTTCAGAGCGGCCTGTCGTGGCTGATCATCCTGCGCAAACGGGAGAATTTCCGACGCGCGTTCTCCGACTTCGACATCACAACGGTCGCCCAATACACCGACGCCGACGTGCAGCGGCTGCTGGTAGATCAGGGAATTGTGCGCAACCGCGCCAAGATTGAGGCGACGATCGCCAACGCGCGCGCGGCCGCGGAGCTGGGAACTTCGGCGGACCTGGCGGAGCTGCTGTGGTCGTTTGCGCCGTCGCCGAAGTCACGGCCGGACGAGGCGTCCCAAATTCCCTCGGCCACCGACGAATCCAAGGCCATGGCGCGTGAGCTCAAGCGGCGCGGGTTCCGCTTCGTGGGCCCGACCACCGCGTATGCGTTGATGCAGGCAACCGGCATGGTCGATGACCATATCCGCGGTTGCTGGGTGCCCCCGACCGCCCGCTGAGCACACAGTTGTGGGTCTTTGTACAAGCGGTGACCTGGATAGGGAACAATGGGGGGGTGATAACTCAGTTCGATGCCGGGCATGGCTTGAAATTCGCTGGCGGGGCATGCTCGGTGCCGACCAGGCCCGCACGGGCGGGCCAGCTCGAACCTGGAGGGAGCACTCGATGGCGGCGATGAAGCCCCGGACCGGAGACGGTCCTCTGGAAGCGACGAAGGAGGGGCGCGGCATCGTGATGCGGGTACCACTTGAAGGTGGAGGTCGACTGGTCGTCGAGCTGACGCCCGACGAGGCCGCTGCCCTCGGTGACGAACTCAAGGGCGTCACGAGCTCCAGCTAGGGCTTGCCGCCGAACGAGACTTGGCGGTGCTACGCACACACCTTCCGATAGATCTCCAGGGTCTGCTCGGCGACGTGGGCCCAGGAGAACTCCTCGACGCAGCGTTGGCGTCCTGCCTCGCCGTAGCGCTGCGCTTTTTCGTGGTCGGCAATGAGCTCGTTGACCGCCTCGGCCAATCCGGCCTGATAACCCGCCACATCGTCGGGGTCGTAATGCACCAGAGTCCCGGTAACCCCGTCGGCGACCACCTCCGGGATTCCGCCGACGTCCGAGGCCACCACCGCGGCCGAGCAGGCCATCGCTTCCAGATTCACGATACCCAACGGCTCATACACCGACGGACACACGAAAACTGATGCCGCGGACAAAATTTCGCGTAACTCCCCGATGGGAAGCATTTCTCGGATCCAGAACACACCGGTACGGCAGCGGGCCAGGCCGGCGACCGCGCCCCGGATCTCGTCGGCGATCTCCGGGGTATCGGGGGCGCCCGCGCACAGCAGCACCTGCGCCTCCGGGCTGAACCGGTGGGCGGCCGCCACCAGGTGCGCGAGTCCCTTCTGGCGGGTGATCCGACCCACGAACACCACGAGGGGCCGGGCCGGATCGACGCCGAGTTCGGCCAGCATCGATCCGGTTTGCATCGGGCCCGCGGGGCACCAGACATCGGTGTCGACGCCATTGCGGATGACGTGCACGGCGCCGGGATCCAGCGCGGGGTACACGCGCAGGATGTCCTCGCGCATCGCGGAACTGACCGCGATGACGGCGTCGGCGGCCAGGACCGCGGTGTGCTCGACCCAGGTGGAGATTCGGTAGCCGCCGCCGAGTTGCTCGGCCTTCCATGGGCGCAGCGGCTCGAGCGAATGCGCAGTCAAGACGTGCGGGACGTCGTAGAGCAGCGCGGCCAGATGCCCGGCCATGCCGGTGTACCAGGTGTGTGAATGCACCACGGTGGCCGCCGATGCCGCACTGGCCATCATCAGGTCGGCGGACAGTGTCGTCATCGCCGGGTTGGCGCCCTGTAACCGCGGGTCGGGCTGGTGCACTTGCACTCCCCGGGCACCCGGCCGCGGTGCGCCCATGCAATGCACGTCCACCGCGCACAGCCGCCGCAGTTGGGTGACGAGTTCGGTGACGTGTACTCCCGCGCCCCCGTAGACCTCTGGGGGGTATTCCCGAGTCATCATCGCCACCCGCATACCCGCACCGTAGTTCGATGACGACGAGGCCCGCGAGCCGGGCTGAACAAGGTTTGGACGATCTGTTTGCCGGCAAAGCCAATTAGCTTGACGGACAGCCCCACAGAACGCTGGCAATAGCCCGTTCCCCCTGGCAGCGTCTCGCGGCGGCCGATAGGTTTGACACCATGAGGGAAGCACCACACGTGCTGGGCATCGTCCTGGCCGGCGGTGAGGGCAAGCGGCTGTATCCGCTGACCGCGGATCGCGCCAAGCCCGCGGTTCCTTTCGGGGGCGCCTATCGGCTGATCGACTTCGTGCTGTCCAACCTCGTCAACGCGCGCTATTTACGGATCTGCGTTCTCACGCAGTACAAGTCGCATTCACTGGACCGTCATATTTCGCAGAACTGGCGGTTGTCCGGTTTGGCCGGTGAGTACATCACGCCGGTGCCCGCGCAGCAGCGCCTCGGTCCGCGCTGGTACACCGGTTCGGCCGACGCGATCTATCAGTCGCTCAATCTGATCTACGACGAAGACCCCGACTACATAGTGGTTTTCGGTGCCGACCACGTGTATCGGATGGATCCCGAGCAGATGGTCCGGTTCCACATCGACAGCGGGGCCGGCGCGACGGTAGCCGGTATCCGGGTGCCGCGCAGCGAAGCCACCGCGTTCGGGTGTATCGACTCCGACGAATCCGGGCGCATCCGCCAATTCATCGAGAAGCCACTGGATCCGCCGGGTACCCCGGACGACCCCGAGACGACGTTCGTGTCGATGGGCAATTACATCTTCACCACCAAGGTGCTCATCGATGCGATCCGGGCGGACGCCGACGACGACCATTCCGATCACGACATGGGCGGTGACATCATCCCGCGGTTGGTGGATGACGGGATGGCCGCCGTCTACGACTTCAGCAACAACGAGGTACCCGGCGCCACCGATCGTGACCGGGCGTACTGGCGGGACGTCGGGACGCTGGACGCGTTCTACGACGCGCACATGGACCTGGTGTCGGTGCATCCGGTGTTCAATCTGTACAACAAGCGCTGGCCGATCCGCGGCGAGTCAGAGAACCTGGCGCCGGCCAAGTTCGTCAACGGCGGCTCCGCGCAGGAGTCGGTGGTGGGTGCCGGCAGCATCATCTCGGCGGCCTCGGTGCGCAACTCGGTGCTTTCGTCCAACGTGGTGGTCGACGACGGCGCGATCGTGGAGGGCAGCGTGATCATGCCCGGCGCCCGGGTCGGCCGCGGTGCGGTGGTACGCCACGCGATCCTGGACAAGAACGTCGTCGTCGGCCCGGGCGAGATGGTCGGAGTGGATCTGGAGAAGGACCGGGAGCGCTTCGCGATCAGCGCGGGCGGCGTGGTCGCTGTGGGCAAGGGCGTCTGGATCTAGCTCGACCGGCGCGGGCTCAGGGGACCTCCGGGATCAGCAGGTGCGCGTCGCGATCCGGACCCCAATGCAGGGTGACGCGACCGCGCGGTGAGCCCGCGTAGGCCGCCGGGAATTGGCCGGTCAGCGGGTTTCTCGGAGACAGCCAGCGGCCGCCGACTACCAGTCGCAGCTGCTCGCCGGCGCGGAACAGCGTCGCCGACGGGCCCAGCGCGACGTTGACCTCGACCACCTCGCCGGCGGAGACCGGCCGTGGATCGGTACCCGTGGTGACGGGTTCGGCCGGGCGGGAAAGCTCGGGATCCAGGGTGCGCAGCGAGATTCGCTGCCAGCCGGTGGTCACCCGGTCGCGGCCATACCCGTAGGACCCCTCGAATCCGACGAAGCGGCCCCTGAACCGGCCCCAGCGCCACTTCTCCACCCCGACAAACAGGTTCGCGTCGTCGCAGCCGCTCAGTTCGACCCACAACCGGGCGGCCATCGGCCCGGTGAGCTCGATGTCTTCGGGGGCCGTCCAGGTGAAACATGCTGCACGAGAACGTGTTCCGAAGCTCACGCTGCCGGGGCTGATGGGCGGTTCGGATGTCAGCGTCCCGTTGGCGCCCAAATATGTTGGGCGCCAACGTGTGCGGGCCAGCGGCCATTCGGCTTCTTCGCGCACCGCGGTGACCGTGTCGCGGTCCTCGCGTACCTCGAGGCGCACACTGCGCGAAGCCGGAGCGCCGTCGAGCACGCCGCGGAAGAACCTCAGCTGCTCGGCCAGTGCCGACTCGGAGTAGAAGGTGGTCCACTTGCCGCCGCGATGCGTGTAGAGCCGCGCGTGGCTGGACCCGCCGTGCGTGAACGCGCGGACGGAGCCGCGGCTGTGCAGGTTGTTGTCGGAGAGGCTGCCGCACACCAGCATGGGTACCGTGATCGAGGACAGGTCCGGTACCAGTGAGCGCCAGAATTCGTCCCGCAGCGGGTGGATGTCCTGCATGTGTTCGAGGTCGTAGGTCTGCCGCGTACCGCGTCGCACGTTTCGTGACCACATCCGGGTGAAGCCCCGCTCCCGGACGCCACCAGGAAATGTCAGGTCGCGGTAGGCGTCGGTGAAGCCCTCCCACGGGCAGATCGCCCGCAGCGCCGGCGGCTGCAGCGCGGCGACGGCGTACTGGCTGATGGCCAGGTAGGACACCCCGAGCATGACGACGTCGCCGTCGCTCCACGATTGGCCGGCGATCCACTGCACCAGGTCGTAGGTGTCCTCGGCCTCTTGTCGCGACAACAGGTTTCCGGTGCCATCGGAGTGCCCGCAGCCGCGCGAGTCGGCATTCACCACGACGAAGCCCTGCGCGGTCCACCTCGCCGGGTCGGGCGCCTCCCAGCCGGTCAGCGCCGAGAAGCTCACCGATCGTGGCTGGCGCAATGCCCGGTACTGCGCCGAAAACGTCCACTTGTCGCCCCGCCGTTTCGGCAGGTTGTCCTTGCCGTAGGGGTGGATACTGAGGACGACCGGTCGGGCTTCGGCGCCGGATTGACGAAAGACGTTGATCCGCAAGACCGTTCCATCGCGTGTGGGGACGGCGAGGTCACGCTCGACATGGAGGTCGGCGGGCGGGTCGGTGACGGTGACGGGGGGTTTGGCGACGCCCCGAATCCTGCTCAATGCGTACCGCAGCCCGCCGGGACGTCGCCACGGGCGGTCCAGCGCCGGTCGCCGATTGTGCACCACGTCAACACCCTAGGCGCGTGGGTTACCAGATGGAGGGAACCAACCGGTAGCGCACGCGTTCGGCGTACTCGCGGTAGCCGGGCAATTCGTGCATGAGCAGCTTTTCCTCGTCGAAGATGCGCAGCGCGAGCACGACGACGCCCGGGATGATGAAAAGCAGGCCCCAATAAGAGCCGAGTGCCAGGGGGATGCCGATCATCATGATCACGTTTCCGACGTACATCGGGTGGCGGACGAATTTATAGAGGCCGCCGGACACCAAGGACTGGCCCGCTTCCACCGTGACCGTGGCGCCCGCATAACTGTTCTGGACGATCACCAGCATGGCGATCCCGAGCCCGGCCGCCACCAGCACGTCGCCGAGCAACGATACCCAGGCCGGCACCGACGACCAGCCGAACCGATGGTCGAGTGCACTGAACACCATCGTCACGAAGAGCCCCAGAAACGAGGCGGTGATGATGAATTTCTGGGCGGTCCTGGTTTCGGCCCGCGGGCCCGCACGCATGCGTCGCTGCAGGGCCGCAGGATTGGCGCGGCTCAGGTAGACCGTGGGCACGATGGTCGCCACCGTGAACACGGCGATGAAAACCCACGCCTGCCAGTAGTGGAGCGTGCCGGCCGGTAAGAGGAGGATCAATATCCACGAGAGAATGCCTCCGATGGATGTCGTCGTCACTCGGATCCCGGTTTTCATCACGCTCCTAGCAGCGTAGATCGCGGCGCCGAAAAGCCGTGGCACCCAGAACTATCAACCCTACGTCGATGACCAGTAGCCATAGCAAGGGTACGGCGGTGAAATCAGCGCCAATTCTCGGGACATGTGCGAACGGCTCCAGGTCGAGCAACCACTGCGAGAACCCGGCCAACGACCCGATCAGGTACAGCGCGATGAAACCGATCAGCACACCCCAGGTCGCCGGTGTGAACCGCGGCGCGACGCCGAACACACACACCGTCACGGCGGACAACAGCCAGACGGCCGGCAGCTGGACCGCCGCGCTGCCGACGACGGTGGCGAGCTTGCCGCCGACATCGCCGGCCGCGATGCCGTAGGCGACTCCGGCGGTCACCCCGCTGGCCAGCATCGCCACCGCGGACCCAGCCAGCGCGGTCACCAAATGGCTTGCCAGCCAGCGCGTTCGCGACACCGCACCGGCCAACACCGTTTCGGCGCGCTGGCTGGATTCTTCCTGGTGCAACCGCAAGGTGAGTGAAACGGCGAACGCGGCGGCCACCATGCCCATCATGGCGAACGCCACGGCGATGAAGGCCTGCTCGAGGGCGCTGGTGCCGCCCATCCGAGCGACGATGTCGCGGGCCGCGCCGCTGGCACCCAGCTCGTCACCGATGCCGTGCGCCACGCTGCCGACCAGCAGCCCGTACAGGCACAGCCCGACGGTCCACAGCAGCAGCGCGGCGCGGTCGAGCCGCCACGTCAGCCCGAAGGCGTTGCCCAGTGCCGGCGCGGCGGTCGCGGGGCCGGGGCGTTCCGCGATGAGCCCGGCGCCGACATCGCGGCCGGCGAGTAGGCGATACGCCAGGAGAGTTAGCGCGGCCGTTGTCACCAGGTGCAGGAGCAGCACCGACCAGCGATCACCCGCATACGGTTTGACCAGCAGCGACCACCCCAGCGGAGACAGCCACGACAGTGTGCCCGAACCGGCGTCGCCGACGGCGCGCAGCGTAAAGGCGGTTGCCAGTACGGCGAATGCGGCGCCGCGGGCGAACCGGGCGCTGGGCGACAACTGCGCGGTCACCGCGGCGACGGCGGTGAACACCAGGCCGGAGCAGGTCAGCGCCGCCCCGAACGCCAGCGACCCGGCAGCCGGGACGTCGGTGCTCAGCAGTCCCGCCGCGCCGATCGCGCCGGTGCCGATCGAGGCGCCGAACGACAGCAACAGTGCCGCGCTCAGGCTGGCATAGCGGCCGATCGCGGTCGAGTCCACCAACTCGGTCCGCCCGTTCTCCTCATCGGCGCGGGTGTGCCGGATCACGGTCAGGATGACGGCCACCGCGATCAGCACGTGGAACATCCCGGCTTTCCAAATCCCCACGGCGCCAAGGCTGTCGTTGTAGACCTGGCCGTACAGAGCGCGCTGGGCCGGGCTGGCCATGATGGAGGTGGCGAACCCCGCGCGCCCGGCCGCGGTGGGATAGATCTTTTCGATGCTGCCGACGTACACCGTGGCCAACGGTACCGACAGCAGAAACACCCACAGCGGCAACGAGACTCGGTCGCGGCGCAGATAGAGCCGCAGCATCGCGAGCGTTCCGGAGAAATTCGAACTCCGACGCGGTGCGGGCGATGCCGATGCGTACGGCCGCTCCAGCGTTGTCGCGCTCATGACAACGACACCTTTTCCGCATCGCGCCCATGCCGGCCGTCGCCGCCGGGCTTGTCTCCGGACGTGTCGTAGTGGCGCAAGAAGAGCTCTTCGAGAGTCGGCGGCTGGCTGACGAGACTGCTCACGCCGGCGTCGCCGAGCACGCGGATGAGCTCACCCAGGCTTTCGCTATCGACCTGGGCGCGCAGCGTATGGCCCTCGACACTGACGTCCTCGACACCCTTGATTCTCCTGAGGTCACCTGGGTCGCCGGTCATTTCGGCCCTAATGGAAGTGCGGCTCAGATGCCGCATGGAGTTCAGCGAGCCACTCTCGATGGTCTTGCCGGCCCGGATGATCGTCACCCGCTCGCACAACGCTTCCGTCTCGGCGAGGATGTGGCTGGACAGCAACACCGTCGTGCCCCGGTCGCGGGCCTGCGCCACGCACTGTTGAAACACGTTCTCCATCAGCGGGTCCAGGCCGCTGCTGGGCTCGTCCAAGAGCAGCAGTCTGGCGTGGGATGAGAACGCCGAGATCAGGGAGACCTTCTGGCGGTTGCCCTTCGAATAGGTGCGGGCCTTCTTGTGCGGGTCGAGGTCGAAGCGCTCGATCAGCTCGGCTCGGCGCCGTTTGTCGATCCCACCGCGCATGCGGGCCAGTAGATCGATGGTCTCACCGCCGGTCAGCGACGGCCACAACGTGACATCGCCCGGAACATAGGCGATTTGGCGATGCAGCGGGACGGATTGGGTCCAGGGATCGCCGCCCAGCAGACGCACGCTGCCGCTGTCGGCCTTCACCAGGCCCAACAGGATGCGGATGGTGGTCGACTTCCCGGCGCCATTGGGTCCGAGGAACCCGTGAACTTCACCTTCCTGCACGGTGAGGTCAAGTCCGTCCAGTGCCCGCACCGCGCCGAAGTCCTTGGTCAGTCCTCGGATTTCGATGGGCGCGGAGCCGCCGAGATTTTCAGTTGCCATGGGATTCTCCTTGATCGTCGGCAGCCAGGAATGCGTCGTACATCGTTCGGTCGGTGAGCAGACCCTCGGTATAGACCTCGAGAGCGGGCAATATCATGTCGCGCGAGTAGTCGCGCAGCACCGCACGGAGATCCGTTGGTGTTTCATGCATTTGGATGTAGAGAAGGAACCCGCCGCCGCCGGTGATCGCCAGATACTTGGCGCGAGCCTTGGGATCGGGGCTGGGCTTGATCGTTCCGGCGCGTACGCCCTCTTCCATGTATTCTTCGGCGTTGTCAATCATCCTGCGCCACAGCATGTTCGCCAGGTCGCCGCCGGTCTGCATGCTGCGCACCAGGTATGCCATCAGTGGCGCGTAGTCCTCGATCTCGGCCATCTGGGCGAACCAGGTGGCCGGGTCGTTGGATTGAAGCGCCTCGGACTTGGTGTTGCGGATCTGCTCGGCGATGTGCTCCTCGCAGGCCTTGCGCAGGCCCTCCTTGGAGCCGAAATGGTGGATCACCAGCGCCGCACTCACGCCCGCCGCCTCGGCGATCGCGCGAAGCCCGACGCCGAACCCGTGCTCGCCGAATTGCTCGATGGCCGCATCGCGGATCCGGGCCGCGGCCGTCAGGTCGGCTGAACGCATGTTCAGTACACTAAACGCACGTTCAGTTCGTCGTCAAGGAAGGCGCGCATCAAGAACGCGTAAATAGTGTGCTCGGCCGAATTAGTCGCGAACCGCGGCCAGAATGCCGTCGCCGAGGGGCACCAGCGCCGGGGTGAGCCGCTCATCCTCGGCGATCAGGCGGGCCGCCTCCCGCACCGCGACCACCTCGGCGTCGCGGGCGGCCGGGTCGCCGGCCCGCCCGCCCAGTGCGGCCCGGTGCACCACGATCACGCCGCCGGGGCGCAGCAACCGGACGCCCTCGACGACGTAGTCCGGCTGATCGATCGGGTCGGCGTCGATGAACACCAGGTCGTAGGACTCGTCGGCGAGCCGGGTGAGCACCTCTTGGGCGCGGCCGCCGATCAGCCGGCTGCGCGACGGGCCGATGCCGGCCTCGGTGAACGCCTGCTTGGCCAGCCGCAGGTATTCGGGCTCGATGTCGATGGTGGTCAAGACGCCGTCATCGCTCATGCCCGACAGCAACCACAGCCCGCTGACGCCCGCGCCGGTGCCCACCTCGGCGACGGCCTTGCCGCCGCTCAGCTTGGTCAGCAGGCTCAACAACGCGCCGACCGCCGGCGTCACCGCCCCCGCACCGATGTCCACGGCCCGCTCGCGGGCGGCCGCCAGCAGCGCATCCTCCGATATCGATCCCTCGGCATGGGCAAAGAGCGATTCGGCCCGACTGGGTGCTGCTTGGCCGGGGGCTTCTGCGTCGGTGCCGTCCATGCCCGCAGCGTATTCCAATTCATCGCGCAGTCCGACAGGCGCGCCTGAAACCGGGCCGCGGCGACACGCCCAACCGGCCCGGCGCGTTTAGGGTCATCGCGCGATGGATATTTCCTGTACAGCGCAGGTTACGAAACGGTTTCTCAGGCTCAGCTCAGACTGTTCATATACCGCACATACGCCCATACGCGACGGTGTCCGTATGGATCGCGGAACGCGTTGGGTGGGGAATACCGAACGGCAGGTGCCTGTTGCCGTCAATGACAAAGTGCCAGTGACTGGCACGCCCGATTCGGAGGAATTGATCATCACCACGCTTCTCAGCCCGTCCAGCATGTCTCACGCGCAAGAGCGCGTCGCCGACGAGTGGGTGGAGCCGTCGGACGCGCCGCAGGGCACCGCGGTTTTCGACGCGACCGGGGACAAGGCGGCGATGCCGTCGTGGGACGAGCTGGTGCGCCAGCACGCCGACCGGGTGTACCGGTTGGCTTACCGGCTTTCCGGCAATCAGCACGACGCCGAGGATCTCACGCAGGAGACGTTCATCCGGGTCTTCCGGTCCGTGCAGAACTATCAGCCGGGGACGTTCGAAGGGTGGCTGCACCGCATCACCACCAACCTCTTCCTGGACATGGTGCGCCGGCGCGCGCGCATCCGGATGGAGGCGCTGCCCGAGGACTACGAGCGGGTGCCCGCCGACGAGCCCAACCCCGAGCAGATCTACCACGATTCACGGCTCGGGCCCGATCTGCAGGCCGCGCTGGATTCGCTGCCACCGGAATTTCGTGCCGCCGTCGTCCTGTGCGACATCGAAGGTCTGTCCTATGAGGAGATCGGCGCGACCCTGGGCGTCAAGCTCGGCACCGTCCGCAGTCGCATCCACCGCGGGCGCCAGGCCTTGCGGGACTACCTGGCCGCCCACTCCGATCGGGATACGCTGCGCGCCCAATCGGCGTAGGCAGCGACCGCTCGGTCTCGGCGGCGGAGCGATCAGGTAGCCATTCAGCGGCTTTGCGCCCGCAGCTGCGGTATTGCGCACCGGCTCGCGCTACATTCGAGATGAGGTGGCAATAACAATGAGTGGCAAGGAGCTGGCGATGCCCGATCGTGGACATGTGTTCCGCCGCGCGTTCTCCTGGCTCCCCGCACAGTTCGCCTCCCAAAGTGATGCGCCCGTCGGCGCGTCCCGCCAGTTCGGTTCCACCGAGCACCTGTCCGTCGAAGCCGTCGCCGCGTTCGTGGATGGCGAGCTGCGGATGAACGCGCACCTACGGGCCGCGCATCACCTCTCGATGTGCCCGCAGTGCGCGGCCGAGGTCGACGATCAGGGTCGGACGCGCGCCGCGCTGCGCGACTCCCATCCCATCCGCATCCCCACCACGCTGCTCGGAATGCTGGCTGACATCCCCTACGACTCGCCCGACGACCCGACCGCACAGGCATCCGACCGTTTCGCCGACCGCGACGCCCGTGAACGGCGCAAGCGTCGATAGCGATCGATCCGCGCCCTCCGGTGCGCACCCGCCCCATACGCTCGTTCATGTCGACCAACGGCGCGCCGTGGATACTAGGGTGGACACGGACAACGCCGGTGCCGCGTATATCGCCCGGTAAAGGCCCGCCTTGAGCGCTCAAGTAGAGGATCCAAAAGGGATAACGTGACCTCCGACCAAGGCTTCGACCGAAGCAATGACAGCGGCAACCGCTTAGCGCCGCGCCCCGTCTCGCGTCCGCCGGTCGACCCCGCATCGCGTCGGGAGTTCGGTCGTCCCGACGGCCTGCGCGGGTCGTTCGTCGCCGAGCGCATCCGTCCGCAGAAGTACCGGGACCAGGCCGAGTTCAGGCCGAACGATCGGCCGGCCGACCCCGTCCTCCAGGAGGCGTTCAGGCGGCCGGACGGCAGCCCCGATTCCCTGCAACGCCATCCCGTCGATGTGGGGGCGCTGGCCGCGGAGAAAGACGGTGCGGGGCGCGACGAGCTGGACGATCCCTGGCGTGATCCGGCGGCCGCGGCGGCCTTGGGAACACCGGCCGTTGCGCCGTCGACTTCGCGGTCCGCGCTGGGCTACGGCGGCAAACTGGGTGTGCGCGACGTGTTGTTCGGCGGACGGGTGTCCTACCTCGCGTTGGTCGTCTTGGCGCTGATCGCGTTGGTCATCGGCCTACTCGGCGGGGTGGTGGGCCGTAAGACGGCCGAGGTCGCCGAGGCGTTCACCACCTCCAAGGTGACGTTGTCGACCAACGGCAACGGGGAAGGTCCGGCCGGGCGTTTCGCCAAGGTGGCCTCCGCGACGGCCGGCGCCGTGGTGACCATCGAGTCCAAGAGCGACCAGGAGGGCATGCAGGGCTCCGGCGTCGTCATCGACGGGCGGGGCTACATCGTCACCAACAACCACGTGATCTCCGAGGCGGCGAACAACCCCAGCCAGTTCAAGACCACCGTGGTGTTCAACGACGGCAAGGAAGTGCCCGCCAACCTGGTGGGCCGCGACCCCAAGACGGACCTGGCCGTGGTCAAGGTCGACAACGTCGACAACCTGAGCGTGGCGCGCCTGGGTGATTCCGACAAGGTGCGGGTGGGTGACGAGGTCCTCGCCGCGGGTGCGCCGCTGGGGCTGCGCAGCACGGTGACGCACGGCATCATCAGCGCGCTGCACCGGCCCGTCCCGCTGTCCGGGGAGGGCTCGGACACCGACACCGTGATCGACGCGCTGCAGACCGACGCGTCGATCAACCACGGCAACTCCGGCGGCCCGCTGATCGACATGGATTCCCAGGTTATCGGCATCGACACCGCGGGTAAGTCGTTGTCCGACAGCGCAAGTGGCCTCGGCTTCGCGATTCCGATCAACGAGGCCAAAGAGGTCGCCCAGACCTTGATCCGGGACGGCAAGATCGTGCACCCGACGCTGGGGGTCAGCACCCGCTCGGTGAGCAACGCGATCGCTTCCGGAGCCCAGGTCGCCAATGTAAAGGCGGGAAGTCCCGCGCAGAAGGGCGGCATCCTGGAAAACGACGTCGTCGTCAAGGTCGGTAACCGCAAGGTCGCCGACTCCGACGAGTTCGTGGTCGCGGTGCGGCAGTTGACCATCGGCCAGGATTCCCCGATCGAGGTGGTCCGCGACGGCCGGCACGTCACCCTGACGGTGAAACCGGACCCGGATAGCGGCTAGATGTTCGCCAACGTCGGCTGGGGAGAGATGCTCGTGCTCGTCGTGGTCGGGTTGGTGGTGCTCGGCCCGGAGCGGCTCCCCGGCGCCATCCGGTGGTCGGCCACCGCGCTGCGCCAGGCGCGCGACTACCTGAGCGGTGTGACCAGCCAGTTGCGCGAGGATCTCGGGCCCGACTTCGACGACCTGCGCGGCCCGCTCAGCGAATTGCAGAAACTGCGGGGCATGACCCCCCGCGCCGCGCTGACCAAGCACCTGTTGGACGGCGACGATTCCTTCTTGACCGGAAACTTCGACAAACCGGTGAGCGGAACCTCGGCGCAGACGCCGCATCCCGCCCCTCCCGCAGCAGCGAACGGACAGGCGTTTGCGGCTGACCAGCAGACCGGCGGCCACACGCCGTTCGACACCGACGCGACCTGAACCGAATCGGCTGGCGCTCAGCGCCCTTTCGGATCGAGCCCCAGCGACACACCGGCGAGCCCGCGCTGGCGCGCGGACAAACTATTGGCCACCCCGCGCAACGCCTTGCCCGCCGGCGAATCGGGCGCGCTCAGCACCAGCGGGGTGCCGGAATCGCCGGCGGCCACCAGCGCGGGATCCAGCGGGATCTGACCCAGCAGCGGCACTTCGGCGCCGACCGCCCGGGACAACCGCTCGGCCACCTGCGCGCCGCCGCCCTCGCCGAACACGTTCAGCGTGGAGCCGTCCGGCAGCGTGAGCCCGGACATGTTCTCCACCACGCCGCCCAAGCGTTGGCGGGTCTGCAGCGCGATGCTGCCAGCCCGCTCGGCGACCTCGGCCGCGGCCAACTGCGGCGTCGTCACCACCAAAAGCTCCGCGTTCGGGACCAGCTGAGCCACTGAGATCGCGATGTCGCCGGTCCCCGGTGGCAGATCGAGCAGCAGGATGTCCAGATCGCCCCAATAGACGTCCGCCAGGAACTGCTGTAGCGCGCGGTGCAGCATCGGCCCGCGCCACACCACCGCTGCGTTGCCCTCGGTGAACTGAGCGATCGAGATGACCCGCACCTCGTGAGCGATGGGCGGCAGGATCATCGACTCGACCTGGGTGGGCCGGTCGGTGGTGCCCATCATCCGGGGGATGGAATGGCCGTGAATATCGGCATCCAGCACCCCGACGGACAGCCCGCGCGCGGCCATCGCCACCGCCAGGTTGACCGTGACGGTGGACTTGCCCACCCCGCCCTTCCCGGACGCGACCGCATAGACCCGTGTCAGTGAATTCGGTTGCGCGAACGGGATAACCGGGTCGCGGGCGTCACCGCGCAACTGCTTGCGCAACTCGGTGCGCTGCTCGTCGCTCATCACGTCCAAGGTGACCTTCACCGCGCCGGTACCCGGGACGTCGGAGACGGCCTGGCTGACCCGGTCGCTGATTTCGGTCTTCATCGGACAGCTGGCGATGGTCAGGTAGATCGTGACATGAACCGAGCCGTCGGGCTCGATGTCGACGCTCTTGACCATCCCGAGTTCGGTGATCGGACGCCGTAGTTCGGGGTCGATCACCTTCCCCAGTGCGGTGCGGATAGCCGCGCTCAGGTCGGCTGCTGTATCAGAAGAATCATGGCTGGACATCACCGCCGAGTGTAGGCCTGCCCGACACAGTGGTTTGGCGGCGACCCGCTGCGCCCGGCTTCGCCGCGCTTGCGATCGCCGCTGGGCCGGTCAGCGGGCCGGGCCGGGGGCGCCCTGGTGCGGTGCTGACTCGTTAGGCGGGCCGGCCGGCTTGGGTGACGCCCCGGCTTGCGGTGCCCCGGCGGGTAGGGGTGCCGGCGGCAGCACAGCCGGAGGCGGCGGCGCGAACGGCGGTGGCGGCGCGAACGGCGCCGGGGGCCCCGCGGGCGGCGAACTCTGGGTGCCGATGCAGATCACCGTGCACCCGGGACCTTGGGCCGGTGCCTGCTGAGGTGTGGGGGTCATCCACGGGAACATCGGCGGGGGGCTGACCAGTGCGGGGCCGCTCAAGTCGATCAGCGGTACGCGCGCCAGCGGGTCGTCCAGCGGTAGGCCGTTGATGTTCATCGGCAGGTTGGGCCCGAGGCCCTCGGGATGCTCGAGGTGCGCGTCGCCCAGTGGCGGCGGCGGTCCGGTCATCGGTGGCAGGTCGACCGGCACAACGCCCGTCGCGTATGCCGCCGCCCAGCCCAACACGTTCTGCGCATACGGCATCGAGTTGTTGTAGCGCAGAATCGCGCTCAACACCTGCGACTGATCACGCAGGTTCAGCCCACCGCTGCACAAGTACCGGGCAGCCGCGAGGGTGGAGTCGAACAGGTTCTGCGGATCCGCGCGGCCGTCGCCCTTGCCGTCGGAGGCGTAGCGCGCCCAGGTCCCCGGCAGGAACTGCATCGGTCCCATCGCGCGGGCGTAGGTGACGCGATTGCCGGCACTGCTCTGAATGATGACTTCGTTGCCGGGCAGGGTGCCGTCCAGGGACGGCCCGTAGATCGGGGTGATCGCGGTGCCGCGTGCGTCGACCGCACCGCCGCCCGCGTGACCCGATTCGATGCGCCCGATCCCGGCCAGCAGGTTCCAGCTGATGCCGCAGCCCGGCGCGGCGACGGCCATCTTCTGTTCCGCATTGCGGTAGGCGGCCAGTGCGATGCTCGGGATACCCAGTGCGCCACGCGCATTGACGATCATGGCCGGCGGTGGAGCGGATAACGCGGGCTCGGCGACGTGAAAGGCGGTGGGGCCGCGGTCGATTGCGACGACGGCGGGCCCGGAGAGGTCGGGGAAGGTGGGGGAGACCGCCGCCACCGGAGTGACGGCCGCATGGACCGACGGCATTCGCGTCGGAAGTTCAGGAGCCGCCCCACTGACGGCGCCCGCGAAGACCAGCGGAGTAATCATGGCGACGCCGAATATCGGCTTGCGCGTGTTCCGAAGTGCTCGCTGCCGCACATTCGCGGCGGCCGGGCTCGCACCCCGGCTTCCCCCTATGCGCACTCGACCGTCCTAGGTATGTGAGCTGGGTTAACTTTCTGTTTGCTCGGTGAACCAGATCACCATACATAACTCTTGTGACACGAGTGGCGCAATGGTCGAAGCGGTTCTCACCTGGATTTCTTAGCGGCGCGGTCGAGGTTGTCGCCCTGCTGCGCAGGGCCCGCATCCGGGGTCTCCGGCTGCCGATTGGTCAGCAGTTCGCGCAGGTCATCGAGCTCGTGGCGCAGGTATTCGCGCGTCGCCACCTCGCCGACGGCCAGCCGCAGCGCTGCCAATTCGCGGGCCAGGTATTCGGTGTCGGCCTTGGTCTGGGCGGCGCGACGGCGGTCCTCTTCGAGCGTGACGCGGTCGCGGTTCTCCTGACGGTTCTGCGCCAACAGGATCAGCGGCGCCGCGTAGGCGGCCTGTGTGGAGAAGGCCAGGTTCAACAGGATGAACGGGTAGGGATCCCAGCGCAGTTCCACCGCGAACATGTTCAGCGCAATCCACACCACCACCAGGATCGTCTGCAGCAGGAGATACCGACCGGTGCCGAAGAAACGCGCGATCGACTCGGTGAACTGCCCGACGGTCTCGGGATCCAGTCGCGGCGAGTACCTGCGCGATGTCCGCGGGGCGTACAGCCCTCGCGGAGCCGTGGATTTGCTCACACGGACCCTCCCAATCCTTCGAGCCGGCCGGCGGTGTCGAGTTCCTGCATGTCCACGCGCCAGTCGTGCGGCAGCAGGTGGTCGAGCAGGTCGTCGACGGTGACCGCACCCAGCAGGTGGTTTTCGTCATCGACCACAGGGCCGCACACCAGGTTGTACGCGGCGAGGTAGCGGGTCACCGCGACCAGTGGTGTCTCCGGCGTCAGGGTCAGCAGCTCGCTGTCCACGATCCCGCCGACCAGCTCGGCCGGCGCCTCGCGAAGCAGTCGCTGCAGGTGCACGCAGCCCAGGTAGCGACCGGTCGGCGTCGCCGTCGGCGGGCGCGCCACGAACACCATGGACGACAGTGCGGTGGAGAGGTCGGGATCGCGGACCCGGGCCAGCGCCTCGGCGACCGACGTGTCGGGAGTGAGCACCACCGGATCGGACGTCATCAGGCCGCCCGCCGTGTCCGGCGAATGCGTCAACAGCCGGCGCACCGGGGCGGAGTCGTCGGGGTCCATGCGGGTCAGCAGCATCTCGGCGTCGGTGGGGTTCAGCGCGCCGAGCAAGTCGGCGGCGTCGTCGGGGTCCATCTCCTCCAGCACGTCGGCCGATCGCTCGGTGCCCAGCTGCGACAGCACATCGGCCTGATCCAGTTCCGGCAGCTCCTGCAGGATGTCGGCCAGCCGGTCGTCGTTGAGCGCCCTGAGTACCTCGTAGCGGCGCTTGGGCGGCAGCGTGCGAATGGCGTCGGCCACGTCGACCGGCTTGCGGCCTTCGAACTGGCCCAGCAGTTGCGCCACCCCCTGCCCCGGCAGGGCCAGGGCCGACGGGGTCAGGCCCTGCACGCTCTGCCAGTCCACCACGTGTACGGGTCCGCGCCGTCCCAGCCGTCGGTGGGTGCGCACCGCGACCCGGCTCACCATCCAGTCGCGTGTTCGGATCTGTTCGATTCCCAAATCGGTGACCACGACGTCGAGGCCGGCCAGCTCCGGCAGTTCCGGGTCGTTGACCTTGACCTGGGTGTCCAGCACCTGGCCGATCGCCAGGACCTCGCCGGGTCGCTGCACGAAGCGGCGTAGGGACACGTTGCCGGTGCTCAGCGTCACGGCGTTGGGCTCGATGGAGGCGACCCGCAGGATCGGGATGAAGATGCTGCGCCGGGTCGCCAGGTCGACGACCAGGCCCAGGACGCGCGGTTGCTGGCGCACGATGCTGATGCTGATCACAACGTCGCGGACCCGACCGACGGATTCGCCGAGTGGACCCAACACCAACATTCGCGCGAGCCGCGCGATGTACACCCTGTTGACCGATCGCATGGAAGTAGAGCCTAGGCAGCCGACGCTCCGTTGGCAGATAACCCGGGCCGGCGTCGCGGGGGATGATGCGTGGCGACCCGGGCGGGGATGCCGTTAATGCGTGCGCAGCGCGAAGAGCACAATCACCAAAGTCACCACCAGAGTGGCGATTCCGATGACGATGCCCGCGACCGCCAGGCCGAAACCCTCCTGCCGGGTCCGCTTGATCTGATCCAGGGCGATCGCGCCCAGCACCATGGCCACTATCGAGCCGACGCAGCACAACAGGCCGGTGAACGACGCGATGAGCGAAGCGATCGCCAACGTGTTCGTCCCGGGCACTGCTGCCTGGGGGGCATAGCCCCCCTGGTAATCCGGCGGCGGGTAATAGCCGCCGGGATACCCGGGAGGCCCGTAGCCGGGGGGCGGGCCGCCGTACGGCGGCGGGACCGTCGGATAGGACGATCCGCCGTAACCGGGCTGCTGCTCGTACCCCGGTGGTGGGGGAACGGGCGGGGGGTACGAGGGCGGGTAACTCATTGGGTAGTCGGTGGGGTAGCCCGGGGGCGGATACGCCGGGGGCGCGGGCCCGGCGGCCGGCGGCGACGCGGGCGGTTCCCAGGGGGCCGGCTGATCCTGCTGCTCAGAGGCTTCGCTGCCGGCAGTGGGTGCCTCGGCCTTGTCGTCATGGGCACTCTCGCCGAAGTCGCCGCCGGGAGCTGTCATGGTGTCAACCTAACCCATGGACAGGTGGCGACTGCCGGTGTGAAACGTCCGCGCGCCGCGGAGGCCCGGCCCGGCGATCACCACTCGGTATGCCGTGTTTTCGCAGGTGGCGAAAGGTCGCTGGATAGGCTGGGGAGGACCTGAGATGAAACGATGGCCAAGGCGGAGGAGAATGAACGGCGATGACTAATCCTTTCCAGCCTGGACAGGTTCCCGGCGCGACACCAGGGGGTGCGACCGGCCGCGGGCGAGGGGCTCCCGGGCTACCGACGCCGCCGAAGGGCTGGCCGGTCGGGTCCTATCCCACCTATGCCGAGGCCCAGCGCGCCGTCGACTACCTGTCCGATCAGCAGTTCCCGGTCCAGCAGGTGACCATCGTCGGGGTCGACCTCATGCAGGTGGAAAGGGTCACCGGCCGGCTGACATGGCCCAAGGTGCTCGGTGGCGGCGTGCTGAGCGGGGCGTGGCTGGGGTTGTTCATCGGGCTGGTGCTCGGCTTCTTCAGCCCCAATCCGTGGGGGGCGCTGGCCACGGGCCTGGTCGCCGGTGTCTTCTTCGGCCTGATCACTTCGGCCGTTCCATACTCAATGGCCCGTGGCACAAGGGATTTCAGTTCGACGATGCAGTTGGTAGCTGGGCGCTACGACGTGCTCTGTGATCCGCAAAACGCGGAAAAGGCGCGGGACCTGTTGGCGCGCTTGGCGATCTGAGGCGCGCACGAGAGGTGTGAATCGGTGGTGAGTCGTCGTGGGCGCCTACGCCGGGCGGGCGCGATCGCGCTGGCGACGCTCACCATCGTCACGGCGACGTCGGCATGCGCCGCCGGGACCCGCGGCCTGGTGATCAGCTTCTACACCACGGCCGCCGACGGCGCGACGTTCACCGCGGTCGCCCAGGATTGCACGAATCAGTTCGGCGGCCGCTTCGCCATTCAACAGATCAGTCTGCCCAGAGCCCCCGGCGAGCAGCGTCTGCAGTTGGCCCGTCGGCTGACCGGTCACGACCGCACGTTGGACGTGATGTCGCTGGACGTGGTGTGGACGGCGGAGTTCGCCGAGGCGGGCTGGGCGTTGCCGCTGTCCGACGATCCCGCGGGGCGCGCCGAAGCCGACGCGACGGTCGATATCCTGCCGGGCCCGTTGTCGACGGCGCGCTGGGAAGGCAAGTTGTTCGCGGCGCCCGTCACGACGAATACCCAATTACTTTGGTATCGACCAGATTTGGTGCGTCAGCCGCCGCAGACCTGGGAAGGCATGGTGAGCGAGGCCAGCAGATTGCGCGCCGCGGGGCAGCCCAGCTGGATCGCCGTGCAGGCCAACGAGGGCGAAGGCCTGGTGGTCTGGTTCAACACGTTGCTGGCCAGCGGAGGCGGTCAGGTGCTCTCCGACGATGGCCACCACGTCACGTTGACCGACACGCCGGCACACCGGGAGGCCACCGTTAACGCGCTACGGATCCTCAAAACGGTGGCGACCGCGCCCGGGGCCGACCCGTCGATCACCCGCACCGACGAGGGCACCGCGCGGTTGGCCGTCGAACAGGGCAGGGCCGCGCTCGCGGTCAACTGGCCGTACGCGCTGGCGTCCCTGCTGGAGAACGCGGTCAAGGGTGGTGTGCCCTTCCTGCCGCTCAACCAGAATCCGCAGTTGTCCGGAAGCGTCAACGGCGTCGGGACATTCGTCCCCACTGACGAGCAATTCCGCATCGCCTATCGGGCCAGCCAGAGAGTTTTCGGCTTCGCGCCGTATCCCGGTGTGGCGCCGGGCCGTCCGGCCAAGGTGACCATCGGCGGGGCGAACCTGGCGGTGGCCAGCACCACCCGTCACCGTGCCGAGGCGTTCGAAGCCATCCGCTGCCTGCGCAGCCTGCAGCATCAGAAGTACGTGTCGATCGCGGGCGGCCTGCCCCCGGTCCGCACCTCGCTGTATTCCGACCCGCAGTTCCAGGCCAAGTATCCGATGTACACGATCATCCGCCGGCAACTCACCGATGCCGCGGTGCGACCGGCCACACCGGTCTATCAAGCGGTGGCCATCAGGCTGGCCGCGACGCTGAGCCCCATCACCAAGATCGACCCCGAGCGGACCGCCGACCAGCTCAGCACCGAGGTGCAGAAGGCGATCGACGGGAAGGGCTTGCTGCCGTGACGCGCGTCCCAAACCGGCTCTCCGAGCAGCGCTTGGCTTTGTTGCTCGTCGGGCCTGCGGCGATGCTGATGCTGACGGTGACGGCGTATCCGATCGGCTACGCGGTGTGGTTGAGCTTGCAGCGCAACAACCTTGCGGTCCCGGACGAGACCGCGTTCGTCGGCCTGAGCAATTACGTGACGATCCTGACCGATCGGTATTGGTGGACGGCGCTGACGGTGACGCTGGGCATCACGGTGGTCTCGGTGTCCCTCGAATTCGTCCTGGGTTTGGCGCTGGCGCTGGTGATGCACCGCACAGTCATCGGAAAAGGACTGGTGCGCACCGCGATCCTGATTCCTTATGGCATTGTCACCGTGGTCGCGTCGTACAGCTGGTACTACGCCTGGACCCCGGGAACGGGCTATCTGGCCAACCTGCTGCCGCATGGTAGCGCGCCGCTGACCGCGCAGATCCCGTCGCTGGCAATCGTCGTGGTCGCCGAGGTCTGGAAGACGACGCCGTTCATGTCGTTGCTGCTGCTGGCCGGGTTGGCAATGGTGCCAGACGATCTGCTGAAGGCCGCCCAAGTCGACGGCGCCGGCGCTTGGCGGCGGCTGACCGGAGTTACGTTGCCGATCATCAAGCCGGCGGTAGTGGTCGCACTGCTGTTCCGGACCCTGGACGCGTTCCGCATTTTCGACAACATCTACGTTTTGACCAACGGCGCCAACAACACCGACTCGGTGTCAATCCTGGGTTACAACAACCTGTTCAAGGGCTTCAACGTCGGGCTCGGCTCGGCGATCAGCGTGCTGATCTTCGCATGTGTGGGCCTCATCGCCCTGCTGTTCATCAAGGTCTTCGGCGCGGCGGCGCCCGGTGGTGACGTCGATGGCCGCTAGCGGGGAGGCCACGCGGCGCACCGCGATCTGGGCCGTCATCGACATCGTGGTCGTGGTGTATGCGCTGCTGCCGGTGTTGTGGATCGTCAGCCTCTCCCTGAAACCGACGTCAACGGTCAAGGACGGCAAGCTGATTCCGTCGTCGGTATCCTTGGACAACTATCGCGGCATTTTTCGCGGCGACTTCTTCAGTTCGGCGCTCATCAACTCCGTCGGGATCGGGTTGATCACCACCGCGATCGCGGTGGCGCTCGGTGCGATGGCGGGCTACGCGATCGCCCGCCTGGACTTTCCGGGCAAGCGGCCGCTGGTGGGCGCCACCCTGCTGGTCACCATGTTCCCGGCGATCTCGTTGGTCACACCGCTGTTCAATATCGAACGCTTCGTCGGCCTGTTCGACACCTGGCCGGGCTTGATTCTGCCCTACATCACGTTCGCGCTGCCGCTCGCGATCTACACGTTGTCGGCTTTTTTCCGCGAGATCCCCTGGGACTTGGAGAAGGCGGCAAAAATGGACGGCGCCACCCCGGCTCAGGCCTTCCGCAAGGTGATCGTCCCCCTGGCGGCGCCCGGCGTGGTGACCGCGGCGATCTTGGTGTTCATCTTCGCCTGGAACGATCTGCTGCTGGCGTTGACGCTGACCGCTACCATGGCCGCGGTCACCGCGCCGGTGGCGATCGTGAACTTCAGTGGCAGTTCACAGTTCGAGGAGCCGACCGGATCAATCGCGGCCGGCGCGGTGGTGATCACCGTTCCCATCATCGCGTTTGTTCTAATCTTCCAACGACGAATCGTCGCCGGGTTGACCTCTGGCGCTGTGAAGGGATGACGCGATGGCCGAGATTGTGCTGGACCATGTCAGCAAAAGCTACCCTGACGGCGCCGTGGCAGTGCGGGACCTGAACATCACCATCGCCGACGGCGAATTCCTGATCCTGGTCGGCCCGTCGGGCTGCGGTAAGACCACGACGCTGAACATGATTGCCGGGCTTGAAGGGATCTCCTCAGGTGAGTTGCGCATCGGCGGCGAACGGGTGAATGAGCGAGCGCCCAAAGACCGCGATATCGCGATGGTGTTCCAGTCCTACGCGCTGTACCCGCACATGACCGTGCGCCAAAACATCGCGTTTCCATTGACGCTGGCGAAGATGAA
>NZ_JAICZA010000083.1 GCF_025933915.1 Mycobacterium sp.
ATGGTGGTCGCGATCGCCGACTGAACGATGGCGAACGCGAAGAAGACGGCCATCTTCGCGAGCAGGTAGGCCTTGGTCGACAGCCCGACCGCCTGTTCGCGGCGGAAGATGGGGCGCTCGCCGATGAGGTCGCGGATCGTCAGGGCGGTGCCCATGAACACGGCGGCCATGGTGAGCAACATCAATACCGATCCGGGCTCGTCGGACCCGTCGCCGTTCGGATCGGCCACACGGAATCCCGTCGAGCCGGGAACGGTGAGCGCTAGCGCGCCCATCACAAACGGCAGCAGCGCCAGGAAGATGAAGTAGGCGCGGTCGGCGATGATCAGCCGGACCTGGCGGCGCGCGATCGTCGAGAATTGACGCCAGGTGCTGGAGCGCGCCGGGGCGCCAAGGTCGACCGGCCTCTCCGAGTCGGGTATGGGGGGTGGTGGTTTGGCCTGGGCCAGAAAGCGACGGTTGGCCTCGTCGGGGTCCGCACCGACCATCCCGAAGATCTTGGCCCAGTTGGTGGTTCCCATGGTCGCCTCGATGGCGTCGGGCGGGCCGCAGTATGCGGTCTTGCCGCCCGGTGCCATCAGCAGCACCTGGTCGCAGAGATCGAGGTAGCTCAGCGAGTGCGTCACCACCAGCACGACGCGACCGGCGTCGGCCAGCTGCCGCAGCATCGTCATGACCTGCAGATCCAGTGCGGGATCCAGGCCGGAGGTGGGCTCGTCGAGGATCAGCAGTGACGGCCCGGTGAGCAGCTCCAGGGCCACCGAGGCGCGCTTGCGCTGACCGCCGGACAGCTTGTCCACCCGCGTGTCGGCGTGCTTGGTCAGCCCGAGCTCCTCGATGACCTGCGCGACGACCTGCGCGCGGTCCTCGCTGCTGGTGTCGGTCGGCAGCCGCAACTCGGCCGCATAGTTCAGCGCCTGGGTCACCGTGAGCTGGCGGTGGACGACGTCGTCTTGGGGCACCATCCCGATCCTGCTGCGCAGCGACGCGAACTGGGCGTGAATATCGTGCCCCTCGAACGTGATCGACCCGGAGCTGGGACAGGTGGCTCCGGCGATCAGCCGGGACAGCGTGCTCTTGCCCGCCCCTGACCCGCCGATGAGCGCGGTCAGCGTCCCGGGCCGGGCGGTCAAGGAGACCTTTTGGATCAGGCGCTTGTTGTCGACTTGAAAGTCGACCTCCCGCACCTCGAGCCCGCCGGTGCGGCTAGCCGCTTCGGCGCGGCGGAGCAGGATTTCACCGTTGAAAACCAGGTCGACGTTGCCGATCGTGACCACGTCACCCTCGGTCAGCGGCGCCGACAGGATGCGGGTGCCGTTGACGAAAGTCCCGTTGATGCTTTGCGCGTCGTGGATCTCCATGCCGGTGGGGGTGGGAACCAGGTAGGCGTGATGGCGCGACGCCAAGACGTCCGAGATGACGACGTCGCTGTCTTCCCCGCGACCGATGACGGCGGCACCCGCGGGCGGCGCCCCCAGCCTCGATCGTGACCGCTGCACCGCGCGCCGCAGGTTGGTGCTGTCGAACCCCGAGGCTTCGAGGGTTTCTGCCCCGATTTCGGTGAGCGGCTGGCTCCTCGGCGGCTGCGGCGGGCCGGCCGGCTGCGGTACCGGGTAGGGGGCGCGGGATGGCCCGCCGGCCGGCGGGTAGCGCGGCGGAGCGGGTTGCGGTCGCACGATACGGGGCGACGAGATGCCGGGGCGCCGTGGCGGTTGCGCCTGAGACGGCCTCGGGCCGTCGGGCGGCGTGATCACCGGGACCGCCTCCACCGTCGGGGGAAGCTGGCCGACCGTCCCCTGGTGACGTCCGATCTCGAAGGTCAAACGCGGCCCGTCGGGCCTTCCGATGTTGATGCTCTGGCGATCGTGGACGTCGACCCCCCGCACCCGCTGGCCGCCGACGAAAATCCCGGTGGGCGAACCGTTGTCGATCGCTATCCATTTGCCCCGATCGAAGCGCAGCAACAGGTGCGCGCGGGCGATCAGCGGATGGGCAACGCGCATGTCGGCGCGGAGGTCACTTCCGACCACCACATCACGGCCGGGCGCGAAGCTGCGCTGTGACCAGTCCGATTGAACCGTCAGCACGGGCGGTGCGGGCCTACTCATCACATAAGTATTGGACGCGCAGCAAACATGCGCTCACTATTTCGCTTTATAGGTGAAGATGGTGGGTTTCGCCGCCCAAAGGGCCGGGTGCGGGCGGGCGTAGCACCTCAGCTTCGCGCCGTGTTCTCGGTGATGATGTCGCACGCCGTCTCGTAGAACGCGCTGATCAACGTGGAGAACGAGAGCTGGAAGGGATGGATCATGTACACATCCAGCTGCTCGAGGCGCCAGTCCGGCAGCACCGGCACGATGCTGCCGTCGCGCAATTCGGTTGTGACGATGATCTGGCTTGGCATCGCCCCGATGCCGAGGCCGTGCAGGATGTATTGCTTGCACACCTGAAAATTGTTGGCCCGCGCCCGAACCATGGGCGAGAGCTCATGGCGCCGCTTGTTCTTGGCGACGGTGAGCTTGCGCGGCCCCTCGCTGACTCCGCAGTCGATGAACGGCAAGGTGTCCAACTGTGCGGGAGCGGTGATCGGCTCGGGTAGTTGGCGAATGAAGTCGGGTGATGCGCAAAGGAAGAGTTCGAGGCTGAAGACCTTGCGCGCGATCAGCGTCGAGTCTTGTAGTGGCCCCGTGCCGAACACCACGTCGAACCCGTCGTGGACGGGATGAACGACGTTGTCCACCAAACGGATATCGAGTCGCGAGTGCGGGTAACGCTGCAAGAATTTGGCGCCGACCCGCGATGCGTAGTCGATGCCGACGAAGACGGGGATGGCGACGCGCAACTCGCCCTGTGGCTCTAACTTGCTGCCTTCTACCAGCGCCCGTACCCCGTTGGCCTCGGCCAGGATATTCACGGCGTGGCTGTAGATCTTCTCGCCCAGATCCGTGACGGTGAGCTGATGTGTGTTCTTGCGCAGCAGCTTGATGCCCAGGTCCGATTCGAGCTTGCTGAGCTTGCGGCTGACCGTTGACTTGGGCATGCCGAGCAGCGCCGCCGCCTTTGACAGGCTGCGGCACTCGACGACCTTGCCGAATACCAGCAAGGCATCGAGGTCGAACGGCAGGCTTTGCTCCATCTGGTGTTCCAAAATTGCAACAGAGTGTTGCAATTGAAGGCCTATTTGCGCATTTGGTCAAGTGCTACCTTCGGCCGAGAGGCGGAGGAGGGCCCGATGAGTCAGGACGTCCTGGTGACTAAGCCGTCAAGCGGGCACTGGACGGATGCCTATCCCGAATTAGGCCGCGGCCCAGTGTCACTCGACGATTGTGTCTCAAAAGAGTTCTACGAGAAGGAACGCGAGCACGTCTTCAAGAAAACCTGGCTCTACGTCGGACGGGTTGAGCGAGTGCCGAAGTCGGGTAGCTACTTCACCCGCGAACTGAGGTTCCTCGACACATCGATCATCATCGTGCGCGGCAAGGACGGCGTGATCCGCGCCTTCCACAACATCTGCCCGCACCGCGGCAACAAAATCCTGTGGAGTGACGACCCGTTCGAGGAGGTGCAGGGTCGCGCGCCGGTGCTGTACTGCCGCTTCCACGGCTGGCGCTACAACCTGGATGGCACGCTGCATGCCGCCACCCGCAAGGATCTGCTGCTCGACTTCGACGCCGATGCCTGCCGGGTGCCGGCGATTCAATGCGAGGTGTGGGAAGGCTTCATCTTCGTCAACTTCGACCCGCACAACACCCAACCGCTGCGGTCCTACCTCGGCGAGCTGGCCCACGGCATCGAGGGCTATCCGTTCGCGGGGCCACACCAGGTGTATCGGTTCAAGGCCGAATTGCAGTGCAACTGGAAGATTTTCGTCGACAGCTTCGCGGAGAGTTACCACGGACCGTATCTGCACGCATCCTCGTTCGGCGCTCTCACCGCGGAGGCCCGAGATGCCTTTGACCAGCCGAACCCGTTCACCGATGCGCTGGCCTATCAGCTCAAGGGTCCGCACCGGATGTTTTCCTTCGCCGGCGAGCCGTCGCAAAAGACGCCGTACTCCAAACCCATTGAATGCGTGATGGAAGCGAGCGCGGCCGGCCCGTGGAACAAGCGCATCGATCGCGGTCCGATGCCGGCGGGCCTCAATCCCACCCGTTCGGAGAAGTACGGCTTCGATTCGTTCCAGTTCTTCCCGAACTTCGTGGTGATCTTCGGTTCATCCGGTTTCAGCACGCACACGCATTGGCCGACGGGCCCGCACTCGCACATCTTCGAAGTCGAGATGTTCTACCAGCCGCCCAAGACGCACAAGGAGCGGCTGGGGCAGGAGCTGACCGTGACCTTCCTCAACGACATCATCCTGGAGGATGCCAGCCCGTCGGAAGGGTTGCAGGCGATGCTGAACAGTGGTGCGCTCACCCATTTCACGATGAATGACGAGGAGATCCTGCTGCGTCATCTGCACAAGGTGGTGGGCGATTACGTGGCGGCCGGCGAGAACTCCAAGGTGACTCGATGAATACTCTTCTACCGCAGGAGTTCTCGCAGATCGAACATCTGGTGCCCGAGTGGGCCATCGAGGACGGGCATGAGCGCTACGTGAAGCGCGTGAACAGCTCCATGGCCGAGATACAGGCGTTCTACGACGAGGTGTTTCCGCACGCCGAGGAGGCGGTCGCCTATATCGACAAGTTCGACTATTCCGAACCGCTGCCTGACGACGTCGCAAACCTCCGCAATCTGCTGTACTCGTTGATCACCGTCTCGTTGGCGGTCGAGTTGTGGAGGCAGCCGCGGGTAAAGCACTCGGCGAAGACCATTCTCACGAGGCTGAGCTGAATCATGGGGCTTTCCACCACACGACTCGAATTCATCGACTGCACGCCGCTGATCGGCAGCGAGATCAGGACCGATCTGGACACCCTGCTCAGTGGTCGCGAAGCGGAGGCTATCCGTGCAACACTCGAGCAGCGCGGGGTGATCTTCTTTCGCGGACTGCGGATCAGCGACGAGCAACAGGTCACCATCGCGAAAACCCTTGGCAGCATTGTGCAGAACGAGGGGGAGGGCGGGATCTACAAGATTTCGCTCGACACGAACGTGAACCAGCGGGCCGAGTACCTGAAGGGCTCGATGTTCTGGCATTTCGACGGCTCGCTGCAGCCCTATCCGAATCTCGCCACCCTGTTGCGGGCCATGAAGCTATCCGACTCGGGCGGGCAGACCGAATTCTGCAACACCTATGCGGCCTACGAGGACTTGCCGGAGGCCGACAAGGAGGCGATCGCCGGCCTTCGCGTGGTTCATAGCGCGGAGCGCTCGCAGTATTACGTGCGCCCCGAGATGAGCTACGAGGAAATCACCTTCTGGCAGAAATCGCCCACCAAGTCCTGCCCGATGGTGTGGACGCACCAATCCGGACGCAAGTCGTTGCTCCTCGGTGCGACGGCGGATTACGTGATCGGACTGCCGGCCGAAGAAAGCCGCGCATTGCTTGCGCGCCTTCGTGACTGGGCGACTCAGCCGCGCTACGTCTACCGCCACGAGTGGCAACTGGGCGACCTGCTCATGTGGGACAACACCGGGACCATGCACCGGGCGCTGCCGTACACCGCGGACAGCGGTCGTCTCATGCACCGCACCGTGCTTGCCGGCGAAGAGCCGCTGGATTGAAACTCGGCATCGCCACCCCCGTCGTCACAAACGTCGCCGGCGCCGCGTTGACGTGGGAGAAGACCGCCACGATCGAAGACATCGGTCGCGTCGCCGAGACCGCGGACGGGCTCGGCTATCACCACCTGACCTGCAGCGAGCACATCGGCATACCGTCGACGGAGGCCGCCCGGCGCGGCTCCCGGTACTGGGACCCGCTGGCCACACTCGGCTACGTGTCCGCGCGCACCAACCAGATCCGACTCGTCACGATGACGCTGGTGCTCGGTTACCACCACCCACTCGCAATCGTAAAGCGTTACGGCACATTGGATCACGTCAGCGGTGGCCGGGTGATCCTCGGCGTCGGCGTCGGGAGCCTCAAGGAGGAGTTCGACCTGCTCGGCGCGCCGTTCGCGGACCGTGGTGCTCGTGCCGACGACGCGCTGAAGGCGCTGCGGGCGGCATTGCCCACCAATGAGCCGGTGTATGAGGGCGAGTACTATCGGTTCGGCGGGCTCACCATCGATCCCTGTGCGCTGCAACCGCATATGCCGATCTGGGTCGGGGGGCGCACCAAGCGGTCGTTGCGCCGTGCGCTGAGGCTCGCCGATGGCTGGTGTCCGTACTACGTGTCGATTGCCACGGCCGCCGAGTGGCTGCGGGCGCAGGAGCTGCCGGCCGGCTTCGAGGTGGTTTTGCCCGCCGACCAACCGCTGGACCCGGTGGGGGAGCCGGCGTTGACCGAAGACGCGCTGCACACCATCGCCGCCGCCGGCACCACCACATTGTCGGCCAGGTTCATCCACCACTCGCTCGAGCATTACCTCGAGCAGATTCACGCGCTGGCCGAGTTGCACGGCAAAACGTTCTGACGGACAGCATCAGAACGGCCGCATCGCCTGTGGCGGACGCTTAATCTCCTGTTATGGACCGCATCTGGCAGTGGGCGTGGGATCGGTACGGCGCGAGGTATACCTGGGCGGGCGGCGTGATCGCTTTTTTCGTCTCGCTGCCGATCTACCTCACGTTCGTCTCGTTTCCGATTGTCGTTTTTGAGAAGTCCGGTCGCTACCTTGCAGTGACGGTCACTACCGCGGTGGCCGCGCTGGTGCTCGCATGCATCATGGTTCTGCCGGATCGCCGGTGGGCACGCCTTGCGGAACAGTGGGCAGCGGGCCGCGAGGTCGATCGAGCGGCCGCCCTGGAGGGCACCTATATCTTTTCCCGCAGGGCGACTTCTCGCACGGTGTGGGCCGCCGCTGTCTGGGCCGCCGCGTTGTCGGTCATTGTCGGCGCGATCGCCGGAGCGAGTTGGTTGCGGCTGCTCCAATACGGGACCGTGGCTGCCGCCATTGCATTAGCGGTTCAGCTGGTCGCGCTTCACAACAGCGTGGAGGCAGCATGGCGGCCAGCCAGGGTCGCCCTCGCGGCTGACACAGGAATCGGCGACTCACTGCCGCACTCTCAGCCGACTTTCGGCGCGCGATCGAACGTGTCCATGGTCGCCGTTGCTTTTGGGTATGCCGTCGGCGGCGCATTGCTTGCCGCAGCGTCGAATCGAGTCAGTGATGCCCCCATCCTGTCCCTCGTGATCGGCGGTGCGTTAGCGCTTGTATTCGCGGTACCGGTCTCCGTCGGCCTTGGATTCTCGAGGTCGCTGCAGCCCATTCGCGACCTCGCCAAGGGCGCTGAACGCGTTGCGGCAGGGGACTTTAGCCGGCGCCTACCCGTCGTCCAGGACGACGACCTCGGCGTGTTGGCGGCGTCATTCAATCGCATGCAGGAGGGTTTGGCTGAGCGACAACGGCTTCAGGGCGCGTTCGGCACCTACGTCGATCCGGCCCTGGCCGCGCGGCTGCTCGAGCAGGGCGACGACGTGTTCACCGGTGAGCGCCGCGAGGTCACCGTGATGTTCGTCGACATCCGGGATTTCACCCCGTTCGCCGAGGCGAACAGTGCCGAGGACACGGTTGCGCGCCTCAACGCTCTGTTCGAAATCGTTGTGCCCGCCGTCCTCCATGCTGGCGGGCACGTGAACAAGTTCCTCGGCGACGGAGCCTTGGCCGTCTTCGGCGCGCCGAACGATCTTGCGGATCATGCCGACGCCGCGGTGTCTGCCGCTGTTGTGATCCAGCGCCTCGTCGACGCGCGGTTCGGCGGCGCGCTTCGAATCGGCATCGGGATCAACACCGGTGCCGTCATCGCCGGGACCATCGGCGGCGGAGGCAAGCTTGAGTTCACGCTGATCGGTGACACCGTCAACGTCGCCGCGCGCGTGGAGCAGCTCACCAAGACCACGGGCGACGCGATCCTGCTCACCCAATCGTGCGCCGACGCGCTGGCGTCTCGACCCCCCGGCCTCCTCGATCGCGGATCACACCCCCTGAAGGGGAAATCGGCCGCGGTGCAGGTCTTCACTCTCGACGCGGGGTGTTGGTCAACGCTCTGATCGTCCAAAAGTGAAGTGTGCGGGCCTACGGAGCAAATTAAGATTCGAGGCGCAACGCTGGCGAGTGCAAGGGGACATCCGTGGCAGATGGATTGAAGGTCGATCCAGCCGCCCTGCACGTCGGCAGCAACGACATGTTCAACGCGATCGGTGAGGCCGCGTTGAATTTCTTCAGCCATGAGGACGGGTTAGCCGCGGCCGCGCCGGGCTGGATCGGATCCTCGGAGCTGGCGTTAGGTGAACTGGCGGCCCGGTGGCAGGCCCGCCACGATCACCACCAGTTGCAGGTGGACGGCTTGGGGTCGCACGTCGCCGAAGCGGTACTCGGCTACATCACCAACGAGGACGAGTCGGCGCGAGCATTCCGGTCGGTGCGAGAGTAGGGGTCACAAGTGGGGCAGTTGACCCCTTCTGACGTCAAGCGTTGGGATCTCGGCGCGATCCAGAAGGTGTTCGAGACGGCCAACGGACGCGCCAATACCTTGCAGCAGTTGGGGCAGAACCTCGAGCAGGTCCATAACGTTCTCAGTAGTTGGCAAGGGGAGGCCGGGGACGCGTTTCGCGCCGACCTCGGCAAGGCCCGCCGAGACATCGAGGCCGACGGTCAGGAGTCCAGGCAGGTAGCCGCGGCGGTGTCGCGCGCCGAGGGGGATGTGCGCGCATGCAAGCGCGAACTCGAGGACGTCGAGCGGACCGCTGAAGCCAACGGCTGGACCATCACGCCGGATTGGCGAATCGACGTGGGCGACACGTGGATTGGGCGCGATACCCTAGAGTTTGCCGCCCAACAGCAGCTGCTGCAGGATCAGCTCATTGCGTTGAATGTGCACGCCCACAGCGCCGACCACGAGCTTGCCACCGCCGTCCGCTTTGCCGTGGGCGAAGTCCCGCTGGATGCCGGCGGACATCCGCCAGGCGGTGGCGCACCGCCGCAAGGTCCGCCGAATCCGGCGGCCCGGGGCAAGCCACGGACGTGGCAAGACATGTTGTTGCCCGATGGCCCCGCCGGCGCTGGGCCCGACGGTACCTCGCCGAAGGGCCCGCCAGTTCCCGCGGATGCCGGGGGTAAACCTCTGCCGCTGCAAGACATGCTGTTGCCGGCCGGCCCCGCCGGCGTGGGGCGCGGTGGTGTCCCGCCGCCGCGGCTGAACCCCGCAGACGTGGAGAGCTTCAAGGCGATGGCCCGCCAAACGATGATCCGCGACGGTGTGCCGCCGAATCAGATCGAGGCACGCCTCAACGACATTGTTGGCCGCACCCAGCAGTGGATCGACAACGGTATGCCCAACTACGTTCCCCCTGAGCCAAAGGCCCCGCCGCCGCCGGGATTCGCCGAAGGATTTGGTGACCGCTGGTTTGCTACCGAACAGGGGATCAAAAACCTGATCGGGCAGGGAGGTCCCGGAGCTCCGAGTGTGCTCAAGTCATGGGAGCAGATGCTCAAGGGCACCGCCGCGACGGCCCTAAACCCGGTGGGCACGACGATCGGGGAAGTCAAGAACGCGTTGGACTCGCCAAGTCCGGCCTACTATTTGGGCGCCAAAGCCTCCGATGCCGCCACCACGTTGCCCGCGATGCTCTTCGGCGGGGAGGGGGCGGCCGTCTTACGTGCAGGCGAATTGGCCGACGTTGGCTCCGGTGTGCTCGACCCTGGCCTAGCGGTTTCACCGCGTGCCCCGATCGGCTTCGATCACCCCTTCGGCTATAACCCGTGGGCAGACCAGGCGGCAACGGATCTCACCTACGCACACCTGCATGGAGAGCCCACGCCCGGTCTCAGCCAACAACTCGCTGACATTTCGACTCACTACGTGGGTGAGAACCCAGACCGGGTAGTCCTCGGCAAGTTCGACGGCTATGAAGGTGGCTACATCGGCGAAGCCAGAGGCCACGGTGGCGTCTACTTCGATACCGGCGACCCGACGTGGGACGCCCTCACCGGGGGCCTTGGTGATACACAAGAACGAAGTCTGGTGTGGCAAGTCAACGAGCGGTTCCTCCGCACTCAGATGGAGAACGGCGTGCCCCGCATCGAGTACGTCTTGCCCAAAGGTTTCGATAGCGTGGAACAGTTGGCAGAAGTACAGAGGCGGTCTTATTCGGCTCTAGAGATTAACTTCCTGAAAGACGTTGCAGGGGCTTACGGCTATGAACAGCACGGGAATGCGTGGGTATACAAGGGAGGCGGCTAACCAGTGACACCAGCTGAGGTGGGACGGTTTTTGGAGCCCACGTTGTCGCATACCGGTTTCAAGCTCGTCGAAATACAAGATGCCGCGATTTACCAACATCGTCCTGCATGGGCAATCTACTACCGGGGTCAGGACTGTAAACTTCAAATCTGTTGGTCGGCTCGGGACGGCGGGATAGATTTCATGCTCGCGCCACTCGACGCGCCAAACGAATTTGGCTTGCTGAACATGTCAGAAAAATGGCAGTTCATGCTAATGCTCAGTGATGCCCACGATGACTTAACGACTCCTGGGCTCGATGCCGACGACAGCGCGGTGCTGTCCTGGCTCAAGGCGCTTTTCGAAATACATTTTGAAGCTGCTCGGAGTACATTGCTGGCGAGAGGCTAGCAACAGACGATACTCCTCACTAATGAAATGAATGACGTCTTGGGCGATAAATCTGCTGAACTCCAGACCGAGATAGACCGGTTGTCGGAAAGACTTGGGGTTCGTCCTATACCTGTAGGGTTCCGAACGAACGATGGCCTGAATATCTATGTTGCAGAGGACGGCTCATATCACTTCGCTTTCTACGAGCGCGGAAAACTAGGCTTCGATCGGACGGGCAGCCTCGATGACGTTCTCTACTGGTACACCGAGGACGTGGCCACCAACCAAGCCGCCAAACGAGTGGGAGACCGAGCGGAACGCTTTAAATACGAATACCAGGTATTGAGTCAATTCCATATTGAGTGGGCCAAGAGAAATGTCCGGGAGACTGCGGCATTGTTTCGTGACGGTCAGCCAGAAGACATTGCCTTGCTCCCCGACATCGGCGAACCGTTGTGACGCATGACTGGAACGTCGCCGGAAAGCGATCGACGGGTCGCGCCTCAGCTGTTTTCGCCGATCCAGGAAGTAGTGAAGCGCAGCGTCTCAGGGATGCCCTCGGCCAGACCGGCTCCGATGGATTTCTCGAGTTTGCCGCCCACCAACGGGATTTTGATGTTCACCTGCAGGACGGCGCGCAGTTGCGTCCCGCCGCCGTCCGTCGCCGCAAGCCATGTTTCGGCATGGCCGGATCCCAATCCGCCGGAGGCCGCGACGCTGACGTGTCCGCGTACCTGGTGGTGACCGTCCGGTCGCCACGTCTCGGTCTGCACGACCTTCACTTCGCCGGTAACGAATTTGGCGACCAGCCCGGGTAGGAGCTGACGACCTAGGTGTTGGGTCGTGCGCACCGTCACCGTGCCGTCGGCGTCGGCCACCAGCGAATCCAAGGTGGTGTCGGCGGCACCGGCCGCGATGCGGGCCAGCCAATAGTCCTCGCGACCGAACGCGGCATGAATTTGCTCAACGCTGGCGGGCGATTGGGTCAAGACGTCGAATGAGCGCGACATATCAGACCATTCTTTCAGAGGCGGATCTTCCGAGGCGGTGAATCCGGCGCTTAGCTACGACTGCGGCCCGGTTCCCAACAGCCGCAACGGATGCAAGCCGTCGACATAGCCGACGAACGGCGGGTGAATGCTGTAGCCGAGCATGCGGCGAATGTCATCGGAGACTGTGCACGCGATGTCGCGCGATACCGACAAGCTGAAGGCTTCCATCGGCCGCAGCCACGGTTCGCAGTATTGAGCGGTGATGGCCAGGCGCTCGTGGGCGGTGGTGTTGGCGCCTCCGCCATGCCACAGGGTGCCGACGAAGAAGACGCACGAACCGGCGGGCATGACGACGGGCAACGCCTGATCGTCGGCGCCCGGCCGGCGCTTGCCCCAGCGGTGGCTGCCCGGGTACAGGACCGTGGCGCCGTTGTCGGCGGTGAAGTCGTCGATCGCCCAGATCGTGGCGGCCGCCAACGGCGCCCGCGGACGCGGAATCGGATAGAAACCGTCGTCATGGTGCGCCAGCTGCGCCGCCTCGCCGGGCTGAATGTTGATGGCCTGCAACGCAGAAAGCAAATAGTTGGGCATCAGTAAACGGTCGAGCGCCGCGAGTACCCGGGGGTGGTCGACGAGCCGATCGCACACCCGCGTCCTGCTCAGCACGCTGTAGATCCGCTGGGTACGCCGGCCCTCGAAAGAGTTGCGTCCGGTGTGCCCGAGCCACGGTCGGACCACCTCACGAATCTGCGCGCACTCCTCGGCACTGAGCAGGTTCTCCCAAATGACGTAGCCGTCGCGGTCGAGCGCCGCCATGTCGGTCGCGACGATCGCGCCGTCGACCGAACTTCCGCCGGTGGGCGTCCGCTTGTACCGCTGCGCCAGATCTCCCCGAAGGTCCTCCAGCGTTGTGAGGGATTCGTCGTCGATGCTCATTGGTGCTCGTCCTTAGTCCACTGGCACTTCTGCCCACACTAGGCCGAGTCCGGCTCGACTCACACCCGAACCGCCGACGGGTTAACCCCGAAGGCCGGTGATGAAGCGTTGCACGCTTCGGCTCAGCGACCGTGGCACATGGTCGGGATCCATCAACTCGTTCTCGGCCAGTGGGCCCGCCTCATTGGCCACGGTGCTTTCGGTGAATGGTCGCAACGTTCGGCTGTCGCCGCGAAGTGCCTCGATGGCCTTGTGAACCGAGCGGTGTTCGGTGATCGCCGCTTCAAACTCGTCAAGTGGCACACCCAGATGCTCGGTCACCAATTGGTTTCGCACCGAGGTGATTTCGCGGCTTACGTCATCATGCTCGGAACCGGTTGATGCCTCGATGGCCAGGTCGCATTCGCTGTCGAACCCCATCGAGCGGTTGTTGAAATTCGAGGACCCGATCCGCAGCAGCCGGTCGTCGACCACCAGCACCTTCGAGTGAATGTAGATCGGCGCGCCGCGGTCGGTCACCGGCCAGTAGACGCCCAATCGGTCATGCTCGTCGGCCTCCCACAGCTGTTGGATCAGGCGGTGGCGTGCGCTGTCCATCGTTCCGCGCTCAAGCGGGTTGTTGCCTTTACGGGCGAGCACGATGACGATCTCCGGGCCATCGCCTTCCCGTAGCCGCGCGGCCAGCGCTTCGGCAATAGTGCGGGACGCCAGGTATTGGTTCTCCACATAAATGGTGTCGCGGGCCGCCGCGATGGCGGCAAGGTTGAGCGCCTCCACCTCGCGGACCTCGGCGCGATCGTCTAGTTCGGGCAGGGTAAGTGCGATCCCGACATCCACGTTGTACAGCCGCGGTTCCAGCTTGCTGGGCCAAGCGCTGTGCCGCACCTCAACCGGCGCCAACGATTGTTGCGTCGCGGTCTGCCATCGCGCCAAAGCCTGCTCGCCAAGCGCCCGCGCCGCCGCGCCGTCAACGGCGGCCCCGACGTCGTGCCGCGGGCCATAGCTGCGGCCCCCCGTGCGGCGTCGACGACTGACATGCTCATGGGCGGGGGTGTCCCATCGGTCGAGGGTGAGGTCGATGCCGCCGCAAAAGGCCACCGAATCATCGATGACGACGATCTTCTGATGATGTACGGAGCCGAGCGGGTGCACACCGTCGATGGCGAAATGCATTCGCTTGCTGCTGATCTGGTTCATAAGCGACACTGGGGCAAGCCCGAACCAGAGGCCGTCGAACGCCGGGAGCAGGCGCAGATTGGACTTCAGCAGGTAAATATCCAGCGCAGGCCGCTTCCAGAGCATCCAATAGAGGAAGGCGCCCAGCTGGTTCGGGCCCGGCAGTGTCTTATCGCCGCGCTCAAACGTCACTCTGGCGTCGAAGTCCCAGCCGATCAGCATGATTCGGTGCCGGGCGCGCAGCATCGCCGCCTTGACGTGCTTGAAGTACTCGGCCGCATCGATGATGGGGGTGAACTTTTCGGCACGCGCCGTGCGCCAGCACGTCTGGCCGGGAGTCAGCAGTCGATCGTCGTGCACGCTGGGGGCTTTCAACGATGTTGATGGGTCAGCGCGGACATAGCCACTGTGTACCACACCCAGCCCGCACGCCTCGGCGATCCGGGCTGGCGGTGGCAGGACGGTGCCCATAGACGAGAATCAAGAGATGCGCATCCTTATAGTGCTCGCGAGCTTCGTCGTGCTCATCGGTGTGGCCGCGCCGGCACAGGCCGATCCGGCGGCCAATTCGGGATCCGACGCGAGCTTCCTGGCCGCGCTCAACAAGGCCGGCATCACCTATCAGAGCCCTGCTACCGCCGTCGGGGTGGGCAAAAGGGCGTGCGAACTGATGGACCAGGGCCACCCCCAGGTCGACGTCATCCACAACATGTCGTCGAGCAATCCGGGATTCACGGTGGACGGCGCCGCGCAGTTCACCATGATCGCCGCGAGTGCCTACTGCCCCCAGCACCTCGGGCAATCGGTCAGCCAGGCGCCGGCGGCAGCGCCGGTCGTCGACATTCCCATCATCACGCCCCCGGCCGCCTAGGGCGGCTACACCGACTGGAAGCTGAGTTCCACCTCGGAGCGGGTGCGAACCTGATCGGTGCCCAGCACGTAGCTCGGCACGGTGTGGGGGACCGTGGTGCCTGCCTTGACCCTGGCCTGGGCCTGCCGGAACTCCGGGGTCGGGCCCGACGCGACGTTGATCCCGTTGATGATCGACCACACAGCGGTGCGACGGGCGGTGCGTTCGATGATGTTGCAGTCACGGTGCTGCAGCAGCTGCTTGGCCCATTTCGGCATCGTGTCGCGAATGGCCCAGTCGACCGCCGCCTGCGGCATGGCGAGGTTGGGGCCGGTGCCCATCGCTTTCCCATGGGTGACAGCCAATTTCGGTAAGTACGATTCCAGGCATTCGAGCGTCTCGGCCTTGGTGGTCGGCAGATCGGTGCCGCCCAGGGCGTGCCCGACCCGGACGAACTCGCCGTAGTAGCGGTCGAGTTTCTTGCCGCGCAACGGCATTGGATGATACAGCTCGTGTGCGGTGGCCAACCCCCAGACCACCGTCGCGTAGTTCCACCGCAGCCACTCGGGATCGTCGGCGTCGTAGCGGGCTCCGTCGGGACGAGTGCCCTTGATGGTGTGGTGCATCGCGCGCACGGATTTCGCCAGGCGCTCAGCGGTTTCCGTCGAACCGTATGCCGTGCCGATGAAGAACGCGACCGAGTGGCCCAGGCGTATCGCGGCGCCTTCGGGGTCGATCTGCGGCACGCGCGATATCGGGTTTCCGTTGATGTCGCGCTTGATCAGACGCGAATGGTGCATCCCCATCCAGTAAATCGACGGGTCCAGGCTCTCCATGAAGGCCGCACAGTGCAGGCCGAAGATCAGCGCGGGCAGGTGTGAATGCACGCGCCACACGGCGCTGTCGGGACCGAACCAGCCCGGATCCCCGACGGGTGCGGCAAACTCCATGCCGCGGAAGAAATGCCGCCGCATGTTGTCGTCCAACTGTTTGTTGATCAGCTGCCCGACTATCTGGTGTGGCAGGAACACAAATAACTCCCTCAGATTTCTGGTCACGACTGTAACCAGAATATGTTTTGGTTACGGGTGTGACAAGACCAGCCGTCCGTCGACCTACGCTGTAGGGATGTCGAGTCCCACCCGGTGGGCCGGTGTACCGCTCAAGGACCGCCGCGCCGAGCGTCGTGCGCTGCTGGTCGAGGCCGCGTATCGCCTGTTCGGCAGCGTCGGCGAGGCGGCGGTCTCGGTGCGTTCGGTCTGCCGGGAATGCGGGTTGAATACCCGGTATTTCTACGAGAGCTTCGGCGATACCAACGACCTGCTCGGCGCGGTCTACGACCGGGTGAGTGAGCAGCTCGGCGAAGTGATCGCGGCGGCGATCGAGCAGGCCGGGGATTCACTGGCGGCCCGGACCCGGGCCGGCATCGCGGCGGTGCTGGGCTTCTCCTCGGCCGATCCACGCCGCGGCCGGGTGCTGTTCACCGACGCGCGCACCAACCCGGTGCTGGCCGCCCGGCGCCGCGCCACTCAGGACATGTTGCGCCAGGGTGTGCTGAGCGAAGGTTGGCGTCTCAATCCGGGTTCCGATCCGGTGGCCGCCGAGGTTGGCGCGGCCATGTACACCGGCGCGATGGCCGAGCTCGCCCAGCAGTGGCTCGCCGGTCATTTGGGCAATAATCTCGATGCCGTCGTCGACTACGCTTTGAAGCTGGTGCTGCGGTAGCGGGGAGTGCGGTTATGGACCGAATCGAACGCGCGATGGACCCGGTTCGACGCATCCTGGGCCACCAGGTCAGCGTCGGCGCGTTGATCGAACTGGCGGTGTGGCTGGCGATCCCCTACCTCTGTATTGGGTTCGCGTGGACCGTTTTTCACCCCGAGCAGACCCACCGGATTCAGGCGCGGATAGAAGCCGTGTCGCCCACCGGCGCCGACGTCACGGCCTTCGGGCTGGCCACCGCGTTGTGGCCCGCCGCGCTGCAGATCGCCGACGGATGCCCGGCGCCGTGATCGACATTCGGATCGAATGCGTGCGCGAGAGGGCGGTTTGCTCCTAGGCTTTCAGACCATGTCAATCGACCGGTTCGGCCTTCTTACGGGCACTATTCGGCTTGCCTCTGGCGTGTCGTTCCTCGTTGATCCCCTACGCGCGAACAAGTTGTGGGGCGACCCCGAGGAGCCGACGCCGACGGCGCGACTGCTGCTGCGGTCGATGGGTTATCGCGACGCGCTGATCGGTGCGCTGCTCGCCGCCGCGGCGCTGCGCGGCAAAAACACCCGCGGCTGGTTCCTGGCCTCTGCGGGTGCCGACGTGTCCGACCTCGTCGGCGGGATCAGCGTGCACAGCGAGCTGAAGCCCTCGCAGCAACTGATCGGCCTGGGCGGCGCCGGCGTCGGGATCGCCGTTGGGCTGTGGGGCGCTGTCCGTCCGGCCAAGCGGGTGGACGAAGCGTCGGAGCCTGCCTGAGCGAACCGGCAAGTATTTGCTGGTCTAGACCTTGATGCAGTCGGTACGCTCATTTCGTGCCGGAAACAGCGTATGCAGACTGCGGCGATCTCAGCCTTGCGTACCAGGTGTTCGGAGACGGGCCTATCGACCTGGTCTTCGCTGGCTCGTTTGCGAGCCATGTCGAACTGTATTGGACGATGCCCGACTTCAAGTCGTTCATGGAGCGGCTCGCAACGTTTTGTCGGATCATCCTTTTCGACAAGGCCGGGGTGGGATTGTCGGATCCGGTTCCGCAGGTACGCACCCTCGATGATCGAGCCGCAGAGATCGAGGCCGTCATGGATGCCGCCGGCTTCGAACGAGCTGCGCTGCTCGGGGTGAGCGAGGGCGGGCCGGCGGCCACCTTGTTCGCCGCGACGCGACCCGAGAGGACGCGGGCGCTGATCCTCGCCGGCACGGCGGCGTACCTGCCCACTCAAGGTTGGGATGACCTCGATCGCGATCCGGCCGAGCTTCGGGCGCGTGCCATCCGGGAGCTCGGCGAGCGGTACGCGCCTTCCGAGGAACAGATCGCCGGCTTCCAGAAATTCGGCCGGGCCGTCTTTTCGGCCTGGGGGAGCGGCGAGGCGCTCAAGTGTTTGCTGCCGTCGGTCCGGTCGCCGCGTCAGCTGGGAACGCTGGAACGCATGTGTGCGAGCCCCGGAATGGCCCGGGCCACACTAGAAGCCGCCTTCCACATCGATGTCCGGCCGATCCTGCCGGCCCTCACGATGCCCACCCTTGTCGTGCATGCCCGACAAGACCCCGGCGTCCCGGTGCAGGCGGGCCGCTATCTCGCCGACCACATTCGCGGCGCGCGCATCATCGAACTCGACGGCACGGACCACGCGCCCTGGTTCACCGATCCGGGCAGGATTGCGACCGAGATCGAAGAGCTCCTCACCGGGAGCCACGCGTCCCCGTCACCAGTGAATCGGGCCCTGCGCACGGTGCTGTTCACCGACATTGTCGCGTCGACGGAACGCGCGGCGGCGACGGGCGACGAGCGCTGGCGTGCAGTCCTGCAGCGCTTTGGCGAAATTACCGCCGAAGCCGCGGAACGATACGGTGGCACGGTCGTGAAGAGCACGGGGGACGGCTACCTCATGACGTTCGAGGGGCCGACCCAGGGCATCCGGTGTGCCGAGAACTTGCGCGAGGACGCGGAGAAACTGGGTATCGAGATCCGCATCGGAATCCATACCGGCGAGTGCGAACTCATCGATGCGGACATCGGGGGAATCGCCGTGCACATCGCGGCGCGGATCCTCGGCCGGGCCGGTGCCGGGGAAATACTGGTGTCGCGCACGGTCCGCGACCTTGTGGTCGGCTCCGGCATCGGTTTCCACGAGCGGGGGGTCGTCGAGTTGCGTGGTGTTCCCGGGACGTGGGAACTGGTCGCGGTCGACCGGCATGGCGCGCGGACCGGGTCGCGCGAAGCGGAGCTGGCGGCCGCGCCCACCCCCGGTCCCCGCACGGCGATGCGCCCATCGGACCGAGCCGTGGCGGTGATAGCCAGGCGGACACCGTGGATCCTGCGCGGCATGGCGCGCTTGGTCCCGGTCACCGAAGGCGGCCAGGCCGTTGCCGGAACAAGCCCGCGCTGACAGGCGAGCGGAGATGCGGTTGACTAAGCAGCATGAGTTTCGGTGTGCTGACATTTGTTACCGACGACGGCATTGGCCCGGTGGACCTGGGGCAGGCACTTGAGCAACGTGGCTTTGGGTCGCTCTTTCTTGCTGAGCACTCACACATCCCGGTTGGCGACAAAACGCCTTATCCGATGGGTGGTCCCATTCCGCCGAAGTATTACCGGACGTTGGATCCGTTCGTTGCGCTGACGGCCGCGGCGGTCGCCACTGAGCGGCTCGTTCTGGGTACCGGGATCGCGCTGGTGCCGCAGCGCGATCCGATTCATACGGCCAAGGAGGTGGCGTCGTTGGATCTGGTGTCGCAGGGGCGATTTCGATTCGGCGTGGGTGTGGGCTGGCTGCGTGAAGAAATTGCGAACCACGGTGTCGATCCCTCGGTGCGAGGACGCGTGGTCGATGAGCGGCTCGACGCGATGATCGAAATCTGGACGAAGGAAAAGGCCGAATTCCACGGGAAATTCGTGAACTTCGACCCGATCTACAGCTGGCCAAAGCCGGTGCAGAAGCCGTATCCACCGCTGTATCTCGGTGGGGGACCGGCGGGCTTCAAGCGCATCGCCCGCCTGAACGCGGGCTGGCTCTCGATGACCCCATCCGCGAAAGCCCTCGCCGGGCCGCTCGAGAAGCTACGGGCTGTCGCCGACCACGACGTCCCAGTGATCAACTTCCACGGTGGTAAAGCGACAGCGACAGAGCTCGAGGGCTATCGCGATTTGGGCGTGGAGCACCTTCTGGTGGACCTGCCCACCGAACCTCGCGACCAGACGCTCCGCCGTCTCGATGGTCTGCAGGCCGAGATCGCCAAGCTGGCGTAAATTCAAGTCCCGCAAAACGTTTGGTAATTGCCGAAGTCCTCGGGGGCGGGAGCGGCGTAGCGCTCCAAACCGGGCCGCTCGGCATACGGCTGGGTCACCGCCGCGAGGAGCTGCTCAAGGGGGGCGAGCTCGCCGTCCGTCGCCGCGGTGAGCGCCTCCTCGACCAGATGGTTACGCGGGATGTAGATCGGGTTGGTGCGATCCATCGCATCAGCGTCGGGACCCAAGGCCTGCCAGCGCGCCAGCCACGCATCGAAGCCGGCGAGGTCCATGAACAACCCGCGCGTGGGCTCGGCGTCACCCCGCGCCGCCTGACCCAGTTGGCGGAAGAACGACGTGTAATCGACGTGGTTCTGTTTGAGCAACAGCAGCAGTTCGTCGACCAGCGCGGTGGTGAATTCGGCGTCGATGTCGGTGGATACGCCGAGCTTGGCGCGCATCCCGGAGGCCCACACCGCGTCGTAGCGGGCACGGAACACACCGAACGACTGCTCCGCGAGTGCGATGGCCTCCTCGGTGCTGTCCGACAGCAACGGGAGGAGCGTCTCGGCGAAGCGGGCGAGGTTCCATCCGGCGATGGCCGGCTGGTTGCCGTAGGCGTAGCGCCCCCAGAAATCGATGGAGCTGAAGACCGTGTCGGGGTCGTAGGCCTCCATGAAGGCGCACGGTCCGTAGTCGATCGTTTCGCCCGAGATCGTCGTGTTGTCGGTGTTCATCACCCCATGGACGAATCCGATCAGCATCCACTGGGCGATCAGCGCGGCCTGCGCGGCAACCACCGCTTCGAACAACGCGAGGTAGGGGCGGTCGGCCTTCGCCGCGCCGGGATGGTGACGGGCGATCGCGTGGTCGGCAAGGCGGCGCAGGAGGTCCTTGTTGCCGGTGGCCGCCGCGTATTGGAAGCTACCCACCCGCAGGTGACTGCTGGCGACGCGGGTGAGCACGGCCCCCGGCAGCGTGGTTTCGCGATGGACCGGGCGTCCGGTACCGATGACGGCCAACGATCGTGTCGTCGGCACACCCAAGGCGTGCATCGCCTCGCTGACGATGTACTCACGCAGCATCGGTCCCACCGCCGCCAGGCCATCCCCACCGCGCGCGAAGGGCGTGGCACCGGATCCCTTGAGGTGAATGTCACGCAGCCGCCCGTCGTTGTCGACGAGTTCGCCGAGCAGCAGCGCGCGCCCGTCGCCTAATCGCGGGACGAAGCCGCCGAACTGGTGCCCCGCGTAGGCCTGGGCGACCGGGGCCGCCCCGCTGGGCACCAAGTTGCCCGACAGCAGGCGCAGCCCGTCGGAACTGCGCAGCCAGGTGGCGTCGAGCCCGAGTTGTTCGGCGAGCTGCTCGTTGAGCACGAGCAGCCGCAACTCGGGAAACGTTTCGGCTTGCCAGCGGACCGCCAGCTCCGGCAATTCGCGGAAAAACCGGTCTTGCAGGGCAACGGTGGTATCCGGTGCGACGCTCATCTCACCGAGCCTACGGAAACTCGAACGGAGTCAACGCGGCCGCGGCGGTGGCTAGCCGATGGCTTTCCCGATCAGATCGCGGGCGCGATCGAGCATGGACGCAAACGGGCCGAGGGCGAAATTCAGCTTCGCCGATTCGACGCC
>NZ_JAICZA010000025.1 GCF_025933915.1 Mycobacterium sp.
AGCTGGACCGGGTACTGCGGCTCGCTGATCTGGGGCACCACGCTGTGCTCGACGAAGATGGCGTGCCAGAGCATGAAGATCAGCAGCGTCCACAGCCGGCGGCTGTGATCGCTGGCGCCGTTGCGGTGCTCGTCGAGCATCCTGCGTATCGCACTTTTATCGACCAGCTGATCGGCCTGCGACGACGCCACCATCGCGTAGGCCCACTCCAGCAGCTCGCCCGCGCGTAGCCAATGCCGGATCGGCACCGGGAACCCGAGCTTGGGCCGGTGCAGCACGTGTGCGGGAACGATCGGCTCCAGCGCGCGGCGCAACGCGTACTTCGTGGTCGTGCGGGTGATCTTGGCCTCGACGGGCAACCGGGACGCCACGGCGAACACCTCGGGATCCAGGAACGGCACCCGAAGTTCCAGGGAGTTGGCCATGGTCATCTTGTCGGCCTTGACCAGGATGTCGCCGCGCAGCCAGGTGAACAGGTCGATGTGCTGCATGCGGGCCACCGGGTCCCAGCCCGCCGATTCGGCGTACAGCGGCGCGGTCACGTCGGTGTGGGTCCACTCCGGGCGGAAGCCGGGCAGCACGTCGCGCAGCTGCGCGTCGGAAAAGCTGCGGGCATTGCCGTAGTAGCGCTCCTCGAGCGTCAGCGACCCGCGGTGCAGCAGACTCTTGCCCCGCATACCCTCCGGCAGCGGCCGCGACACCTTGCCCATCGACTTCCGCAGCGGCCGCGGCAGATAGTCGAAGGGCTTCAGCGACAGCGGTTCCCGGTAAATCGTGTAGCCGCCGAACAACTCGTCGGCGCCCTCGCCGGACAGCACCACCTTGACGTGCTTGCGGGCCTCACGGGCCACGAAGAACAGCGGCACCAGCGCGGGGTCGGCAACCGGCTCGTCGAGGTACCAGACGATCTCGGGCAGGGCGGCGACGAACTCGTCGGGCGTGACCACCTTGGCGATGTGGCGGGCGCCGATCGCCTCCGCCGACGCCACCGCGACGTCGATCTCGGAGAATCCCTCCCGCTCGAAGCCGGTGGTGAACGTGATCAGCCGCGGGTTATGCCGAATCGCCAGCGCCGCGATGGCGGTGGAGTCGATTCCCCCGGAGAGGAACGCCCCGACCGTCACGTCGGCGCGCATGTGCTTGGCCACCGAGTCCTCGAGCACCGCGGTGATCTCGTCGTAGCGGGCTTGTTCGGTGCCGCGGGTGATCGGGGTGGCGGCGAACCGCGGCACGAAGTACCGGGTCACCTCAGGCTGCAGGCGGTCGGGACGGATCCGGGCGTAGCAGCCCGATTCCAGCCGGCGCACCCCGCGGTGCAACGTCTCGGGCTCGGGCACGTACTGCAAGACGGTGTAGTGCTGCACGGCCCGGTCATCGATCCGTGTGTCGAATCCGATCAACTCGGCCAAATCGAGCAGACACTTTTTCTCGCTGGCCACGGCCGTACCGCCGGCACCGGTCGCCATGAACAGTGGCTTGATGCCGAAAGGGTCTCGGGCGCAGAATAATTCGCGGGTAGCGGTATCCCACAACGCGAACGCGAACATGCCGCGCAGCCGCGTCAAGACATCGGTACCCCAGTAGTGATAGCCGGCGACGACGGCCTCGCCGTCGCCGTCGGTGGCGAAGAGGGCGCCATGGCCGGTGGCCAGTTCGTCGCGCAGCTCCAGGTAGTTGTAGATCTCGCCGTTGAACACCAGCACGTAGCGGTCGGGCGTCTCCGGCGGCCCCCAGCGCAGCGGCTGATGCGAATGCGCGATGTCGATGATGGAGAGCCGGTTGAAGCCGAAAACGACCGAGCCGTCGGTGTCTGGGTCCACCCAGGTGCCGGGTTCGTCGGGCCCGCGGTGGCGCATCGAATGCGACGCGCGGGCGATCGCCTCGTCGGCGCGGGCGGCGGCCGCCTCCTTATCCCCAGCCTCGGGGGCGGCAACAAACGCCAGCAGACCACACACGGCGCCCCAGTATGCCGCACTTCGGGGACGCCGGTGGACGTCGCACCCGGCACGTCGCGAAAGGTTGGGCGCACTGGCGGGCCGGGGTTTCGTCGCCCGGCTCGGGCGCGTGGTCTACGCTGCGTAGTATTCGATATCCGAGCAGGAGGCGCCAACGTGACCCCTCGCGAGCAGGACCGTTCGCAACGTTTGTCGCAGGGTAGGTTTCAGCGCCGTTCTGCGGCCCCCGCGGGTCTTTCCCGTCGTCTGCGGCTGCTGGCGCTGGCCGTGACGCTGGGTGTGCTGGCGATGTTCCTGAGCGGATGCAGCAGCTGGGCCGACGCGCTGGCCCTGGGCTGGCCGAGGGGCATCACGCCCGAGGCGCAGCTCAATCGGCAGCTGTGGATCGGCGCGGTGATCGCCTCGCTGGTCGTCGGGGCCATCGTCTACGGCCTGATCTTCTGGTCGTCGGCGTTCCACCGCAAAAAGGCCACCGACACCGAGCTGCCCCGCCAGTTCGGCTACAACATGCCGCTGGAACTGGCGCTCACGGTGACGCCGTTCCTCATCATATCGGTGCTGTTCTACTTCACCGTGGTGGTGCAGGAGAAGATGCTGCACATCGCCAAGGACCCCGAAGTCGTGGTCGACGTCACCGCCTTCCAGTGGAACTGGAAGTTCGGATATCAGCGCGTCGCATTCAAAGACGGCACGCTGAACTACGACGGTGCGGACCCGGCGCGAAAGAAATCGATGGCGTCCAAGCCGGAAGGTAAGGACGCCCACGGCGAAGAGGTCGTCGGGCCCATTCGCGGGCTCAACACCGCGGACCGTACCTACCTGAACTTCGACAAGGTCGAGACCCTGGGAACCAGCGACGAGATCCCGGTGCTGGTGCTGCCCGCCGGCAAGCGCATCGAATTCGATCTGGCGTCCGCGGACGTCGTCCACACGTTCTGGGTCCCGGAGTTCCTGTTCAAACGCGACGTCATCCCGAACGCGGACGCGAACAACTCCGTGCACGTCTTCCAGGTCGAAGAGATCAAGACGCCAGGGGCGTTCGTGGGCCACTGCGCCGAGTTCTGTGGCACCTATCACTCGATGATGAATTTCGAGGTTCGCGTGGTGTCGCCCAACGACTTCAAGGCCTACCTGCAGCAGCGGATGGATGGAAAGAGCAACGCCGCGGCATTGCAGGCGATCGGCCAATCTCCGACGGCGGTGACCACGCACCCCTTCGATACCCGCCGCGGTCAGTTAAGCCAGTAGGTTAGGACACCAAATGCATATCGAAGCCAGGCTATTCGAGTTCGTCGCCGGGTTTTTCTTTGTGGTTGCGCTGCTCTACGGGATTTTGACCGCGCTGTTCGCCACCGGCGGTGAGGAGTGGGCGGGCACCACCGCGCTGGCGCTGACGGGTGGCCTCGCGTTGATCGTGGCCACCTTCTTCCGGTTCGTGGCACGGCGGCTCGACACCCGGCCCGAGGACTACGAAGGCGCTGAGATCAGCGACGGAGCAGGGGAATTGGGCTTCTTCAGCCCGCACAGCTGGTGGCCGATCCTGATCGCGCTGTCGGGCTCGGTGGTGGCGGTGGGCATCGCGCTGTGGCTGCCGTGGCTGATTGCCGCCGGCGTGATGTTCGTCCTGACGGCGGCGGCCGGACTGGTCTTCGAGTACTACCTGGGTCCTGAGAAGCACTGAATCGCGGCATAAAGGTCACAATCCGATCACGTGATCGCTTGCGCCGTTCGCCACGACGGCTTTGCCCGTTTTGGGTTCGGTAGTGTTTCGCCCAGGCAATGAGAAGTTTCCCAGCGCGCCCGGCAACGAGGTGACCGCGGAGTCTTACGCGCAGGTGATGCAGTCGAAAAGGGTAGGCAAAGGGCACAGATGAGCGGGCCGAAACCCCCGGGATGGGAACCTGACGAACCCGATCCTGCCGACCCGATCAGCCACCAAGCGGAAGTCGCTGGTGAGCCCGCTGACGACCCGGAGCCCGGCGGGGACGACGACGTCGAGGGCGGGGCGGAACCCTTTGACAGCAGTGCCGAACCGGCCGCGGCGGACCAGACGGACGCCTATTCCCGTGCCTACTCCGCTCCGGAATCCGAGCACTTCACCAGCGCGCCCTACCTGCCCGCCGATCTGCGGCTCTACGACTACGAAGACTACGACGAGTCCGAGCAGGACGATGAACACAGCCCGGCGCGCTGGCCGTGGGTGGTGGGGATCGCCGCGATCGTGGCCGCGATCGCGCTCGTCGTTTCGGTGTCGCTGCTGTTCGCGCGGACCGACACCAGCAAGCTGGCCAACCCCAACACCAGCACCGTCCCGTCGACCCCACCGATGCAGGACGAGATCACGACCACCAAACCGCCGCCCCCGCCGCCCCCCACGACCGAGCCGCCACCGCCCCCGACAGCAACGGAGACACAGACTGTGACGGTGACGCCTTCTCCGGCACCGGCGCCCCCGCCCGCACCCGCTCCGGCGCCGCCGGCGACCTCCACGGCGGCAGCGCCTCCGCCGCCCACGACACCGACCGGTCCGCGGCAAGTCACCTACTCGGTGACCGGCACCAAGGCCCCGGGCGACATCATTTCGGTGACCTACGTCGACGCGTCCGGTCGGCGGCGCACCCAGCACAACGTGTACATCCCGTGGTCGATGACCGTGACCCCGATCTCGCAATCCGACGTGGGCTCGGTGGAGGCCTCCAGCCTGTTCCGGGTCAGCAGGCTCAATTGCTCGATCACGACAAGCGACGGAACCGTGCTGTCGTCGAACAGCAACGACTCGCCGCAGACGAGCTGCTGATGGTCAGCAGATATTCGGCATATCGGCGAGGCTTGGGCGACGACACCATTTCGCCCGAGGTCATCGACCGCATCCTGGTCGGCGCGTGCGCCGCCATCTACCTGGTGTTGTTGGGTGTTAGTGTGGCCGCGGCCGTCGCGCTCACGGACCTGGGCAGGGGCTTTCACAAGGCGGCCAGCAGCCCGCACACCACCTGGGTGTTGTACGCCGTCATCATCGTGTCCGCGCTGATCATCGCGGGCGCGATCCCGATACTGCTGCGGGCCCGCCGGATGTCTCAGTCCGAGCCGGCCGCCCGGGCGATGACCGCGCCGAACAGGCCTCCGGTGCGCCTCATGTCTCAGGCGCCGCGCACCGCGGCCGAGCGGGCGCGGCAGGCCCCCGTGCAAGCGGCGGTGCCGAAGTCGGACGCGGAGTGGTCAGGCGAGACGGTAGACCGAGTCTGGTTGCGCGGCACGGTCATATTGACCGGCACGATGGGTGCGGCGCTGATCGCCGTCGCGACGGCGACCTACCTGATGGCGATCGGTCACGACGGCGCGTCCTGGGTGGGCTACGGATTCGCCGGCGCCATCACCGCCGCGATGCCGGTGGTCGAGTGGCTCCACATCCGGCAGCTGCGCCGCGTGGTCGCCGAGCGCTGACACATACTGCGGCTTCCGCATCGCGCTACGCGTTGCCGCGCCTCGGGTCAATCCCGCGACGCTGCCGGTGACGCCGACGTTCGGTCGGCTGGTGCGGGACGCCCCGGAGGGGTCGCCCCGCCACGGTGGATAGCCGCGCTAGTGCTCGCCGGCCTCGCCGTTCGGCGTACCCGCAATGCTGTCCTGGTGTTCGCGCAGTGCGGTCAGGGCACGCTGTTCGGAGCTGTGCGCCGCCTCCCGCAATGCCGCGTCCTCGGACACCGGATCGGCGAACATGAAGCTGCCGCTACCCGGCGATCCGGACGAGCCCAGCTTGTTCATCTTCTTGGGCAGCGCCGCGCCCTGGTACTCGAGCGGCAACGGGTGGCCGTGGTCGTCGACCGGGCCCAGGGGCTGATGCAGCTCGATGTAGGCGCCGTGCGGCAGCCGCTTGATGATGCCGGTCTCGATGCCGTGTTCGAGCACCGCGCGGTCGCTGCGCTGCAGACCGATGCACCACCGATACGTGACGAAGTAGACGATCGGCGGCAGGATCACCATGCCGATGCGGCCGATCCACGTGGTCGCGTTCAGCGAGATGTCGAACTTGAGCGCGATGATGTCGTTCATGGCCGCCAGCGTCAGCAACATGTAGAACGAGATCGCCATCGCGCCGATCGACGTACGCACCGGCACATCGCGCGGACGCTGCAGCAGGTTGTGGTGCGCGTTGTCACCGCTGAACCGCTTCTCCAGGAACGGGTAGATGATCAGCAGGACGAAAATCCCGCCCATGATCAGCGCCACCCAGACCGCCGCCGGAATGGTGTGGTGCCAGAAGTAGAACTCCCACGGCGGCCAGATACGGGCCAAGCCCTCGGTCCACATCATGTAAAAGTCCGGCTGCGAGCCCGCCGAGACGTGAGATGGCTTGTAGGGCCCCAGGTTCCAGATCGGGTTGATCTGCAGCAGGCCTCCCAGCAGCCCCAGCACGCCGACGATCGCGGCGAAGAACGCTCCGGACTTGACCGCGAACACCGGCATCACGCGCACCCCGACCACGTTGTGCTCGGTGCGACCCGGCCCGGGGAACTGGGTGTGCTTCTGGAACCACACCATGGCCAGGTGCAGTCCGATCAGCGCCAGGATGATCCCGGGCAGCAGCAGAATGTGCAGCGCGTACATGCGCGGAACGATGTAGCCCACCGCGTCGCACTGGTTGCCGAGACCGCCGCAGGGGAAGTCGCCGCCGAACAATGCCCAGTGCAGCCAGGTGCCGATCACCGGCATGCCCAACGTGATCGAGGACAGGGCGGCGCGCACCCCGATGCCCGACAACAGGTCGTCGGGCAGCGAGTAGCCGAAGTAGCCCTCGAACATGGCCAGGATGAGCAGCAGCGAACCGATCACCCAGTTGGCTTCACGCGGCCGTCGGAACGCGCCGGTGAAGAAGATGCGGGCCAGGTGGACCATGATCGACGCCGAGAAGATCAGCGCGGCCCAGTGGTGAACCTGACGAACGAACAGGCCGCCGCGCACCTCGAAGGAGATGTCGAGGGTCGATGCGAAAGCCTTCGACATATCCACGCCGCGCAGCGGTTGGTACGCGCCGTTGTAGGTGACCTCGGCCATGGACGGGTCGAAGAACAGCGTTAGGTACACCCCGGTGAGCAGCAGCACGATGAAGCTGTACATCGCGATCTCGCCCAGCAGGAACGACCAGTGGGTCGGGAACACCTTGTTGAGCTGTCTGCGCACGGCCGCCGAGGGGTGATAGCGCGTGTCGATGTCCTCGCCTTGACGGGCCAGGACGTCGCCGATCTTCGGGGGACTCAGTTTGGGACTCATGTTGTCGTCCTCTCCCAGAATGCCGGTCCGACGGGCTCGACGAAGTCGCCGTTGGCGACCAGGTACCCGTTGGTGTCGATGGTGATCGGCAGTTGCGCCAACGCGCGCGCGGCCGGCCCGAAGATCGGCTTGGCGAAGTGCAGCGCGTCGAACTGCGACTGGTGGCAAGGGCACAAGATTCGGTAGGACTGCTGCTCGTACAGCGACGCGGGGCAACCCAGGTGCGAGCAGACCTTCGTGTAGGCGAACAGTTCGCCGAAGTTGAAGCTCTCCTGGCCCTGCCGCTTGACCACGCGGTGCATGTCGGTGGGGCGAATCCGGATGAGCATCACGGGGTTACGCACACCCTGGTTGATCGCGCGCAGCTTTTCCTGCGACTCCGGAGTGGTTCCGTCACCGTCGGACTCCCGCCACGGGAAGACGGTTTCCATCCCGCCGGCGTCGAGATCCCCGGGGCGCATCTTGACGAACGGCGACGCGGAGAAGCTGCCGGTGGCGCGCGCCAGATAGATGGTCTCGCCTGGGTAGCGCGGGGTCCAGTCGGAGGTGAACAGCACGGCCTTCTTGCCGTTGGCGGTTTGCACCACCGGCTTCCACGGGTTCTTGATCAGGCCACCAGCAAATGCCACCAAGGTGGACAGGCCGAACGCGCCCAGGCCCACTCCCAGCGACAGGCCGACCAGCTTGCGCCGACCGATGGTGGAGCTGCCGTAGGCGTCGGCCAGGTTCGCCACGACCGTCTTGCGGTCGATGTCGCGGGACGCGCCGTCATGGCGGTCCTGGATCGAAATCTCTTCGGGGATAAACCGTTTCTGGTACAGGATGGTGCCGATCCCGATCGACAGGATCGACATCCCGAACGTCAGGCCGTAGAGCGGGGTGGTCAGCGTGTAGAGCAGGCTGCCCGGGGCTTCCTTCGGCTTGTACTCCCACGGCCAGAACAGGAAGATCAGCAGCAACGCCAGCCCGAACCCGCCGCCCAGCAAAAGCCACAGGGCTACGCCGCGCTCGGCGCGCTTCTCGGCTTTGGTGCCCTCGACCGGCCAACGGTTTTCCTTGAACACGGTCTCGACGCCGTCGAGCCTGCCGCCCAGCGCCACCAGTTCCTGCTGCGACATCGCGGCCAGCGCCGCGTCGTCGGGATCCTTCGCGCCGGCGCCTTGAGGGCTGCCGCCGGTGTCAGAGCCGCGAACGTCGCCTCCGCTCATTTTGCGCCGCTCCTCTTCGCCCTTTTTGGCGCTGCGCGCCATATCGTCTCGACGCGGCTCATGCCCGTGCCCCAATCCACAGTGCCAGTCCGATGGCCGCGACCATCCCGATGATCCAGGCGGCCATGCCCTCGGGTGCGGGCCCGAATCCGCCCAGGCCGTAGCCGCCCGGCTGGCGCTCTTCGGTCACCGCCTTGACGTAGCCGATGATGTCCTTCTTGGCTTCGAAAGACAGCTGATGGTCGGAGAACTTCGGCATGTTCTGCGGGCCGGTCCGCATGGCCGCCAGGATTTGCTGCTCGTTGGCGGGTTCCAGGTCCGGCGCGTATTTACCGGACGACAGCGCACCGCCCTTACCGGTGAAGTTGTGGCACGACGAGCAGTTCAGCCGGAACAGATCGCCACCGCGGCCGAGGTCCTCACCGCGCAGCGAGCGCATCGCCAGGCTGCCGTCCGGGTTGCGCACCGTCGTCGGGCCGCCACCGTTGGCCTGTACGTAGGCGCCCAGCGCGTCGATCTGCCCCTCATCGAAGATGGGTTCCTTGCGGGGTGCCTGCGCCTCGCCGGTCATCGCCGGCATCCGGCCGGTGGACACCTGGAAGTAGACGGCTTCCTCGCCGACGCCGATCAAGCTCGGCCCGCGGTCCGGCACACCCTGCAGGTTGGCGCCGTGGCAGGACACGCACGAGGTGTCGAACAGCTGCTTGCCGGTCCGCAGCAGTGCCGAGTTCGACTCATCCGCGACGGCCACCTGCGGGCGCGGGGTGAGGACGGCGGCCAGTCCGCCGGCGATGGTCAGCGCGATCAGCAGCAGCAGGCCGCCCGACAATCGGCGGCGCAGCCGCCGCCGCGAACGGTCGCGTTGCCCTCGTTGCGACTGAGAAAGCCGCGAACCGGATCGGATAGACCCCAGTTTCTTCAACCGAGCACTCCTTTTGTCCAGCGCCTGCTCATCGGATGAAATAGATCACGGTGAACAGCGCGATCCACACGATGTCGACGAAATGCCAGTAGTAGGAGACGACGATGCTGGCCGTAGCCTGCGCCGGGGTGAACTTGCTCATCGCGGTGCGGGCCAGCAGGAAGATGAAGGCGATCAGGCCGCCGGTCACGTGCAGACCGTGGAACCCGGTCGCCAGATAGAACACACTGCCGTAGGCGCTGCTCGGGATGGTGGTCCCGTGACCCACCAGGTGGTAGTACTCGTAGGCCTGCCCGAGGACGAAGAACAGCCCCATCAGGAAGGTGATGACGTACCAGCGGCGCAGCCCGAACACGTCGCCGCGTTCGGCCGCGAACACCCCCATCTGGCAGGTGAACGACGACGCGATCAGCACCAATGTCACCGGGACGGCCTGGTACAGATTGAGCTCGGTCGGCGGCGGCGGCCACTTCCCGCCCGACTGGGCGCGGGCGGTGAAGTACATCGCGAACAGGCCGGCAAAGAACATCAGCTCGCTGGAAAGCCAGACGATGGTGCCGACACTGACCATGTTGGGTCGATTCAGCGAATGAACCCGTGACGTGATTGCAGTACCTGAAGTCCCGACAGCGCTGGTCACATCCGCAAGTATGACGCTTTGTAGTTGTTGAACTCCACCCGGGGCGGAAATTGATCGCTGGCGCGTCGCGCGCGCGTGCAGACCGGGCAGCTCGCAGCCGAGTTTGGTGGAGGTTGGGGCTGGTGTGGTCCGCGTGGGACCATCGGCTCGTGGCTTTGTCATCTGAGGATTCGCCCGTTGGGGGCCCCTGCGGAGATGCTCCGCAGGGGGCCCCAACAGACGCGGGCGGGTCCGCGACCTCGTGGCCGCGCGTCCTGGCCCGGTTGACGGGCGGACAGGACCTGACCCGCGGGCAGGCCGCCTGGGCCATGGACCAGATCATGGCCGGCGAGGCGAGCGCCGCCCAGATCGCGGCCTTCGCGGTGGCGATGCAGGTGAAGGTCCCCACGTCGGCCGAAGTCATCGAGCTGGCCGAGGTCATGCTCAACCACGCGCTGCCGATGCCCGACAGCGCCATCGGCCAAGACACCGTCGACATCGTCGGAACCGGCGGCGACGGCGTCAACACCGTGAACTTGTCCACCATGGCGGCGCTCGTGACGGCGGCCGCGGGGGTGCCGGTGGTCAAACACGGCAACCGGGCGGCCTCGTCGCTGTCCGGCGGCGCAGACACGCTCGAGGCGCTTGGGATTCGCATCGACCTCGGACCCGAGGAGGTGGCGCGCAGCCTCGCCGAGGTCGGCATCGGGTTCTGCTTCGCGCCGTTGTTCCACCCGTCATACCGGCACACCTCCGCGGTGCGCCGCGAGATCGGCGTGCCGACGGTGTTCAATCTCCTTGGGCCGCTGACCAATCCGGCCAGACCGCGCGCCGGTTTGATCGGTTGCGCGTTCGCCGACCTGGCCGAGGTGATGGCGGGGGTGTTCGCCGCCCGTCGCTCCAGCGTGCTGGTGGTGCACGGCGACGACGGGCTCGACGAGCTGACGACCACGACCACCAGCACCATCTGGCGGGTGCAGGCCGGCACCGTGGACAGGCTGACGTTCGATCCGGCCGGCTTCGGGTTCCCCCGGGCCGACCTCGACGATTTGTTGGGCGGCGACGCGCAGGCCAACGCCGCGGAGGTGCGTGCGGTGCTCGCCGGTGGCAAGGGTCCGGTGCGCGACGCCGTCGTCCTCAACGCCGCGGGCGCGATCGTCGCCCACGCCGGGTTATCCAGTCGCGCCGAATGGTTGCCGGCGTGGGAGGACGGGCTGGCCCGCGCCGGTGCGGCCATCGATTCCGGCGCGGCCGAACAGCTGCTCGCGCGATGGGTGCGGTTCGGCCAGCAGGTCTGAATCCGGAAGGTCTTGCGCCATAACCTGTTCCGAGGCCAGACGGGCCGAGCGCGCCGTCTCCGCCCAGGCCGCGCAGGCGCCGGCTGATCGCAGCGGGGAAGCCCAGCCCGCGGCGTCCCGGGCGCCCTCGACCCGGACGATGCGCACGCCGGGGGCGCCCAGCCAGCGCGCGATCAGCGCGGTCTCCTCGACCAGCGCCCCGCCCAGCGGGCCCGGGGCGGGCAAAATCGCCTGCGCCCCAGCGGTAATCGCGTCGACGACCGGTATCGGCGGCACCCCACGCCTGGCGTTGCCGGCGGCGGCGAGTTGGCCGTAGCGGATGACGGCGAGGTGATAGCCGCCCTGGCCGTCGGGCGCGGCGGCGATCAGCTCGGGCAGCGCGGCCAGGGCGCGCAACCGCTGACCGCGCCACAGCGTCTCGACCGCGGCGGCGGTGCGGTCGCGCAGCCGCGCGGCGCTCTCGAAGTGACGCCGCTCGGCCAGCGCGCTGACGTGGTCGACGGCGGCGGTCAGAGCGGTGTTGTCCGCGCCGTCGACCAGCGCCGCGATCCGGGCGACGGCCGCCGCGTATTGAGTGGCGGTGACGTCGCGCGCGGCCGGGCACGGCGACACCTCAGCCTCGGCGCACAGCGGTCCGTGTAATGCCGAGCGGCCCAGCCGGTTGGTGCAGGTTCGTAGCCCGGTGAAGCGGGCCAGCAGGTGGGCGGTGTCGGTGGCGTCGGCGCGGGCCCGGAACGGGCCGATGGCGCGATCGTGCCGCGGCGCGCGCACCACGGCCAGGCGCGGGAACGCCTCATCGGTCAGTGCCACCCACCACCAGCGCTGCGGGAACCTGGACCGCCGGTTGTACGGCGGGGCATGCGCGGCCAGCAGCCGCAGCTCGCGCACGCCGGCCTCCAGCGCGTGGGCGCACTCGACGTGGTCGACCGCGACGGCCAGCGTGACCATCTCCTTCATGCGGCCGCGGGGATCGGCGCCGGTGAAGTACTGGCCGACCCGGCGTCGCAAGTCGACGGTGGTGCCGATGTAGAGCACCTCGCCCGACGGCCCCCGGAACAGATACACCCCCGGCCGGTGCGGCAGCCCCTCGGCGAGCACCCGTTTGCGGCGCTGCGTCGGTGTTACCTCGGGCAGATAGGAGCGCAGGTCGGCGTAGGTGTGTACGCCCTGGTTGCCCACTCGCTCGATGAGGGCGTGCAAGACGTCGACGGTGGCCCGCGCGTCGTCGAGGGCGCGGTGGGTGGGCTGGGTGGCGACGGCGAACAGCCGCGCCAGGGAGGCCAGCCGCACGCTGGGGGCTTCCTCGCGGCTGAGCACCCGGCGGGCCAGCCGGACGGTGCACAGCACCTGCGGGCGTGGCCAAGCGATATCGCACTGTTGCGCGGCGGCGCGCAAAAAGCCCATGTCGAAGCCGGCGTTGTGCGCCACCAGCACGGCGTTGCCGGCGAACTCCAAAAACATCGGCAGCACGGCGTCGATGGTCGGCGCGTCGGACAGCATCGCCGTGGTGATGCCGGTCAGCTGCACGATCTGGGGTGGGATAGTGCGCCGCGGATCAATCAGGGTGGCGAACTCGCCGAGCACCACGCCGCCACGCACCTTGACCGCCCCGATCTCGGTGATGGCGTCCGGCAGTGTTCCCTCGGCGCTTTTGGTGCGTCCGCCGGTGGTCTCCAGGTCCACCACGACGAAGGTGGTGTCGCGCAACGAGAGCTCATCGGACGTGAACGGCGACCCCACGTCGGCGAAGCTCAACTGAGTCGCGCCGCGTGCACCCACGGGGGTGACGTTAAGCATGACGACCGACACCCGCGGCGGTCCCACGCCGGGGGATCACGGTCACGGATAGATGTCGGTGCCCGCGGTTACCGTTCGGGCAGTGCGGCGTGATGTTCGCCCACCCGGCTCGCAGAGCCAGACCGAGAGGACCGACCCGATGGCACCAAGAACTGGACCCACCAACGTCGCCGCGCCGCCGCCGGACCCGGGGGCGCCGGTGGTCATCGACTGCGACGACTGCGCGGTGCGCGGCCCCGGCTGTCGCGACTGTGTGGTGAGCGTGATACTCGGGGTCCCGGATACTTTGTTGCAGGACGAACGGGCGGCATTGGAAGTTCTCGCCGAGGTGGGCTTGGCGCCGCGACTTCGGCTGGTCCCGATTCGTCGGGATGCCGGATCTGGTGTAGCCTAAATGCCTTGTCCGCCAAAGGTCCTCGCGCCACGCGAAACGACTCACATAGAAATGACAGAATTCTTTCTAATTTCTTAACCGCTCGCTTTGGACAAACGCCGATATCGTTTCGTAACCTGTTTGAGACCTAAACCCGCTCGACGACCATGGTTCGTCGATGGCCGTTTAAGGAAGCAAATCTTGAGGCTTGACTCTAGGTACCCGGTTGCGCGTGTCCTGACACGTTCGGCCCTAGGGACGCTAGCTGGCTTCGCGATCGTGTGCGGTGTGGTGACCGCCCCCTCGTGGGCGGACCCGGCCGAAGACGCCACGGCAAAACTCAACGAGCTGTCCCGCCAGGCGGAGCAGACCACCGAGGCGATGCACAGCGCCCAGCTCGACCTGAACGACAAGCTGGCCGCCGAGCGCGCGGCCGACAAGAAGCACACGGACGACCAGGCCACCGTGGACGCGGCGAAGGTCCATTTGTCGTCGTACCAGACCTCCGTCAACAACCTGGCCGCCGCGACCTACATGGGCGGTCACGTCGACGGCATGGAAGCCATCCTGACCGCCGGCTCGCCGCAGGGGCTGATCGACAAGCTCGCGGTGCAGCGGGTGATGGCGACGCAAATGGCCAGCCAGATGAAGAGCTACCGGATCGCGGGCGAGCAGGCCGCCAAAGCCGAGCGGGAGTCCGCGAAGTCCGCCGCCGACGCCAAGAGCGCGGCCGAGCAGGCCGCCGCGGTTCGAGCGAGCCTGCAATCCAAGCAAAGTCAGCTGCAGGTGCAGATCGCGGTGGTCAAGTCGCAATACCTGTCTTTGACCGCCGACCAGCGCACCGCGCTCGCCAATCCCGGCCCCGCGGCCCCCGCGGCAGCGCCGGGCCCCGGTGCTCCGGCGCCGGAGGCGGCACCTCCGGGAGCCGGGCAGGCGCCGGGTGAGGCTCCGCCTCCCGGGGGAATGCCCGGAATGCCCGGTATGGCTCCCGACGGGGTCGGCGGCGGTGACCGCGCCACCGTCGTGCAGGCCGCGCTGACCCAGGTCGGTTCGTCCTATGTCTGGGGTGGCGCCGCGCCCGGCGGATTCGACTGCTCCGGCCTGGTGATGTGGGCGTTCCAGCAAGCCGGCATCTCGTTGCCGCACTCCAGCCAGGCGATGGCCCACGGCGGTCAACCCGTTTCGCTGTCGGACCTGCAGCCCGGAGACGTGCTGACGTTCTACTCCGACGCCTCGCACGCGGGCCTCTACATCGGTGACGGCATGATGATCCATTCCTCCACCTACGGTGTGCCGGTACGGGTGGTGCCGATGAACTCCTCCGGCCCGATCTACGACGCTCGCCGTTACTAGACACCCCGCGCCGCGGCGCCGGCGGCTTCCGATGCTGCTGACGTGGGTATTCGTCGTCGAATTGATCGTGGCCGCGGCGGTGCCGTTCGACGCGGAACGGAACAGCCGGATCCGGCCCCCGCAGCTGATCACGCCCGCCCACAGCCAGGTCAGCGCCTCGACAAAGTCGATCGTCGTCGGCGACCGCACCGTGCGGCTACTGGGCCTCGGTGGCCCATCGAGCGAACGCTTGTTGTTCCGGGTGGCCGAGGACATGGGCGCCGCGATCAGCGCCGTGGAGGCATTCTGGGGCGTCGACTGGACACGCGAAATCTCGGTGGTGGTGGCCGGCACGGACGAGGAATTTCGCGCCGACGCCGGCGGGGGACCGGCATCACAGTGGGACGATATCGCGGCCGCGACCGTCTCCGACCGGGTCGATCCCGTTCGCCGGATCGCCCTCGGGCAGCGGATCGTGTTCGCCCCGGGTGCCGCCAACATGAGCGCGGCATCACTGCGAATAGTGTTGGCCCACGAGCTTTTTCACTATGCCGCACGCGCGGACACCGTCGCGGACGCGCCCCGCTGGCTCACCGAAGGGGTCGCCGACTTCGTCGGCCGCCCACCGACGCCGGTGCCCACCGAGGGGTTGCTGCCCATGACGCTGCCGTCGGACAGCGACCTGGACGTGCCGGGTGCGCAGCGCTCGTTGGCCTATGACCGCGCCTGGTGGTTCGCCCGTTTCGTGGCCGACACCTACGGAACGCCGAAGCTGCACGATCTCTACCTGGCGACCTGCGGCACCAGGCGCGCCGACATGACCGTCGCCGCCCAGGACGTGCTGGGCACCAGCCCGACGGGCCTGCTCACCCGCTGGCGCCAATGGCTGACCCACTAGCGGTGCATCGCGGGGCTCAGACCGTGTGCACGGACCGCGTCGCCGCCACGCTAGCCTGACGCACGTGAGCCGGGTCTTGCTGGTAACCAACGACTTTCCGCCCCGCCCGGGCGGCATCCAGTCGTACCTCGGCGAGTTCGTCGGTCGGCTGGTCGAGGCCCAGTCGCATTCGGTGACGGTGTACGCACCGCAATGGAAGGGCGCCGAGGCATACGACGAGGCCGCTGGCTGCCGCGTGGTGCGTCACCCGGGCACCCTGATGCTGCCCGGCCCGGCGGTCGATGCCCGGATGCGCCGGCTGATCGTCGACCACGGCATCGAGACCGTCTGGTTCGGGGCGGCCGCGCCGTTGGCGCTGCTGGCCCGGCGTGCTCGTGGGGCGGGGGCGAGTCGGGTGCTGGCCAGCACGCACGGCCATGAAGTGGGCTGGTCGATGCTGCCGGTCGCGCGCTCGGTGTTGCGTCGCATCGGCGACGACACCGACGTCGTCACGTTCGTCAGCCGCTATACGCGGTCGCGGTTCGCGCCGGCCTTCGGGCCCAACGCGTCGCTGGAATACCTGCCCTCCGGGGTGGACACCGACCGGTTTCGGCCCGATCCGGCGGGCCGTGCCGAGTTGCGCAAGCGCTACGGGTTGGGCGAACGGCCCACCGTGGTGTGCGTGTCTCGGCTGGTGCCACGCAAAGGCCAGGACATGCTCATCAAAGCGCTGCCCTCGATCCGGCGACGCGTCGAGGGAGCCGCCCTGGTCATCGTCGGCGGCGGCCCCTACCTGGAATCGCTGCAGACGCTGGCCCGCGAGTGCGGGGTGGCCGGCGACGTGATTTTCACCGGCGGCGTACCGGCTGCCGAATTGCCCACGCATCACGCGCTGGCAGACGTATTCGCGATGCCCTGCCGCACCCGCGGTGCCGGCTTGGACGTCGAAGGACTGGGCATCGTCTTCCTGGAGGCCTCGGCGAGCGGTGTGCCCGTCGTCGCGGGCAGATCCGGGGGAGCACCAGAAACGGTGCGGCACAACGAAACCGGGCTCGTCGTCGACGGTTGCTCGGTGGGCGAAATCGCCGAGGCCGTCGTCGAGTTGCTGACCGACCGGGACCGGGCCGCCGCGATGGGCGCGGCCGGACGCGAATGGGTGACGGCCCAATGGCGCTGGGACACCCTGGCGGCACGGCTGGCCGAGCTGCTCGGCTAGTGGCGTGTGCTCGCCGGATTAACTGGCGTAGATCGATTCGATGTCGGAGGCGAACTTCTCGGCCACCACGCGGCGCTTGACCTTCATCGTCGGCGTCAATTCGCCGGTGTCCTCGGTGAAATCGACCGGCAGGATGCGGAACTTGCGGATCGACTCGGCGTGTGACACCGCCTGATTGGCGTCCTTGATGGCCGCGTCCACCTCGGCGACGAGGTCCGGGTCGGTGGCCAGATCGGCCACCGAGGCGCCGGCCCCCTTCTGGTTGCGCTGCTTCCAGCCGTCGAACGCCTCGGGATCGATGGTGATCAACGCGCCGATGAACGGTTTGGCGTCGCCGACCACCATGGCCTGACTGATCAGCGGATGCGCCCGCAGCCGGTCCTCCAGGGCGGCGGGGGCGACGTTCTTGCCGCCCGCGGTGACGATGATTTCCTTTTTCCGCCCGGTGATCTTCAAAAAGCCGTCCTCGTCGAGCACGCCCAGGTCTCCGGTCTTGAACCAGCCGTCGGTGAAGGCGTCGTCGGTGGCCTGCTCGTTGCGCCAGTAGCCGGTGAACACCACGCCGCCGCGCACCAGCAGCTCGCCGTCGTCGGCGATGCGCATGCTGTTGCCGGGCAACAACGTTCCGACGGTGCCGACCTTGACATTGCCGACCTGGTTGACGGTGATCGCCGAGCTGGTCTCGGTCAGCCCGTAGCCCTCATGGATGGTCAGCCCCACGCCGCGGTAGAAGTGCCCGAGTCGCGACCCCAGCGGCGCGCCGCCCGACACGGACGCGCGACAGTCGCCGCCGAGCGCCGCGCGCAGCTTGGCGTACACCAGCCGGTCGAACAACGCATGCTTGACGCGCAGCAGCGGCCCCCGCCGGCCGCGGTCCTGCGCCTCGCTCCAGTCGACGGCGGTCTGCACGGCCATGGCGAAGATCCGGCCCTTGCCGTCGTTTGCGGCGTTTTGCTCGGCCGTGTTGTAGACCTTTTCGAACACCCTCGGCACCGACACCACCACGGTCGGTTTGAACACGGCAAACATCGGCAGCAGGTTCTTGATGTCGCTGGTGAATCCGACGGTCACCTTGTTGGCGAACGCGGACAAGGTGAGCGAGCGCGCCAGCACGTGGGCCAGCGGCAGGAAGATCAGCAGCCGCTGCCCCTTGTCGAGCAGCGTCGGCAGGCTTTCCTTGGCGCCGCGGGTCTCATACAGCAGGTTGGAGTGTGTCAGCTGGCAGCCCTTGGGCCGCCCGGTGGTGCCCGAGGTGTAGATGAGTGTCGCGGGATCGTGGGCCCGCAGGGCCTCGAGGCGCGCGGTCAGCTCGGCCGGCTCGACCGACTCGCCGGCCTCGACAAGCTGGTCGAGCGCCTTGGGGCCCGAACCGTCGATGTGCAGCACCCGGCGCAGGGCGGGCAGTTCGGCGGTCAGCTCGGTGACCATCGCCGCGTGTTCGTCGGTCTCGGCGAACGCCAACACCGCCTCGGAGTCCTGCAGCACCCAGCGCACCTGTTCGGCCGAGGACGTCTCGTAGATCGGCACGGTGACCGCGCCCACCGACAGGATCGCCAGGTCGAGGATCGCCCATTCGTAGCAGGTGGCACAGAAGATCGAGACCCGGTCGCCGGCCTGCACGCCCAGGGCGATCAAACCCAGTGCGGCCGAGCGGATCTGACCGGCCGCCTCGGCGCAGGTGACGTCGGTCCACTCGCCGTCGACCTGGCGTTGGTAGATGACAAAGTTCGGATCATCGCGCTCGTGTTCGAAGACCATCCTCGCGATGTTGTCGTCTTCGTCGACCGAAAAACGGGCGGGGACGCTGTACTCACGCACTCTCATGACCTCGATTGACCTCGTGACGTTTCCCGGCAGCCGGGTTGTACGTTGACCAGCCTAATCCGAGCATCGATCCAGCACGGCCGGAGTCGGTGAGGCCGGACCGCGATGGCCCGCCGCGACGCCCGGCCCGCCCTCGACGGGACACCGTGGGCCCGTGTGTGAAGCTGTGGGCATGAACAGCATCCAGATCGCGGATGAGACGTTTGTGGCCGCCGCCGGCGCACGAGTGGGCGCCGCGGTCGCAGATCAGTCGAGCTGGCGCCGCTGGTGGCCGGACCTGCGGCTGCAGGTCGTCGAGGACCGCGCCGACAAGGGCATCCGCTGGTCGGTCACCGGCGCGTTGACCGGGACAATGGAGGTCTGGCTGGAACCGTCGCTGGACGGGGTCGTGCTGCACTACTTCCTGCACGCCGAGCCCACCGGGGTGGCGGCCTGGCAGCTGGCCAAGCTGAACCTGGCGAAAATGACACACCGCCGCCGCGTGGCGGGCAAAAAAATGGCCTTTGAGGTCAAGACGACACTGGAACGGTCACGTCCGGTCGGAGTTTCTCCGGTAGTTTAGCCGGGTCGGGTCCGCGCAGAGAGTACCGTGTCGGACCGAGACCCGCGGGGGTCCCTGCACGGCAGGCCCAGGAAGCCGGGGTCGATCCGCTTGCGGGAGAGAGGGCAGCAACCAGGTGGCGGAGAAGACGACGCAAACCATCTACATCGAAGCCGACCCGGGCACCGTGATGCGGGTGATCGCGGATATCGATTCCTATCCGCAATGGATCTCCGAATACAAGGAAGCCGAGGTGCAGGAGAAGGACGCCGACGGCTACCCGAAAGTGGCGCGGATCGTCATGGACGCCACCGTCCTCAAAGACACCATGGTCATGTCCTACCAATGGCCCAAAGATCGCCGATCGGTCAGCTGGACCCTGGTCTCGAGCTCACTGCTTCGCTCCCTCGAAGGCTCATACCGGTTGGCGTCCAAGGGATCCGGCACCGAAGTCACCTACGAACTCTCCGTCGACCTGGCCATGCCGATGATCGGTCTGCTCAAGCGCAAGGCCGAGCGGCGCTTGACCGACACCGCGTTGAAGGATCTGAAGAAACGAGTCGAGGCTGAGTGAAACGGCTGAGCCCACCCCGGCCCGGATCAGTCTGTTCGTTGGCAAAGGCGGGGTAGGGAAATCCACCCTGGCTTGCGCCACCGCGGTCAGTGCCGCGAGCGCGGGGCAGCGGGTGCTGGTGGTGTCCACCGACCAGGCGCACTCGCTGGGTGACGTGCTGGGCATCCCCGTCCCGCCCAGCCAGGGCGAGCTGGTACGGGTGCTCGCCGACCTCGAAACCGGGCAGGCGGAGGCCGGCGGCGGGTTTCTCGATGCGCTGGCCTTGAACACCCTGGCCCTGCTCGAGGTCCGATGGCGTGACGTCGTCGCCACGTTGGACCGGCGGTTCCCCGACTCCGAACTGAGCACCATTGCGCCCGAAGAGCTTTCGGCGCTACCCGGTGTTCAGGAGGTGCTCGGCCTGTACGCGGTCGGTGAGTTGGCCGGCTCCGGGCGATGGGACCGCGTGGTGGTCGATTGCGCGTCGACCGCGGATGCCCTGCGGATGTTGACGTTGCCCGCCACCTTCGGCCTGTACGTCGAGCGGGCGTGGCCGCGGCATCGCCGGTTATCCGTCACGGCCGAGGACGCCCGGTCGGCGGCGGTGGTGGCGCTGCTCGAGCGCATCAGCGCCGGCGTGGAGGCGCTCGGCGCGTTGCTCACCGACGGTGAGCTGGTCAGTGCGCATCTGGTGTTGACCCCCGAACGGGTGGTCGCCGCGGAGGCGGCCCGCACGCTGGGGTCGCTGGCCTTGATGGGTGTGCGCGTCGAAGAATTGATCGTGAACCAGGTTCTGCTGCAAGACGAGTCGTACGAGTACCGCAACCTGCCCGAACACCCGGCCTTCTACTGGTACACCGAACGCATCGCCGAGCAGCGCAGTGTGCTCGACGAGCTCGACGCCACCATCGGTGAGGTGGCCCTCGTGATGACCCCGCATCTGTCCGGCGAACCGATCGGCGCCAAGGCGCTGGGGGCGCTGCTCGACGCCGCCCGGCGCCGCGGCGGCACCGCGCCGCCGGGCCCGTTGCGGCCCACCGTCGACCTGGAATCCGGGACGGGACTTGGGTCCATCTACCGGATGCGGCTAGCGTTGCCGCAACTCGATCCGTCGGCGCTGACGTTGGGGCGGGTCGATGACGACCTGATCATCAGCGCCGGCGGATTGCGGCGCAGGGTGAGGCTGGCGTCCGTGCTGCGGCGCTGCACGGTGCTGGACGCCCGCCTGCGAGGCGGCGAGCTGACAGTGCGTTTTCGACCAGATCCGGAGGTGTGGCCTAGGTGAGTGGGGCTCATCCCGAAATCGGGCCGGAACTACGCCGGCTCGCCCAGTCGATTCTGGACGGAATCGATCCCGCGGTGCGCGCGGCGGCGACGCTGACGGCGGGTGCGGGACCCGGAACCGGCAAGTGCCAGCAGGTGTGGTGCCCGGTGTGCGCGCTGGCCGCGTTGGCGACCGGCGACCAACACCCCTTGCTCACCGCGATCGCCGACCACAGCGTCGCCTTGCTTCAGGTGATCCGCGACATCGTCAGTGATGCCAGTGACATCGACCGGGCGTCCAAACCGACACCCGAACCGCCACCCGACCGTCCGCCCGGCGGCGCGACCGACGGTGGCGATGCCGCCTCGCGGACCCGTTATCAGCACATCCCGGTCACACTGGACGAGTGAGGAGACCGCGCCGCAGGTGGTCGCTTCTTGTGGGGATGGGTACAGTTGGCGCAGGACATCAGCGGTTAGCCGAGAGGGAGGGCCATGTGGTACTGGCTATTCAAGTACGTGCTCCTCGGCCCGCTGTTGTCTCTGCTGGGGCGGCCGAAAGTTGAAGGCCTAGAACACGTTCCGAGTTCCGGACCGGTGATACTGGCAAGTAATCATCTGGCGGTGATGGACAGTTTCTATCTTCCGCTGGTGGTGCGCCGCCGCATCACGTTCCTGGCGAAGGCGGAATATTTCACCGGCACCGGTGTGAAGGGCTGGTTCCAGCGGTGGTTCTTCACCGCCGTGGGGCAGGTGCCGATCGACCGTACCGACGCCGATAGCGCCCGGGCCGCGCTGAGGACCGCGCAACAGGTGCTGGACCAGGGCAAGCTGCTGGGCATGTATCCCGAAGGCACGCGGTCGCCGGACGGCCGGCTGTACAAGGGCAAGACGGGGCTGGCGCGGCTGGCCCTGGAGAGCGGGGTTCCGGTGATCCCGGTCGCGATGATCGGCACCAACGTCGTCAACCCGCCCGGGACGAACATGTTGCGGTTCGGCCGGGTCACCGTTCGCTTCGGCAAGCCGATGGACTTCTCGCGGTTCGACGGGCTGGCCGGCAACCGTTTCATCGAGCGGGCGGTTACCGACGAAGTGATCTACGAGCTGATGGGGCTGTCCGGCCAGGAATACGTCGACATTTACGCGGCCAGCCTAAAAAAGGGCGGCGACGGTGACGCGGCCGACGGCGAGGCCGTGCGGATTCCCGAGACCGCTGCCGGTTAGCCGACGGCGGTAACCGGCGCCAACCGCGGCGGAGCGGCGTCCCGCGAAACTCCGCGGGCGGTCACGGTGAGGCCGGCCGCGACGATGACCGCCAGCGCCCACCACACGTAGGACATCCCGGCAAGTTGGCGCCACCAGGCCGCGCTCGCCTCGTGATGCTTGGGCAGCAGCTCGATCGGCGTCCACCTCATCAGCGCCACCCCGATGGCGCTGATGACCATCAGCAGCGCGTTGCGGCGTCGCCAGGCCACGATTCCCGTCACCAGCACCGCCGGCAGCACCCACACCCAGTGGTGTGACCACGACACCGGCGAGACCACCAGCCCGAACAATGCGACGCAGACGAGCGCGAGCGTGGGCTCGTCGGCGCGCAGCACCCGCCGCATCGCCCACACCGTCACCGCCAGCACCAGCAGCGACGCCGCCACCCACAGCAGGAAGCGTTCCTGCTGGGACAGCCCAAGCCGCGCGAGGCCGCCGGCGATGTTCTGGTCGGTGTTCAGCGTCGCGGCGCCGATCCGGTCGGTGTGATGCAGGGTGTGCGTCCAGTACTCCCATGAGTCGTCCCACGCCAGGGCGAAACCCAGCAGCGTCGCCCCCACGAACGACGCGAGCGCGGTCAACGTCGCCCGGTTATCGCGGCGCAGCAGGAAATAGAGCAGAAACACCGCCGGCGTCAGCTTGAGCGCCATGCCCAGCCCCAGCAACAGCCCGCGCGGCCACGGCGTGCGGCGTGGCACGCAGTCGGCGATCACCAGCGTCATCAGCACGACATTGATCTGTCCGAAGGCGAAGTTCGAGCTGATCGGCTCGAGCCAGATCGTCGCCGCCGCGGCGGCGACGATGGCCAGCCACCACCGGCGCAGCCAGGCCGGGCCGGGCAGCACCGTCGAGGTGCTCCAGACGTCCAGCCGGGTCAGCACGATCACCGTCGACACGATCAGTAGCACCAACGTCAGGGCGGTGATCGCGACGCTCGCGGCCGGCATGTGCATCCAGGCGAATGGGCAGAACACGATGGCGGCCAGCGGCGGATAGGTGAACGGCAGATCCACGATCGGGGTGTGGAACATCACGTCTCCGCTGTACAGCGGACGCCCGTCCATCCAGGCCCGGGCGCCCATCTGATAGACGTCGATGTCGATGCGATAGGGCGTGTGCCCGAACAACTGCCACGCCGCGTAACTCAGCCCCGCCGTGGCCACCAGCCAAACCAGGCCCCACCACAGCGCCCACCCGGGTTGATTGCCCACGCCGGGCGCCTGCCGTGTACTCATGTCGCACAACAGCGTAATGGGTGCCCGGGCCCGGACACCGCTGGTGCAGCGCGGCTCCCACGACCTCGGCGCGCGAAGGCGTAGGTTTCAAGAGTGCTCCACTCGTTCGTGGGCGAGATGTCCCGATGGTTCGAACATGACATTCACGACCGGGGCCACCTGCCACTGCTGTGCTGCCTGGTGGCCTTCATCCTGACGTTTTTCGTCACGCGGACGTTCGTGCGCTTCATCCGTCACGGCGTCGAAAACGGCCGGCCCGCCAGGTGGTGGCACCCGCGCAACGTTCACGTCGGGGGAGTCCACATCCACCACGTGACGTTCGGGGTGGTTCTTACCTTGTTGTCCGGGCTGACGCTGGTCACCCTGTCCATCGATGGGCATGAGCCCCAGTTCATGGTGGCCGCCACCTTTTTCGGGATCGGGGCCGCCCTGGTCCTCGACGAGTACGCGCTCATCCTGCACCTGTCCGACGTCTACTGGTCCGAGGACGGCCGCTCGTCGGTCGATGCGGTCTTTGCCGCCGTGGCGGTGGCCGGGCTGTTGATGATGGGCCTGCACCCGCTGATGTTCTTCCTGCCGATCTGGCATGACGCCAATTCGGTGCCGCTGCGGGCCGTGGTGGGCGGCGCCATGGCCTTGACGCTGCCGCTGGCCGTCGTGGTGGTGCTCAAGGGCAAGGTCTGGACCGGCTTGCTCGGCATGTTCCTCGTGGTCCTGCTGGTCATCGGTGCGGTCCGGCTGTCGCGCCCGCACGCTCCCTGGGCCCGCTGGCGGTACTGCACGCAACCGGAGAAGATGCGCCGCGCACTGCAGCGCGAAAGGCGGCTGCGCCGCCCGGTGGTGCGGGCCAAGTTGTATTTGCAGTGCGCCATCGCCGGCACGCCACGGTTTCCGGACCCCCACGCGGTCGATGCCAGGCTGGACGACGAGGTTCATCCCGCCCCGGCTCCCACCGGTCCCATCCTGATCGGCAGATAAGCTCCAGCCCCGCCCGCAGCTGCTCGATCGGCCGTCTCCTTTTTCGTGCCGTGCCGGCACTCATCGTCGCCGGCTGAGCTTGATCGGCCGTCTCCTTTTTCGTGCCGTGCCGGCACTCATCGTCGCCGGCTGAGCTTGATCGACCGTCTCCTTTTTCGTGCCGTGCCGGCACTCATCGTCGCCGGTCTAGGCTTCTTCCGGTGCGGTACTTCTACGACACCGAATTCATCGAGGACGGCCGCACCATCGAGCTGATCTCGATCGGGGTGGCCGCCGAAGACGGCCGCGAGTACTACGCGGTCTCCACGGAATTCGATCCCGAGGGCGCCGGGCCGTGGGTGCGCGCCAACGTGCTGCCCAAGTTGCCGCCCCCGGCGTCGCAGCTGTGGCGTTCACGCAGGCGGATCCGCGAGGACCTGGAAGAGTTCTTCGGCCTAAATTCAGGCAAGGCGGCCCCTGAGCCGATCGAGCTGTGGGCGTGGGTGGCCGCCTACGACCATGTGGCCTTGTGCCAGCTGTGGGGCCCGATGCCCGACCTACCGCAGGCCATCCCCCGTTTCACCCGGGAGCTGCGGCAACTGTGGGAAGACCGAGGCAGCCCGCGGATGCCGCCGCGGTCGCCCGATGCCCACGACGCGTTGGTCGACGCCCGCGATCAGCTCCGCCGATATCGGTTGATCACATCGGGAGACTGAGCCGTCGAGCCCGGGTGAACGGCGTTCGCGCTGATCAGCCGGGACCAGGGGCGTCCGCGCCGCGGTTACGATGGACCGATGAACTGGACCGTCGACATACCGATCGACCAGCTGCCGTCGCTGCCGCCGCTGCCGACCGATCTGCGGGCGCGGCTGGACGCGGCCCTGGCCAAGCCGGCCGCCCAGCAGCCCAGCTGGCCGGCCGATCAGGCGTCGGCGATGCGCACGGTCCTGGAGAGCGTGCCGCCGGTGACGGTGCCGTCGGAAATCGTCCGGCTGCAAGAGCAGCTTGCCCAGGTGGCCAGGGGTGAGGCGTTTCTGCTGCAGGGCGGTGACTGTGCGGAGACGTTCACGGAGAACACCGAACCCCACATCCGCGGCAATGTGCGCACCCTGCTGCAGATGGCGGTCGTGCTGACCTACGGCTCGAGCTTGCCGGTGGTCAAGGTGGCCCGCATCGCGGGCCAGTACGCGAAACCGCGATCGGCCGACGTCGACGCGCTGGGACTGAAGTCCTACCGCGGCGACATGATCAACGGCTTCGCCCCGGACGCCGCGGTGCGCGAGCATGACCCGTCGCGTTTGGTGCGTGCCTACGCCAATGCCAGCGCGGCGATGAATTTGGTTCGGGCGCTGACGTCTTCGGGATTGGCGTCACTGCATCTGGTCCACGACTGGAACCGCCAATTCGTCCGGACCTCGCCGGCCGGTGCCCGCTATGAGGCGCTGGCCACCGAGATCGACCGCGGTCTGCGCTTCATGAGCGCCTGCGGCGTGGCGGATCGCAACCTGCAGACCGCCGAAATCTACGCCAGCCATGAGGCTTTGGTGCTCGACTACGAGCGGTCGATGCTGCGCCTGTCCGAGAGCGAGGGCGACGAACCTCAGCTGTATGACCTGTCGGCGCACACCGTGTGGATCGGTGAGCGGACCCGCCAGCTCGACGGCGCGCACGTCGCCTTCGCGGAGGTGATCGCCAACCCGATCGGCATCAAGCTCGGCCCGACGATCACCCCGGAGCTGGCCGTCGAATACGTCGAGCGGCTCGACCCGCACAACAAGCCCGGCCGGCTGACATTGGTGAGCAGGATGGGCAACAACAAGGTGCGCGATCTGCTGCCACCGATCGTGGAGAAGGTCCAGGCCGCCGGCCACCAGGTGATCTGGCAGTGCGATCCCATGCACGGCAACACCTACGAGTCGTCCAACGGCTACAAGACGCGGCACTTCGACCGCATCGTCGACGAAGTGCAGGGTTTCTTCGAGGTCCACCGCGCGCTGGGGACCCATCCCGGTGGCATCCATGTCGAGATCACCGGGGAGAACGTCACCGAGTGTCTTGGTGGGGCGCAAGACATTTCGGACACCGACCTGGTTGGCCGCTATGAGACCGCGTGTGACCCGCGGCTGAACACCCAGCAGTCGCTGGAGTTGGCCTTCCTCGTCGCCGAAATGCTGCGCGACTAACAGCAGTGTTCGCCGGGCCCGGCCCGGCCACCCGACGCAGAATCGTGTAAAACCATGCGTGGGTTCAGGAGGTGATTGCAACAGCCACCTAACTGGAGGTTGTTGTGTATCTGAAGGCGTTCCCAGATGTTGTTCGTCAGTTTTGGGATCACATCCGCGATGGGATGTGGGCTGCTAGAGCAGTCCGTTGAGGTTGCTTCCGATGGTCCACGCCGCGGTCGCGACCAACCCGGTGAGCGCGAGCACCAGCGCCACCCACACCAGCACCATGCGCCGGTTGTGCTGGCGGGTCCACACGAATTCACTGATCGGGATACCGGCGAATTCGCCTGTGACGGGCTCATATTCGTAGTCATCGTCGCCGTCATCGTCGGGTTCGGAGTCGGTCGACACCGGACGCTGTGGCTCCGGCCAATCCTCGGGGCCGCGGGTCAGTTGGCGGGTGGGGTGGCGCACCGGCTCGGGTGGCCCGGGTTGTTGCGCGGTAGGAGGGCGCTGGCCGGTCCGGCTGTGGTGGAGCGCGGCCGACCTGTGCTGCGCGGAGTTGCGCGGTGCCGGCACCCGAAAGTCCGGCAGCGCAAGCTCGTCGGCAATCGCGTCGAGATCGGCCTGCATCTCGGTCGCGTCGGCGTATCGGTCGGCCGGATCGCGGGCGGTCGCGCGCCCCACGAACTGGTCGAACTGCACGGGCACACCGTCGATGACCGCACCGGGTGCCGGCACGTCGGTGTCCAGTCGCCGGTAGGCGATCGACAACGCCGAGTCACCGGTGAAGGGTGTGCGCCCGGTCAGCAGCTCGTAGGTGAGGATGCCCGCGGAGTAGACGTCGCTGCGCGGGCTGGCGTCGCCGTCGCGCACCTGTTCGGGTGACAGATACGCCGCGGTGCCCAAAATGACGCTGGTAGAGGTGATTCCGGCGGCCGCGACGGCACGTACCAACCCGAAGTCGGCGATCTTGACCTCGCCGTCGTCGGAGATCAGCACGTTCTCGGGCTTGACATCGCGATGCACCAGGCCGGCCCGGTGCGCGGCGGCCAAGCCGCCGAGCACCGGACGCAGCACCGCCGCCACGGCATAAGGCGGCATGGGTCCGCGCTCGCCCAGCAACTCGCGCAGGGTCCCGCCCTCGATGAGCTCCATCACCAGAAACGGATGCCGCGCGTCGGAGCCCTGGTCGTAGACCGCCACCAGCCCGGGATCTTTGAGCCGGGCAACGGTGCGGGCCTCGCGCTGGAACCGGGTCAGGAACTGTTCGTCACCGGCATAGCGAGAATCCATCACCTTCACGGCGACGGGACGGTCGAGCCGGGTGTCGAGACCGCGGTACACCGTTGAGGTGCCGCCGCTGGCGATCTTCGACTGGATCAGGTAGCGGCCGTCGAGCAAAGTGTTGTCCAAGGGGTCCACCGACGAAACCTCGGTCCGCTGCCAATGCGGGCCGGCCCGGCCGGGCGGATGAGCTTGGGCCACGGGGCCATCGTAGGTGCGACCGTGTGATTGGGCGGGAGAACACGGGTTCAAGGCGCGTATCAAGGCTTACACTTGCGCGGATGAGCAGTATTCCTGCCGGCGACGATGTGCTAGATCCCGACGAGCCGATCTATGACCTGCCGCGGGTCGCCGAATTGCTGGGAATCCCGGTTACCAAGGTGCACCAACAACTCCGGGAGGGCCATCTGGTCGCGGTCCGGCGCGGCGAGGGTGTGGTGGTGCCGCAGGTGTTCTTCACCTCATCCGGCGAGGTGGTCAAATGCCTGCCGGGATTGTTGACGATCCTGCACGACGGCGGCTACCACGACACCGAGATCGTGCGCTGGTTGTTCACCCGGGACCCGTCGCTGACGGTGACCCGAGACGGCAGCCGGGACGCCCTCAGCAATGCCCGTCCCGTCGATGCGCTGCATGCCCACCAGGCCCGGGAAGTGGTGCGCCGGGCACAGGCGATGGCCTGCTGAACCCCGCCGCCTATCCGGCGGTGATCTCGGCCCGCTCGGCGGGCGGCCGGGGAACCCGGTACAGCGAGTACCACGCGATCAACGCGCAGGCGGTGGCCAGCGAGAAATGCAGCCACGAGTACATGCCATGCGAGCCATCGGGTTTGAAGATCACCATCACCCAGGTCGACACACCGCCGATGATCGCCACCGCCCGTCGCGACTGGGCCAGGGGCGCCACGACCGCCAGTGGCCACGAGTAGTACCAGGGCAACGCGGCCGGGACGAACAGCACCACGATCAGCATCGAGTACGCGATGCCGGTGAGCGCGCCCTTGTCGTCACGACGGAACCGCCACCACAACACCGGCAGCGAGACCGCGATGATCGCGATGCCGGCCAACCGCGTGGCTCGAAGGATCGGATAGAAGCTCACCGGAAACAACCCGCTGCCGATCGCGTGGATCAGGTTGGCCGCCGCGGTCGGCACGGTCAGCCAGTTGATGATCTTCACCGATCCGGCCAGCGCGGTCAGCCACCCCAGGCCCACGCCGGCCAGCGCGGACAGGATCGCGAACACGACCGCGAAGACCAGCAGCGACATCGCCGTGGCCGCGAGAAGCGCTCGCGCGGGCCGATATCCCCGCCGGTCGCGCAGGTCCCGCGCCCACACCCACACCAGAAAGGGCAGCGCGATGCCGGCGGTCGCTTTGACCGCGATGGCGACGGTGATCAGCGCGGTGCCCGCGACGTGGCGACCGCCGAACGCCAGCGCGATACCGGCGGCCATCAGGCCCACCATCAGCATCTCGTTGTGCACCCCGCCCATCAGATGGATGAGCACCAGCGGGTTGAGCACACAGATCCACAGCGCCGTCGAGGGGTCAGCGCCCAGATGACGCGCCAATCGGGGGGTCGCCCAGATCAACAGCGCCAGACCGGGCAGCATGCACAACCGGAGCAACATCGTGCCCGCCACCACGTTGTTGCCGACGATGACGGTGATCAGCTTTGCGACCAGAATGAACGCCGGCCCATAGGGTGCTGTCGTGATCGACCAGATGGGACTGACGTTGTCCAGCAAGATGTTCGGATTGGCGACCGGTCCGACCGCGTAGGGATCCAGGCCGTCGCGCAGCAAGGCGCCCTGCGCCAGATACGAATAGGTGTCCCGGCTGAAGACCGGCACCGAGATCAGTAGCGGCGCCAGCCAGAAGCCGGTGGTGGCCTTCATGATGAACTCGGTGGCTCCGTCGGCCAGCACGCGGTGGCCCAGGCCCAGCCAGGCGATCAGCATGAGACCGACGCCGGCCCACAACACGATCGACGACAGCACCAAGCCGTGACCAAACCGCAGCCAGGACATGTGAATTGACTCGAGCAGCGGGTCGTGCTGGCGGGTGCTGCCCGCTCCGAGTCCACCCAGGGTGATCAGCACCGACCCAAGTAAGCCGAGTTTCGCCGGACGGGATTCGTCGGCGGCCACGAATGCCCTCAGTCGCGAAAGCCATTCTCCGCGATCGGGTTTGGCTGTCGGCGAGTCGTCGGCCGGGGTGTCGGTCGGGGTCGTCATCGGTTCAGGCGGACCGGTTCGTGGCCAGCTTGGCCAATTCGGACAGCCCCGCTTTGGCCGCGGTGTTGATGGGTGCGGCGGCCAGCGTGGCCAGCGCCCGACCCGTCAGCGTGGCGATCCGTTGTTCGGCCGCGGCCAGGGCGCCCACCGATTCGATGACGTCGCGCAGCTGATCCACTTGGGTGTCGGTCAGCTGGGCTCCGATCGAGCTCCGTAACAGGTTGGCCGCCACCGGGTCTGACTGCTCCGCCAACTCGACGGCCTCGGCCAGCAGCACGGTGCGCTTGCCGGATCGCAGGTCATCCCCGGACGGCTTACCGGTCACCGCGGGGTCACCGAACACGCCCAGGACGTCGTCGCGTAGCTGAAACGCCACCCCGAGATCCGTCCCGAACTGGCTGAAGGAATCGTGGACGTCGGGTCTGTCGGCGGCGGCGGCCACCCCCAGCTGCAGCGGCCGCGACACGGTGTAGCAGGCGGTTTTGAAGGTGTCGACGTTCATCGCCGACGCGATCGAGGCGGCGGCGCTGGCCTCGGCGACGATGTCGAGGTACTGGCCACCGAGCACCTCGGTGCGGATGTTGGCCCACACCCGACGGACGCGCCGCTGGGCCTGCGGAGTCAAGTCGGCGCCGAAGACGATGTCGTCCGCCCAGGCCAGGGCGAGGTCACCGAGCAGGATGGCGGCCGACATGCCGAACCGTTCCGGTGAGCCTTGCCAGCGCCGGTCGCGGTGCAGCGTCGCGAACTGGACGTGAGCGGTCGGCCGGCCCCGCCGGGTGGAGGAGTCGTCGATCACGTCGTCGTGCACCAGCGCGCAGGCGTGGAGCAGCTCGAGTGCGGAAAACAGCAGCAGCACTTGGTCATCGGGGTCGTCGGTGGCCACCGCACGCCAGCCCCAATAGGCGAAGGCGGGCCGCAGCCGCTTACCGCCGCCCAGCACGAAGTCTTCGAGCGCGGCGATCAGGCCGCTGTAGTCGTCACCGATGTAGGCGGTCTCGGCGCGCCGGGCGTGCAGATACCGCCGCAATTGTTCGGTGATGGCGCCGGTCAACTCGACGGTCGCCGCTGCTGCTGTGGCTCCTGAGCTCAGCGCGGCGCCCCTTTCTGCTCGGATAGCTGGGTGTTCCAGGCCCGACCAGTGTATTCGGCACGCCGCCCGGGGTGCGTCCCGCGTGGCGTTGCGGTGTGCACCCAGTTGCTTCGACTGCCTCACTAACCCGCCCCTATGCTGGCGGGTGCGCTGGGGCTCGCGCGGATATTGCGCGGCCAAAAGATGCCCCAGGCCAATAGCCGTTGGACGGAGAGAAGCCGCGTGACCCTCAACACCATTGCGCTCGAGCTGGTGCCGCCCAACGCCGACGAAGGTCGGGAGCGGGCACTCGAAGAGGCGCAGAAAGTGGTGCGGCATTCAGCCGAGTCCGGTCTGGACGGCCTGATCCGGCACGTGATGATCCCCGGGATCATCGCCGAGGACGACGACCGTCCGGTCCCGATGAAGCCCAAGCTGGATGTGCTCGACTTCTGGTCGGTCGTCAAGCCGGAACTGACCGGGATCAAGGGCTTGTGCACGCAGGTCACCGCGTTCATGGACGAGCCGTCGCTGCGTGCGCGGCTGACCGAGTTGTCCTCGGCCGGAATGGAAGGCGTGGTGTTCGTCGGCGTGCCGCGCACGATGAACGACGGCGAGGGCTCGGGCGTCGCCCCGACCGACGCGCTGTCGATCTATCGCGAACTGGTGACCAACCGCGGCGTGATCCTGATCCCGACGCGGGACGGCGAACACGGCCGGTTCAACTTCAAGTGCGACCAGGGCGCCACCTACGGCATGACTCAGCTGTTGTATTCCGACGCGATCGTGGGTTTCCTGCGTGAGTTCGCCCGGGAAACCGCTCACCGGCCCGAAATCCTGCTGTCCTTCGGCTTCGTGCCGAAGATGGAAAGCCGGGTCGGGCTGATCAATTGGCTCATCCAGGACCCCGGCAATGCCGCGGTGGCCGGCGAGCAGGAGTTCGTCCAGAGGCTCGCCGCCAGCGAACCGGCGCAGAAGCGCCAGCTGATGGTCGACCTCTATAAGCGCGTCATCGACGGCGTGGCCGACCTAGGCTTCCCGCTGAGCATCCACCTCGAGGCGACCTACGGGATCTCCGGGCCGGCGTTCCAGACCTTCGCGGAGATGCTCGCGTACTGGTCACCCGCCCGGCAGGGCTAGCTCTACGCGGCAAGGCTAGGTGGGCGGCGGCTGATCGCGCGGTGCGGTGAGGCGCGGTGACCGGTCGCGGCCGACCCAGGCCAACAGCCCCACCACGCCCGCGGCCGCGAAGGACGCGATGCCCAGCCACACCACCGCGCCGGTGAAGGAACGGGTGTTCGGGTCGGTGTAGCGGGCCTGGGCGGTCATGGTGCTCACCACACCCGGCTTGAGCTTCCACGACACCACGTCGGGCTCGACCCGGTCGCCGTTGGTGGAGGTCACCACGCCCGGGAAGGCGACCGTGAGCTCGACGTCCGCCTCGGAATCGGTCAGCGAGGTCATATCCGCCCGGCCCTCCAGGATCACCAGGTTGCCGTTGCGCCGCAGCGACAGGTTGACCCCGGAGGCGTCGGAGTTCATGTTGGCCAGCTGGGGCAGCTCGGCGAACGTCAGATCGGAGAACACCGCCTGAGAGCCGACGTAGCCGTCGCTGTCGTAGTTCGACACCGCCACCTTCTGGCTGAACGGCAGGTTGTTGCTGTCCAGCTGCGGGCCGGTGTCCTTGGGGGTCTTGGGTTTCGCGGCGGCGACGATCTCTCCGGACACCAGGTCGTCGGGGGAGATGGTGAGCGACGCCCGTACCCGCAGGCATCCGGCGGCCAGCGGCACCAGCAGCAGCAACATCGCGATGGCCACCAGGCGGCGCCGTCGGGTCCCGGCGGCTCGGAAGCCTCGGCCGTGGGACGGGGGAGAGCTGGCGCGCACCAGGTCATCGTGCCAGATCCGATGTGCCGCCTAAATAAGTGACACGTCGGAGTGGGATCTTTCGATGCGTGCCGAGTTCCGCGGTGTCACAGTGGCAATTCGCGGCCCAGGATCGCGAACTCCCGCGGGTCGCCGGCGAAGCGGTAGCGGCGGATGACGTCGGTGAAGCCCAGGCGCCGGTACAACCGCCAGGCGCGGTTGGGCTCGTCATTGGTTTCCGGCGTCGACAGCAGCACATTCTGTTCGGCGCGACCCGCCAGCAGGCGTCGAGCCAACGCCTCGCCGAGGCCGCGGCCCTGGGCACGGGGATGGATGTGCAGTTCGGTCAACTCGAAATAGCTACTCATCAGCCGCGCGATCTCCTGGGGCGGCGAGCCGCCACGCTGCATGCCCAGCACGACCTGCTGCTGCCACCATTGCCCGGGCGCGCCGGGGTAGCCGTAGGCCACGCCCAGCAGTGGGGCGCTGGTCAAATCTTCCGCCGAGGGTGTTTGCGCGCCCTCGTCGTCGGCTGCCTCGGTTTCGACGACGCCGGCCCCTTGCCAGCCACGTCGACGGATGTGTTCCAGCCACATCGCGGCACGCTGGTGCTCGGTGCCCCGCGGGTATCGCATCGCATCGACATACACCGTCAGGGCGTCTTTGAGGCGACGCTCCATATCGTGCGGGAGCAGATCGATGAGGAATATCGCCAATTCGCGGTTCCCTCCTCATCCGGTAATCAGACTCATGTGGTGCTGCGGCGTTCTGTGGCCTAGGGGGACCAGGCTGCTGTCGACCATTATCGGACGCCCACGCGGCGAAGCGACGAGCGGTCGTGGCACCGAACGGACGGGCCGCCCCGGTTCGGGAAGCCGGTTGTAGCGCACGGCCGTTCCGGTCTGGCGCGATGCCCGGATTAGACCGGGATAGAATCGGCGCGGAACCAGTGGTATGGGGCAGATTGACCTCGTATCATTCAATTAGTTGCCCGCGCAAAGGGCATCCGCGTGTACCGATGGTCACGTGCCCAACCGTCGGCAAGGAGGGACGAATGCCACTCTCCGATCATGAGCAGCGGATGCTCGATCAGATCGAGAGCGCTCTCTACGCCGAAGACCCGAAATTCGCCTCAAGCGTCCGGGGCGGAGGATTTCGCGCGCCCACGGCCCGTCGGCGTCTGCAGGGCGTAGCGCTGTTCGTCGTCGGCCTGGCGATGCTGGTTTCCGGAGTGGCCTTCAAGGCCACCTGGATCGGCGGCAGCGTCCCCATTCTCAGCATTTTCGGTTTCATCGTCATGTTTGGCGGAGTGGTGTTCGGGATCACCGGTCCCCGGTTGTCCGGCAGGTCAGACCATTCCGGATCGGCGCCCGGCTCGCTGCGCCAACGCCGCAACAAGGGCGGCGGTTCGTTCACCAGCCGCATGGAAGATCGGTTCCGCCGCCGCTTCGACAACTAGCGCCGACCGACACGCGGGGTAGCCGAGGGGCTGCCCCGTTTTGCTTTTCTCGCTGCGCTCCAAGCCTCGGTGCCGGCGCGGCTGTCATCGTCGCAGGCTCCGGCCATCCGGCTGACCCGTGCGCAACCGTCGATGCCGTTTTGCGGCGTAATCGAGGCCTAACCGAGGCGTGGGCCAGCGGCTAAGCCCCACTGGGCCCCACCCGCATTCCCCACCGGGCCCCACTGGGGCGTGTTTTCCCTGATAGAAGAGCTGTTCCGGCGGGCGTGAATACTGCGCAGAAAGGGGGCCGACACGCCCCTGGTGTGCCGTCGACAACCCCGTGACGACGGATAACCCGGGAAACACCACGGCGACAAGCAGATAATGGGGCGAAGTGGGGGGTTGTGGGGTATGGTGGCTGCAGTGTTTGGGTGACCTCGAACAGGAGGTGAGCTGGTGTTTCTTGGCACCTACACGCCCAAACTCGATGACAAGGGGCGGCTGACGCTGCCCGCCAAGTTCCGTGACGCGTTGGCAGGGGGGTTGATGGTCACCAAGAGCCAGGACCACAGCCTCGCCGTCTACCCCCGGGCGGAATTCGAACAACTGGCCCGCCGGGCAAGCAAGGCCTCGCGGAGCAACCCTGACGCCAGGGCCTTCCTGCGCAACCTCGCCGCCGGCACCGACGAGCAGCATCCCGACGCCCAGGGGCGCGTCACGTTGTCGGCCGACCACCGCCGTTATGCCAGCCTGTCCAAGGACTGCGTGGTGATCGGTGCGGTCGACTACCTCGAAATCTGGGATGCGCAGGCCTGGCAGGACTACCAGCAGACCCACGAAGAGAACTTCTCCGCGGCCAGCGATGAAGCACTCGGCGACATCATCTGAGGCGCATGCCCGTGCAACGTGGCCTCTGCCCGAACCGACCCTGGCGTACTTCCCCAACGCCAGGTTCGCGCCTTCGGGCAGGGACCTCGATGTGCAGGCGCCACACCGGTCCGGCCGGAACGGGCCGGGAACGGTTCCGCGCCGGCACGCTCGGGCGGTGCAGACCCGCAGCGGCGCGCGGGCCGCTCTCGTGGGGGCCCTCGAGGCCGACGGGTGCCGGCAGATCCGGGGAGGCGTTGCGGTGGCTGACAATTCAGATTTCGGGCACGTGCCCGTCCTGCTGGAGCGCTGCGTCGCACTGCTCACACCCGCGCTGACCCGCCGTCACCCGGACGGGACGGGGGCGACCCTGGTCGATGCCACCGTCGGCGCGGGAGGGCACGCGGAGCGGTTCTTGACCGAACTGCCGGGTCTGCGGCTGATCGGGCTCGACCGCGATCCCAGCGCCCTGGACATCACCCGATCGCGGTTGGCGCGATTTTCCGACCGGGTCACGCTGGTGCACACCCGCTACGACGGCGTCGCCGCGGCGCTGGCCGAATCCGGATATGCCGCAACCGAATCGGTCGACGGAATGCTGTTCGACCTCGGTGTGTCGTCCATGCAGCTGGATCGCGCCGAACGGGGTTTCGCCTACGCCCAGGACGCACCGCTGGACATGCGGATGGATCCCGAAGCGCCGCTGACCGCGGCCGACATCCTCAACACCTACGACGAGGCGCAGCTGGCGAACATCTTGCACCGCTACGGCGAGGAGCGGTTCGCGCGGCGCATCGCCGCGCATATCGTGCGCCGGCGTGCCCGGGAGCCGTTCACGTCGACCGCGGACTTGGTGGCGCTGCTCTACGAGGCGATTCCGGCCGCGGCCCGACGCACCGGCGGACATCCGGCCAAGCGCACCTTCCAAGCGCTGCGGGTCGCGGTCAACGACGAACTGGATTCGCTGCGCGCCGCACTTCCGGCCGCGCTGGACGCGCTTGCCGTCGGCGGGCGCATCGTGGTGCTGGCCTACCAATCGCTGGAAGACCGGATCGTCAAGCGGCTGTTCACCCAGGCGGTCGCTTCCCGCACCCCGATGGATCTGCCGGTCGAACTCCCCGGCCACCAGCCGCGATTCCGGGCCCTGACCCAGGGTGCCGGACGCGCCGACGCCACCGAGATCGAACGCAACCCGCGCAGCGCCGCGGTGCGATTACGGGCTCTGCAACGAATGGAAACACAGCAGGCGACCGGGAAAGGCGATTGATGAAAGCGGACCGCGAGACGTCGACACGACGCGGGGGCACCGACCGCCGGAGCGCGCGCGACGGTTCTGCCCGGCGGGGCAGGCGCCCGGCGCCGGACTCCGGCGCGGCGCGACGCACCCGCGGCGGCAGGACCTCGGCGCCCGCCCGCGAAACCCGCGCGCCCAAGGCCGGACCGCAGACCAGCCCCGTCGCCCGGCCGGCCGAGCGGTCGGCCCGGGCCAAGAACACCAGCCAGGCCAAGGCGCGAGCCAAGGCCCGGAAAGCCAAAGCGCCCAAGGTTGTTCGTCCTCGGCTGACCGAGCGTCTGGCCGCGCGGCTGGCATCGATCGACCTGCGCCCGCGGACACTTGCGAGCAAGGTCCCATTCGTCGTGTTGGTCATCGGTGCGCTGGGCGTGGGGCTCGGTCTCACGCTGTGGTTGTCCACCGACTCCGCCGAGCGCTCCTACAAGTTGAGCCACGCCCGGGAGCGGACCCGGTTGCTGCAGCAACAGAAGGAAGCGCTGGAGCGCGATGTCCGCCAGGCCGAAGCCGCGCCGGCGCTGGCGGAGGCCGCCCGCAAGCAGGGCATGATCCCCACCAGGGATACCGCGCACCTGGTCCAGGACCCGTCCGGGAGCTGGGTGGTCGTCGGCACCCCGAAGCCGGCTGACGGTGTTCCGCCCCCGCCGCTGAACAGCAAGCTCCCCGACGAGGCGCCGCAGCCCCCGAAGCCGGCGGCCCCTGCCGCGGAGGTCCCGATGCGGATCGAACCGGTCCCCGGCGCTCCCGCCCCGGCCAGGTCCGGGCCCGAAGCGCTGCTGCGCGCACCCGACGGCGCCTCAACGGTGGGCGGTCAGCACTTCCCACCGGCACTTCCCCCGGTGCCCGGCGCGCCTGGTGCGCCCGCGGCGCCGGCTACCGGTACGCTGCCCGGCATGCCAGGCGGCCCCGTTACCGGTGCGCTGCCCGGCGTGACCGGTGGGCCGGCGACCGGTGCGCTGCCGACGCCGGGCCTGCCGACACCGGCGAGACCCGCGGCCCCCCCGGTACCCGCCGAGGTCCCGATTCCCTTGGGCGGCCTGCCCATTCCGGCTCCTGCCCAAATGCCCGCGCCCCTACCGCCGGAGGTTCCGGTCCCGGTGCAGCTGGGCCGCCCGGCCGCCCCTGCGCCAATCGTCCCCGCCGCTCCGGCGCCCGCCCCGATGCCGCAACCGGGTACCGGCGCCCTGCCCGGGCCCGCCGTGGCACCGCCAGGTGCTCCCAGGTGAGCCGCGGTGACTCCCCGCGGGCACGCCGGTCGCAGGCGACACGCCCGACGCGTGGTCCCCGTAAGGACTTGGAGGGCAACGCCGCCCGGCAACCCAAACGCCGCGCCAAGCCGCAAGGCGAACAGGGTCGCGGCGTTGCGGAATCGAAGCGATTCCGCAAAGCCAAGCAGCCCAAGGATGTCCGTATAGCGCAGCGGTCCGAGCCGGTGGGATCCGGGCACTCGGCGCGGGAGCGGCGCACCCGTCAGATCGCGCAATTGGCCAGCCGCGGCGGGTCGTTCGTTTTCCGGCATCGCGCCGGCAACGTGGTCATCCTGGTGATGATGCTGGTGGCCGCGGCCCAGCTGTTCGCCCTGCAGGTGACCGAGGCCCCGACGCTGCGCGCCCAGGCCGCCGGGCAACTCAAGGTCACCGATGTGGAAAAGGCGGTGCGCGGCAGCATCATCGACCGCCGCAAGGATCAATTGGCCTTCACCATCGAATCGCGTGCGCTGACGTTTCAGCCGAAACGCATCCACAAGCAGCTGGACGACGCCAGGGCCAAGAATTCGGCCGCCCCCGACCCGCAGCAGCGGTTGCGGGATATCGCCAACGACGTCTCGGGCCGCCTGGGCAACAAGCCCGACTCGGCGACCCTGTTGAAGAAGCTGCAAAGCGACGAGAACTTCGTCTATTTGGCTCGCGCCGTCGATCCCGCTGTCGCCAGCGCGATCTCGGACAAATTCCCCGAGGTCGGTTCGGAACGCCAAGATCTGCGCCAATATCCGGGCGGATCGTTGGCCGCCAACATCGTGGGCGGCATCGACTGGGACGGCCACGGGCTGCTGGGGCTGGAAGAGGCCATGGACTCGGTGCTGTCCGGAACCGACGGCTCCCTCACCTATGACCGCGGATCCGACGGTGTGGTCATCCCCGGCAGTTACCGCAACCGGCATCGGGCGGTCAACGGCTCGATGGTGCAGCTGACCCTCGACGACGACATCCAGTTCTATGTGCAGCAGCAGGTTCAGCAGGCGAAGAACGTGTCTGGCGCGCATAATGTTTCGGCCGTGGTGCTCGATGCGAAGACCGGCGAAGTGCTGGCCATGGCCAATGACAACACCTTTGACCCCTCCCAGGACATCGGACGTCAGGGCGACAGACAGCTGGGCAACCTGGCGGTGTCCTCACCGTTCGAACCCGGGTCGGTGAACAAGGTGATCACCGCGTCCTCCGTCATCGAGTACGGCCTGTCCAATCCCGACGAGGTGCTGCAGGTCCCCGGTTCGATCCAGATGGGCGGGGTCTCCATCCACGACGCGTGGGACCACGGCGTGATGCCTTACACCACCACGGGTGTGTTCGGAAAGTCCTCCAACGTCGGCACTTTGATGCTCGCCCAGCGGGTTGGCCCGGAGCGCTTCTATGACATGGTCCGCAAATTCGGGCTCGGGCAGCGCACCAATGTGGGGCTGCCCGGTGAGAGCGCCGGGCTGGTACCCCCGATCGACCAATGGTCGGGCAGCACCTTCTCCAACCTGCCTATCGGCCAAGGCCTTTCGATGACGCTGCTGCAGATGACCGGCATGTACCAGACCATCGCCAACGACGGGGTGCGGATGCCGCCGCGGATCCTCAAGGCCACCATCGCGCCCGACGGGACCCGCACCGAAGAACCGCGCCCGGACGGCGTGCGGGTGGTTTCGGCGCAGACGGCTCAGACCGTGCGCAACATGCTGCGTGCCGTCGTGCAACACGACCCGATGGGCTACCAGCAGGGCACCGGTCCCGCCGCCGCGGTGACGGGCTACCAGATGGCCGGCAAGACCGGTACCGCACAGCAGATCAACCCCGCCTGCGGCTGCTACTTCGACAACGTCTACTGGATCACGTTCGCGGGCATGGCCACCGTCGACAACCCCCGGTATGTCATCGGCATCATGATGGACAACCCGGAGCGCAACGCGGACGGCACGCCGGGCCACTCGGCGGCCCCGCTGTTCCACAACATCGCCGGCTGGCTCATGCAGCGCGAGAACGTGCCGCTGTCGCCGGACCCGGGCCCACCGCTGACGCTGCAGGCCACTTAGCGGGTCGCCGCCGGACGGGACAGCGGTGATCGCCACCGGCGTCACTCACCGCGCGTGGATCGCCTCATGGCCGGGTGCGGCTCGGTAGGGTGTCATGGCCGATCATGAGGATCGTGCGGTGCCGGAGGGAGGTGTGACGGAAGTGGTGTCGGTGCCCACCGGGTTACGCCCGGGCGCCGTGGCGGGCGTTCCGCTGTCGGCGCTGGTGGCGCAGGTCGACGCAGCACTGACCGACGGCACCGCGGTCCCCGACGTGACGGTCACCGGCGTGACGCTGCGCGCCCAGGACGTGATGCCCGGTGATTTGTTCGCCGCGCTGGCCGGTTCGGCCACCCACGGGGCCCGGCACGCCGCCCGGGCGATCGAGCGCGGCGCGGTCGCCGTGCTGACCGACGCCGCCGGGGTTGCCGAGATGCACGCTCTAACCCAGAGCGTGCCGACGCTGGTGCATCCCGACCCTCGCGGCGTGCTCGGCGGGCTGGCCGCCACGGTGTACGGAAATCCCTCAGAACGGGTCACGGTCGTCGGAATCACCGGCACGTCCGGCAAGACCACCACGACCTATCTGATCGAATCCGCGCTGCGCGCCGCCGGCCGGAGCGCCGGGCTGATCGGCACCATCGGCATTCGCATCGACGGCGAGGACATTCCCAGCGCGCTGACCACCCCGGAGGCCCCCGTCCTGCAGGCGATGCTGGCGGCGATGGCCGAACGGGGGGTGGACACCGTCGTCATGGAGGTCTCCAGCCACGCGCTGGCACTGGGCCGCGTGGACGGGACCGCATTCGCGGTCGGCGCTTTCACCAACCTGTCCCGCGACCACCTCGACTTTCACCGGACGATGGCCGACTATTTCGAGGCCAAGGCGTTGCTCTTCGACCCGAACTCCCCGCTGCGGGCCCGCCGCGCCGTCGTCTGCGTCGACGACGAGGCCGGTCGCTCGATGGCGGCCCGGGCCGGCGATGCGATCACCGTCAGCGCCGAGGGCCAACCCGCGCAATGGCGCGCCATCGACGTGGCCCCGATGGGGGCCGGGGGACAACGATTCACCGTCGTCGGCCCCACCGGCGCGCAACACCAGCTCGGCGTTCGGCTGCCCGGCTACTACAACATCGCCAATTGCCTTGTGGCACTGGCTGTCCTGGACGCCGTGGGGGTGTCTCCGGACCGGGCATCGGCGGGACTGTTGCAGGCCCGCGTGCCGGGCCGCATGGAGGAAATCGACGCCGGCCAGGATTTCCTGGCGCTGGTCGACTACGCCCACAAACCGGGCGCGTTGCGCGCGGTGCTGACCACCCTGGCGCGTCCGGATCGCCGGCTGGCGGTGGTGTTCGGCGCCGGCGGCGAGCGCGACCCCGGGAAGCGGGCACCGATGGGCGCGACCGCGGCCGAGCTGGCCGATCTGGTCGTCGTCACCGACGACAATCCGCGCGGTGAGGACCCGGCGTCGATTCGCCGCGAGATCCTGGCCGGGGCGGCCGAAAGCGGTTGTGCGGCAGACATTGTCGAGATCGCCGACCGGCGCGACGCGATCAGGCACGCCGTCGCCTGGGCGGGCCCGGGTGATGTGGTGCTGATCGCCGGCAAGGGCCATGAGACCGGCCAGCGCGCCGGCGGGCACACTCGCCCCTTCGACGACCGGGTGGAGCTGGCCCAGGCGCTGCGCGACCTCGACGGGGCAGAGCGATGATCGACCTGACCGTCGCCCAGATCGCCGACATCGTCGGCGGCACGCTGTCCGACGTCTCGCCGCAGGACGCCGCACAGCGCCACGTCACCGGGACGGTGGAATTCGACTCACGCGCCGTCGGACCCGGGGGGCTGTTCCTGGCGCTCCCGGGCGCCCGCTCGGACGGCCACGACCATGCGGCCTCGGCGGTCGCCGCCGGTGCGGTGGCGGTGCTGGCCGCCCGGCCCGTCGGTGTCCCCGCCATCGTCGTCGCGCCCGAGGGGGCGTCCGGATCGCGGGCCGGGGTGCTCGAGCACGACCCGGACGGGTCCGGCGCGGCGGTGCTGGCGGCGCTGGCCAAACTGGCCAAGGCGGTGGCCGCCGAACTGGTGGCGGGCGGGCTGACCATCGTGGGGATCACCGGGTCATCCGGGAAGACCTCCACCAAGGATCTGGTGGCCGCCGTGCTGGACCCGCTGGGCGAGGTCGTGGCCCCGCCCGGGTCGTTCAACAACGAGCTGGGACATCCGTGGACGGTGCTGCGCGCCACGCCGGACACCGACTATCTGGTCCTCGAGATGTCGGCGCGCCACCCCGGCAATATCGCGGCGCTGGCCGACATCGCCCCGCCGGCGATCGGGGTGGTCCTCAACGTCGGCACCGCCCACCTGGGCGAGTTCGGCTCGCGTGACGTCATCGCACAAACGAAATCCGAACTGCCGCAATCTGTTCCAACCTCCGGGGTGGTGATCCTCAACGTCGACGATCCGGCGGTGGCGGCAATGGCCGACGTGACCGCGGCCCGGGTGGTTCGGGTGAGCCGCGCCGAGAACACCGACGCGGGCCCCAGCCAGCTGTGGGCCGGGCCGGTGTCGCTCGACGAGTTGGCCAGGCCGTGCTTCACGCTGCATCACCGCGACGCCTCCGGGACCAGGCAGGCGCAGGTGCGCCTCGGCGTCTACGGCGATCACCAGGTCGGCAACGCCCTGTGTGCCGCCGCGGTCGCGTTGGAATGCGGCGCCGACATCGAACAGGTGGCGACCGCGCTCGCCGGCGCCGGCCCGGTGTCGCGGCACCGGATGCAGGTCACCACCCGCGCCGACGGCGTCACCGTGATC